>NZ_JBMRGJ010000008.1:0-161299 GCF_049384325.1 Stenotrophomonas sp. CASM114 | reverse complement strand
CAGGGGGGGACGCCGTGAACCCGTCCCTGGGGGCTTGGCCGCGGCATCCATGCCGCGGACACCCCGCCTGACCCCACCCACCCGGCCTCTGACAGGTTCCTGCGCAGCCAGCCACGAAAGACAGAACAAAAAATCAAAATCAAAAGCAGAAGCCGGTCGCTGCGCGCTCCAATGCCTGATTTCTGATGTTCCCTGGTTGCCGGCCAGCGGCCGGCACTACCGCAGAGCCTCCACGCATGGCGTGGATCCACCGCACATCGCGGGAAACTGTCGGGGGCGGGGTGGTGGGGGCCAGCAGGACCGTTGGCGCCATGGATGGCGCCATCGAGCCCCCATGGACGGGTTTACGGCGTGTCCTGCTGGCCCCCACCACCCCGCCATCCCACGGGAACCCAGCTTTTGCTTGGGCCATTGCCGTTGCCATTGCCGTTGCCGCTGCCCTGGCCTCGGCGGGTGCCGGGCGCCGCCCGGCCAGAGCCCATCCCCCCGCTTCCGGTACAATGTCGGGCCCGTTTCCCAACTACGGTTCCCCGGACATGATGGTCCTCGAGGGCGCGCCCGCCCTGTCGCCGTTCCGCCGCGAACGTCTTGAATCCCGCCTGCAGTCCATCGCTCCCTCCCTGCGCATCAGCGGTGCCTGGCACGTCTACTTCGTGCAGCCCGAAGGCAGCGCCGCCCCCGACCTGACCACCCTGTGCCGCATCCTCGAAGCGGCGCCGCAGGCCGAAGCCGTGGCCGACGGCGCGGTCAGCCGCATCGTGGTGCCGCGCCTGGGCACGCTGTCGCCATGGTCGAGCAAGGCCACCGAACTGGTCCGCGGTGCCGGCCAGCCGGTCAGCCGGGTCGAACGTGGCCTGCGCATCGACGTGCAGGGCTGGCCGGCCGATGCCGCCGCCCAGCAGGCGCTGGTCAAGGCGCTGCACGACCCGATGACGCAGTCGGTGCTGGAGACCGTGGAACAGGGCCAGGCGCTGTTCTCGGCACCGGCCCGGGGTGAACTGGAGCGCGTGCCGGTGGACCAGCTGGAGGCCGCCAACCAGCGCCTCGGCCTGGCCATGGCCCAGGACGAGATCGACTACCTGCGCGAGCGTTTCACTGCGCTGGGCCGGTCGCCGTCGGACGTGGAACTGATGATGTTCGCGCAGGCCAATTCCGAGCACTGCCGCCACAAGATCTTCAACGCCAGCTGGACCATCGACGGCCAGGAGCAGGACCGCTCGCTGTTCCGGATGATCAAGAACACCCACCAGCAGACTCCGCAGCACACGCTCAGCGCGTACAGCGACAATGCCGCGGTGATCGAAGGCCATCCGGCCTCGCGCTATCGCCCCGATCCGGCCAGTGGCGAATACCGCCGCGAGCCGCAGGTGCCCAGCGCGTTCCAGATCAAGGTGGAAACGCACAACCATCCGACCGCGATCGCGCCGTTCCCGGGTGCCTCGACCGGTGCCGGTGGCGAGATCCGCGACGAGGGCGCGACCGGCCGTGGCGGCAAGCCGAAGGCGGGCCTGACCGGCTTCTCGGTCTCGCACCTGCGCATCCCCGAGCTGCCGCAGCCGTGGGAAGCGCCGCGCGCGCTGAACCCGCGCATGGCGCCGGCGCTGGAAATCATGACTGACGGCCCGCTCGGCGGCGCTGCGTTCAACAACGAATTCGGCCGCCCGAACCTGCTCGGTTACTTCCGCAGCTTCGAGCTGCCCGAAGGCGCCGATCTGGTGCGTGCGTACGACAAGCCGATCATGCTGGCCGGCGGCCTCGGCGCGATCGATCGCGTGCAGGTCGACAAGATCCCGCTGCAGGCCGGTGATGCGGTCATCGTGCTCGGCGGGCCGGCGATGCTGATCGGCCTGGGCGGTGGCGCCGCCAGTTCAGTGGCGTCCGGCGAGAGTGCCGAGGACCTGGACTTCGCCAGCGTGCAGCGCGACAACCCGGAAATGGAGCGCCGCTGCCAGGAGGTCATCGACCGCTGCGTGGCGATGGGCGCCAACAACCCGATCAAGTTCTTCCACGACGTCGGCGCCGGTGGCCTGTCCAACGCCATCCCCGAACTGCTGCACGACTCGAACGTCGGTGGTGTCATCGACCTGGGCAAGGTGCCCACCGATGATCCGTCGCTGTCGCCGATGCAGCTGTGGTGCAACGAGTCGCAGGAACGCTACGTGCTGGGCGTGGCCCAGGAGCGCCTGGCCGAGTTCGCCGCGCTGTGCGCCCGCGAGCGCTGCCCGTTCGCCGCCGTTGGCGTGGCCACCGCCGAGGAGCACCTGGTGGCGGCCTACGGTGCCGTGCCGGGCCACACCCCGGCCGATGCGCCGATCGACCTGCCGATGGACGTGCTGTTCGGCAAGCCGCCGAAGATGCACCGCGACACCGCGCACCCGCCGGCACCGCGCTGGCCGGCGCTGAAGACCGGCGGCCTGGACCTGCAGGAAGCCGGCCTGCGCGTACTCGCGCACCCGACCGTCGCCTCGAAGAACTTCCTGGTCACCATCGGTGACCGCAGCGTCGGTGGCCTGACCGCGCGTGAGCAGATGGTCGGCCCGTGGCAGCTGCCGGTGGCCGACGTGGCGATCACCCTGGCCGACTTCGATGGCGTGGCCGGCGAAGCGATGTCGATCGGCGAGCGCACCCCGCTGGCCCTGCTCGACGCCGCTGCGTCGGCACGCATGGCGGTGGGCGAAGCGCTGACCAACCTGTGTGCGGCCCCGGTCGATGCGCTGGATGAAATCAAGCTGTCGGCGAACTGGATGGCCGCGGCCGGCCATCCGGGCGAAGACGCACTGCTGTACGACGCGGTGAAGGCGGTGGGCATGGAACTGTGCCCGCAGCTGGACATCAGCATCCCGGTGGGCAAGGACTCGCTGTCGATGCAGGCGCAGTGGCACGACCAGGGCGAAGCGCACAAGAGCGTGTCGCCGGTGTCGCTGGTGATCTCGGCGTTCGCGCCGGTCGCCGACGTGCGCAAGCAGCTGACCCCGCTGCTCGACCGCGACGTGGACAGCGAGCTGTGGCTGATCGGCCTGGGTGCCGGCAAGCAGCGCCTGGGCGGTTCGATCCTGGCCCAGGTGCACGCCGACCATGGCGACCTGCCGGCCTTCGCCGGTGCCGCTCCGGACCTGGACGATCCGCAGCGCCTGCGTGGCTTCTTCGAGCTGATCCGCGATGCGCGCCAGTCCGGCCTGCTGCTGGCCTACCACGACCGCAGCGACGGTGGTGCCTTCGCCGCGCTGTGCGAAATGGCCTTCACTTCGCGCCTTGGCCTGGACATCACGCTCGATGCCTGGGGCGATGATCCGTTCCGCAGCCTGTTCAACGAAGAACTGGGTGCGGTGGTGCAGATCGCGCGCGAAGACCGCGCTGCGTTCGCCGACCTGGTCGAACGCCACGCACTGACCGAATGCGCACAGCGCATCGCCAAGCCGACCACCGCGCCGGTGGTGCGCGTGTCGCTGGGTGGCGAGAACCTGGCCGAATGGCGTTGGGACGCACTGTTCGACGCCTGGTGGTCGGTCACCCACGCGATGCAGAAGCGCCGCGACAACCCGGCCAACGCCGATGCCGAGCGCGAGGTCGCCCGTGCCTTCAACGCACCGGGCCTGAAGCCCAAGCTCAGCTTCGACCTGAACGAGGATGTGGCGGCACCGTTCATCAGCACCGGTGCGCGTCCGCGCGTGGCGGTGCTGCGCGAGCAGGGCGTCAACGGCCAGATCGAAATGGCCAACGCCTTCGAACGTGCCGGCTTCCGCGCCTTCGACGTGCACATGAGCGACCTGATCGAAGGCTGCGTGGCGCTGCAGGATTTCACCGGTCTGGTCGCCTGCGGCGGCTTCAGCTACGGCGATGTGCTCGGTGCCGGCCGTGGCTGGGCCACCTCGATCCTGGAGCGCAGTGCGCTGCGTGATGCCTTCGCCGCGTTCTTCGCGCGCGAAGACAGCTTCGCGCTGGGCGTGTGCAACGGCTGCCAGATGATGAGCCAGCTCAAGAACATCATCCCCGGTGCCGGACACTGGCCGCAGTTCCGCCGCAATGCCAGCGAGCAGTTCGAAGCCCGCACCGCGCTGCTGGAAGTGGTGGAATCGCCGTCGATCCTGCTGCGTGGCATGGCCGGCTCGCGCCTGCCGGTAGCGGTGGCGCACGGCGAAGGCCAGGCCGTGTTCGACAACGCCGTCGACCAGGCTGCCGCCCGCGTCTCGCTGCGCTACATCGATGGCCATGGCAACGTCGCCAGCCAGTACCCGCTGAACCCGAACGGTTCGCCGGACGGCATCACCGGCCTGACCAGCACCGACGGCCGCGTCACCATCATGATGCCGCACCCGGAGCGCACCCCGCGCGCGCTCAACCTGAGCTGGGCACCGGCTGAATGGCAGGGTGATTCGCCGTGGATGCGCATGTTCCGCAACGCGCGGGTGTGGTGCGGCTGATCGCATCGTTCCGCGCAGGCCGCAATGCCACCGCGTATGGAAAAACCCGCCGCTTTGTCGGCGGGTTTTTCTTTGTGTGCGTGAAATTGCTGATCTGGCCGCTAGTTACATCCGTTTTCATGCGCCAGCAGTTCGTCACGTATGTCTAACAAAATGCCTTTATAAACACGTGAAATAGTGAACTGCTTCACGGCAATAGGATTTGTCGTGTCAAAGTCTTGACGATCTGCAAAGTTGCCGTTAACACTTGAACCCCGTTTCAGAATCATTCATTTCGCAGTAACCGGTTGGCGCACGCGCTCGGTTTTCTGTCGCTGCGCGCCGTTCGGCAATACCCCGCAGTAAATCACGCGAATAAACGCCCCCAGGGGACGTTGGGCCGGAAAGCCCAGCGGTGGCGTTGCTTTGCCCAAAACCAGTCCAATCAGGAGCCGTACCGATGAATCGGATTTATCGCAAGGTCTGGAACAAAGCACTGGGTCAGTTGGTGGTGGCCTCGGAACTGGCCTCCTCCGACAGCAGCAGTGGCGGGGTCGTCGACCAGCGCCGCGATGCGACACAGGCCACGCCCGCACTGCTGGCGGTGGCACTGGGCCTGGTATTGGGGTTGGGCATGAGCGGCAGCGCGACGGCACAGTCGGTGCAGATCGGCGGCAGCGCCACCTGCGTTGCATTCAGCGGCAAGCTGCTGGAAAAGTGCCTGATCGAAGGCTCGGCCACGGCCAAGGGCAGCAATGCGGTGGCGATCGGCAGCAACAGCAATGCCAGCGCCGCCAACAGCGTGGCGCTGGGCGCTGGCTCCAAGGCCACGCGGGCCAATACCGTGTCCATCGGCGACGCCGGCAAGGAGCGGCAGATCACCAACGTGGCTGCTGGTACGCAGGGCACCGATGCGGTGAACAAGGCGCAGCTGGACGCGCAGGCGCGCGCCACGCAGGCCGCGCTGGCTGATGTCGCCGCCGATGGAAACCGCTATTTCAAGGCCGACGGCGCAGGCGATGACAGCGACGCGGCGAAGATCGAGGGGCAGGGCGCAGTCGCGGCCGGCGCCGGTGCACAGGCGCTGGCCAACGCCACCACCGCCATCGGGACCCAGGCCATTGCCGCCGGTCTCGGCGCCAGTGCCTTCGGCCAGGGCGCCCTGGCCATCGGCGATGCCAGCGTGGTGGTCGGGCAGAGCGCGGCCGCGTTCGGGCTTGGCGATACGGCCGTCGGCGCCAGCGCGTACGCAGCCAGCGAGAACGGTGCGGCCACCGCACTCGGTGCGTTGTCCGAAGCCACTGCCGATGGCGCGACGGCCGTCGGCGGTGGTGCCGTGGCGATGGGTCCTGGCAGCACCGCACTGGGCCGCGGCGCTACCGCCGCCAACGAAGCGTCGATCGCGGTGGGCGCGTTCAGCACCGCCGTCGGTAAATACAGCACCGCGCTGGGTTCGAACGCCGCTGCGGTTGCCACCGGCAGCGTGGCGCTGGGCGCCGGCTCGCTGGCCGACCGCGTCGATACCGTCTCTGTCGGCGCCGCCGACTACGGCCTGACCCGGCAGATCACCAGCGTCGCTGCGGGTACTGAAGATACCGACGCGGTCAACGTCGGCCAGTTGAAGGGCGTCGCCGCCGTGGCCGATGCCACCGCCAAGCGTTTCCGGGCCACGGGCAGCAGCAACAGTGATGCGGGTGCATTGGCCGAGGGCGACGAGGCGCTGGCGGCTGGCGAGGCCGCCAATGCGATCGGCAAGGGTGCGACGGCCGTGGGCGCCGGTGCGACCGCCGTCGCGCAGAACGCCACCGCCGTTGGCAACAACGCGCTGGCCTCGGGCCAGAACAGTGCCGCGTTCGGCAACAACGCGCAGGCCAACGGCCCAGGCAGTGTCGCCGTCGGTGGTGCTGCGGTGGATGCCGATGGCAATCCGCTGATCACCAGTGGCGGCGTGCCGGTGGAAACCGGCGCCACCAGTGCCGGTGTCGGGGGTACTGCGGTGGGTGCGAGTGCCGAGGCCGGTGGTTTCGCCGCGTCGTCCTATGGCGTTGGCGCATATGCCGCCGGCGCGCAGTCGTCCGCGTTCGGTGCGGTTGCCAATGCCATCGGTGATTACTCCACCGCGCTGGGTACGCAGAGCAACGCCACCGGCACCAGCAGCGTGGCCATCGGCGGCCCGGCCGATCTGATTCCAGGCCTGGGCTTCTTCGTGCAGACCCAGGCCAGCGGCGAAGCGTCGACCGCCGTCGGCGCCGGCGCCATCGCCAGCGGTGATCGCGCGGTGGCCAACGGCAGCCTGACCGAAGCGTCCGGCGCCGAAGCGACTGCGGTCGGCTACTTCGCCTACGCACCGGGCGAGAACGCCAGCGCGCTCGGCGCGCAGACCTGGGCCAGCGGCGCGCAGAGCACCGCCGTGGGCTACTACGCCACCGCACGCGGTGCCAACAGCGTTGCGCTCGGCGCCAACTCCGAAGCGGTGCGTGCCAACAGCGTGGCCGTGGGCAGTGCCGGCAACGAACGGCAGATCACCAGCGTCGCCGCGGGCAGTGAAGCCACCGATGCAGTGAACAAGGCGCAGCTCGACGCGGTGGCCAGCACCGCCGACAGCACCGCGCGCTTCTTCCAGGCCCAGCCGGAAGCAGGCAGCGATGCCGGTGCATTGGCCGAGGGCGAAGGTGCGGTTGCGGCGGGTTCGTCGAGCAATGCGATCGGCGCTGGCGCGATTGCACAGGGCGCAGCGGCCTCGGCCATCGGTGACGACGCCGTGGCGGTGGGGCGCAACAGCAACGCCACCGGCAATGGCGGTGTTGCCATCGGTGGCCTCGGCCAGGCCTACGACGAGTACAACCAGCCGATCATCGGTGCCGACGGTACGGCACAGCAGGTCGGCACCACTGCCGTTGCCGACGCCACGGCGGTCGGCAGTGGTGCGCAGGCGACCGGCGCTGCCAGCAGTGCGTTCGGCAACGCCGCCAGGGCCAGCGGAGACAACAGCTTCGCGGCCGGCGGCAAGTCGCGTGCGACCGGCAGCTACGCGGTTGCGGTTGGCGACAGCGCCTTCGCCAGCAGTGACGACAGCACCGCCGTCGGTGGCTACAGCTGGGCTACCGCAAGCGGGGCGAGTGCGTTCGGTTCCGGCGCCTGGGCAACGGCCACCAATGCCTCGGCATTCGGCAACGCGGCCTGGGCCAGTGGCAGTGGTGCGACCTCCATCGGTTACAACAGCTGGGCCAACGGCACCAGCTCCACCGCCGTCGGTCGCGGCGCATTCGGTTATGGCGACAACAGCGTGGCGCTGGGCTTCCAGGCGCTGGGCAACAGCCTCAACAGCATCGCCATCGGCACCAACACGGTGGCCGGTGGTGAAAGCGCGATCGCGCTCGGTGCCGGCAGCAACGCCAGCGCCAGCAACGCCGTCGCACTGGGCGCCGGCTCGGTCGCCAACCGCGCCCGCAGCGTTTCGGTCGGCAGCACCGGTAACGAACGCCAGGTGACCAACGTCGCCGCCGGTACCCAGGCCACCGACGCGGTGAACAAGGCGCAGCTGGATGCCGTGGCGGGCGCGGCAGCCACCACCGGCCGCTTCTTCCAGGCCAGCGGCAACGGCGGTGATGTGGCCGGTGCACTGGTGGACGGTGACAACGCGCTGGCCGCCGGTGATGCGGCCAACGCCATCGGCAACGGGGCCACCGCAGTCGGCAGCGGCGCCAACGCGCTGGCCAGCAATGCGCAGGCACTGGGCGTCAACGCCCTGGCCAGCGCCGCCAACGCCAGCGCGGTCGGTGCAAATGCACAGGCGACCGCTGAATACGCAACCGCGCAGGGTGCGGAAAGCGAGGCCAGTGGCGAGCAGAGTGCGGCGTTCGGTGCGGCCAGCATCGCCAGCGGTGCTGGCAGCACCGCGACCGGCGTGCTGTCCGAAGCCTCCGGCGAGGAGGCGGTGGCAGTGGGGTACTTCAGCAATGCCAGTGGCAGCGGCGCCACCGCGGTCGGCAGCGAGAGTGTCGCCAGTGGCACCGCGTCGGCAGCGTTCGGCATCGGTGCCGAGGCGACCGGCGGCTACAGCACCGCCATCGGTGGCTATGCACAGGCCTCGGCCTTCAATGCCACGGCCTTCGGCAACTTCGCCAATGCCTCCGGCTCCAACAGCGTGGCGCTGGGCGGTGATTCGGAAGCCTCCGGTGCCTACAGCACCGCCACTGGCCAGGGCAGCCTGGCCACCGGCACCAACAGCGTCGCCGTCGGCGGATCGCTGTTCGGCGTGCTGGCCACCGAAGCATCGGGCAACTACTCCACCGCCGTCGGTGGCGGCGCCTGGTCCGGTGGCATCAACAGCACCGCGCTGGGCAACGCCGCCGAATCGCGCGCTGCCAACAGCGTGGCGCTGGGTGCCGATTCGATCGCCGACCGCGACAACACCGTGTCGGTCGGCGGCGGTGGCAACACCCGCCAGATCACCAACGTGGCTGATGGCACGCAGGGCAATGATGCGGTCAACAAGAACCAGCTCGACGCCGTAGCCGCCGCAGCGGAAAAGACCAGCAGGCAGTTCCAGGCCAGCGGCAACGCCGATGGCGAAACAGGGGCACTGGTCGAGGGCGACAACGCGCTGGCGGCCGGCGATGCGGCCAACGCCATCGGCAACGGGGCCACCGCGCTGGGCAGCGGTGCCAACGCGCTGGCGGCCAACGCCACGGCCGTGGGCATCGATGCATTGGCCACCGGCAACAATGCGGCGGCGCTGGGCAGCACAGCGCAGGCCAGCGGTGAAGACAGCCTTGCGCTCGGTACCGGTGCCAGCGCCAGCGAGCTCGGCGCCAGCGCGGTCGGTGCGCGTGCACAGGCCAGTGGTGCGTACAGCACGGCAACCGGCACCGAATCCAACGCCAGCGGCACGCAGGCACTGGCCAGCGGTTTCCGTAGTGCCGCCTCTGCCGATGGCGCCACTGCCGTCGGTGGCTATGCCGAGGCCAGTGGACGCCTCGGCACCGCATTGGGCTACGGCTCGGCGGCCAGTGGTGCCAACACGACCGCCGTCGGCTTCGGTGCTGCTGCGGCCGGTACCGGTGCCGTGGCGGTGGGTCAGTCCAGCGAGGCCAGCGGCGAGGAGAGCGTGGCCATCGGTGGCAGCACCTTCTTCGGCCTGATCCCGTCGCGTGCCAGTGGCACCGGTGCGGCGGCGTTCGGCGCCGGCGCATGGGCGACCGAAGACTACGCCACGGCAATCGGCTGGAACTCGTGGGCCGCCGGCAGCAATGCCACGGCCCTGGGCGCCAACGCCACCGCCAACGGCAGCAACAGTGTCGCCCTCGGTGCCGGCTCCAAGGCCGACCGTGACAATACCGTGGCCGTCGGCAAGGCCGGTGGCGAACGCCAGGTGACCCATGTGGCAGCCGGTACCGAAGCCACCGACGCGGTGAACAAGGGCCAGCTGGATGCCGTTGCCAGCGTCGCCGACAAGACCAGCCGCCAGTTCCAGGCCAGCGGCAACGCCGATGGCGAGGCCGGTGCCCTGGTGGACGGTGACAACGCCTTGGCCGCCGGCAACGCGTCCAACGCCATCGGCAACGGTGCCACCGCGCTGGGCAGTGGCGCCAACGCGATGGCCGCCAACGCCACGGCGGTAGGCGCCGACGCCCTGGCGACCGGCAGCAACGCGGCGGCACTGGGTACCAACGCACAGGCCAGTGGTGTCGACAGCGTGGCCGTGGGCAGCGCTGCCAGCGCCAGTGAACTCGGCGCCAGCGCTACCGGCGCCGGCGCCCAGGCCAAGGGCGCCTACAGCACCGCCAGCGGCGCGCAGGCCACGGCCAGCGGCACGCAGTCGCAGGCCAGCGGTTTCCGCGCCACTGCCTCGGCCGATGGCGCCTCGGCGCTGGGCAGCTACGCCGAAGCCAGTGGTCGACTGGGTACTGCGGTGGGCTACGGCAGCAAGGCCACCGGTGCGAACGCTACCGCGGTGGGTGTCAGTGCCAACGCTTCGGCGGCCGGCAGCATCGCACTGGGCGCAGGCTCGGTGGCTGATCGTGCCAACACCGTGTCGGTCGGTAGTGCCAGCAGTGATCGTCAGATCACCCGTGTCGCCGCCGGTACCGAGCGCACCGATGCAGTCAATCGTGGCCAGCTCGATGCGGTCGCGGCGACCGCCGATGGCACCGCACGCTACGTCAAGGCCAGCGGCGCGGGTACCGCCAGTGCCAGCGGCAGCGATGCCGCAGCGATCGGTTCGGCCGCCAGTGCCAGCGGCGCACGCAGCAATGCGCTGGGTGCCAATGCGATGGCCATCGGCAACGGTGCGCTTGCACTGGGCAACAGTGCCGGCGCGTCCGGTGCGAACTCGGTGGCACTGGGTGCGGGCTCGCGTGCGCTCGATGCCAACGTGGTGTCGGTCGGTGGTGGCAACGGCACCGATGGCCCGGCCGCGCGCCGCATCGTCAATGTGGCCGACGGCCGCATCGCCGCCGGCAGCAGCGACGCGGTCACCGGCTCGCAGCTCAACGTCACCAACCAGCGCGTGGGCGCCGTGGAAACCCGTGTCGGTGATTTCGACTCGCGCATCGCCACGGTCGAGACCACGGCGGCCAGCGCCGTCGGCTATGACGACGCCAGCCGTGACCGCCTGACCCTGTCCGGCTTCCAGGGCACCACCATCGACAACGTCGGCGCGGGCAACATCGCCGCCGGCAGCCGCCAGGCGATCAATGGCGGGCAGCTGTTCCAGTCGCTCAGTGATGCCGCCAGCTTCCTCGGCGGTGGTGCCAGCGTCGGCATGCAGGGTGTGTTCGTGGCGCCGAACTACGTGATCCAGGGCGCCACCTACAGCAATGTCGGCGATGCGCTGGGCGCGCTGGACCGCAAGGTCAGTGAGATTGACCGTCGTACTGCCGGTGGCACGCGTGCAGGCGCGTCCAGCCTGCGCGCAATGAGTGCTTCGCTGGATGAAAGCCCGCAGGCCAGCGTGGCCGACGCACCGGCAACGGCCGATGCCGCGCCGGCCAGTACCGCACGCGTGCAGGGCACGCCGACGGTGGCCGCGGCGGGGGCGGGCATTCCGGTCGGCACCCCGGCCACCGGCTTCAACGCCGTGGCCATGGGCGATGGCGCGGTAGCCAGCGGCGCTTCGTCCACGGCCATCGGCCAGGGCGCCAGTGCCACGGCGGCAAATGCCGTGGCGCTGGGCCAGGGCTCGGTTGCCGATCGTGCCAACACGGTCTCGGTGGGCAGCGAAGGCAACGAACGCCAGGTCACCAACGTCGCCGCGGGCACCACCGCCACCGACGCCGTCAACAAGGGCCAGCTGGATCGTGGCATGGCGACGGCGAACAGCTACACCGACAGTCGCGTCCAGGCCGTTGCCGACAGCTTCGATGTGTTCAAGGGCGAGATCGACGGACGCCTGCGCCACATGGACCGCCGCATCGACCGCCAGGGCGCGATGAGCGCAGCGATGCTCAACATGGCTACCAGTGCCGCCGGTATCCGCACCCAGAACCGTGTCGGCGTCGGCATCGGTTTCCAGGGTGGCGAGTCGGCGTTGTCGCTGGGTTACCAGCGTGCGATCAGCGATCGCGCCACGGTCACCTTCGGCGGCGCCTTCAGCAGTGACGACAGTTCGGTCGGCGTCGGTGCCGGCTTCGGCTGGTAAGCCACTCCATCGCGCCGGCGGCCACCCACGCCGGCGCCGTACCTGCAGTGAGGGCCTGGGGGGAGGTCACGGCAATCCCGGCTGGGCCGGCCGGGAGTCGTCAAGGAATGATGGCCGCAGTGTTGGTTCGATCCATGACCCAGAAGAGGAATTCGACGTGATCAAGAAGCAGAACCTTCGCATCAATGTGCTTGCCGCCGCCGTGCTGTCGATGACGGCGGTCGGTGCCGTCCACGCCGCCGGGTTGCCGACCCGTGAACCGGTGCGCCAGGCCAGCACCGCCCAGCCGGGTACCGAGCGCATCATCGTCAAGTACCGGGCCGGCGCTGCTGCCGCCACCGACCGCTCGGCGAAGCTGTCCACCGTGCAGTCCGCACTGACCCGTGCCAGTCTCTCCGGCGGCACGTCACGCGCCAGCACGCTCGGCCCGCAGGTGGTCCGCAAGCTGTCTACCGGTGCGGATCTCATCCGTGTGCAGGGCCGCCTGGCACCGGCCGAACTGCAGCGCGTGCTGAAGGAACTGAAGGCCGATCCGTCGGTGCAGTACGCCGAAGCCGACGTGAAGCTGCGCCGCAGCGAACTGCGTGCCGGCAACGTGCAGCCGGCGCTGGTGCCGAACGATCCCTTCTACCAGCAGAACCAGTGGCATCTGCACAATGCGGTCGGCGGCATCAACGCACCGGCGGCGTGGGATGTCTCGCAGGGCGAGGGCATCGTGGTGGCAGTGATCGATACCGGCGTCCTGCCGCAGCATCCGGACCTGGTCGGAAACCTGCTGGAAGGCTACGACTTCATCAGCGATGCGGAGACCTCGCGGCGCCCGACCAACGATCGCGTGCCGGGTGCGCAGGACTACGGTGATTGGGTCGAGAACGACAACGAGTGCTATGACGGCTCGCTGGCCGACGACAGTTCCTGGCACGGCACCCACGTCGCTGGCACCGTGGCCGAGCAGACCAACAACGGCGTCGGCATGGCCGGTGTCGCCTACAAGGCCAAGGTGCTGCCGGTCCGCGTGCTGGGCAAGTGCGGCGGCTACCTGTCCGACATCGCTGATGCGGTGACATGGGCCTCCGGCGGTACCGTGACCGGCATCCCGGCCAACACCAATCCGGCCGAGATCATCAACATGAGCCTGGGGGGCGGTGGTTCCTGCGCCAGCACCTACCAGGACGCGATCAACGGCGCGATCTCGCGCGGTACCACGGTGGTGGTGGCTGCCGGCAATGAAGCCGACAACGCGTCCAAGTACCAGCCGGCCAGCTGCGAAGGCGTGGTGACCGTGGGTGCCACCCGCATCACCGGTGGCATCACCTACTACTCCAACTATGGAGCCCGCGTGGACCTGTCCGGTCCGGGCGGTGGCGGCAGTGTCGACGGCAACCCGGGCGGCTACATCTGGCAGACCGGCTCCAATGCGGCCACCACGCCGGAATCGGGCACGCCGGGCTACATGGGCATGGGCGGTACCTCGATGGCCTCGCCGCATGTGGCCGCCGTTGCGGCACTGGTGCAGAGCGCACTGATCGCCAAGGGCAAGGATCCGTTGACCCCGGCCGCGATGCGTACCCTGCTGAAGGAAACGGCGCGTCCGTTCCCGGTCGCCATCCCGGCGGCGACCCCGATCGGTACCGGCATCCTCGATGCCAAGGCCGCGCTGGCCAAGGCACTGGAAGAACCGTGCACCGAGAACTGCGGGCCGGTGGCCACGCCGCTGACCAACAAGGCCGCAGTCGGCGGCCTGAACGGTGCTGCCGGCAGCAGCAAGCTGTACAGCTTCGAAGCCGTCGCCGGAAAGCAGCTCAGCGTGATCACCTACGGTGGCACCGGCAACGTCTCGGTCTACATTGCCCAGGGGCGTGAGCCGAGCGCCAGCGACAACGACGGCAAGTCGACCCGTCCCGGCACGTCCGAAACGGTGCGGGTGAACAAGCCGGTGGCGGGCACCTATTACATCAAGGTGGTGGGCGAAGCGGCATACAACGGCGTGAGCATTCTCGCCACGCAGTAATCACCTCGTGTCGTAGTTGAACGGCCGACGCCCGTCACCCTGTGTGACGGGCTTCGTCTTTTTACGAAAGGTGGCCGCAGGGCGGCGGAAATCACGGCTTAACTGCTAAAGTCGGGCCGATTGACAGGAGAGTCACGTGAACGCGCTCGCTGCAACCGTTACCGACGACGCCGAAGGCCGCATCCTGGATGCGTTGCTGGCGCGCGGCCGGCTCAAGGAAGGAGACCTGGCACGCGCGCGGCCATTGCATGCCGAGGCCGGCGGCAGTCTGCTGGGCCTGCTGGTGCGCCTGGGCCTGGTGTCTGAACGCGACCAGGCACAGGCCAGCGCTGAGGTGCTGGGCCTGCCGCTGCTGGAAGGCAAGCAGGTGCCGGAGGCCCCGCCGCAGGCGCTGGCCGAGGGACTTCCGCTGTCGCTGCGCTTCCTGAAGCAGTTCCATGTGTGCCCGCTGGAGTTGGATGAACACGGGGTGCGGCTGTGGCTGGCCGATGCCCACGACGCCTATCCACAGCAGGCCGTGCAGTTGGCCCTTGGGGTCCCGGTGACACCGGTGCTGGGCATGCGCGCGGAGATCGATGACCTGGTCGAGCGCTGGTTCGGCCAGGGCCGCAGCGCGATGGGCGCGATCGTGGAAACCGCGGATGGCGAGGGCGGTGCGGTTGACGACATCGAGCACCTGCGCGACCTTGCGTCGGAAGCACCGGTGATCCGCCTGGTCAACCTGGTGATCCAGCGTGCGGTGGAGCTGCGCGCTTCGGATATCCATGTCGAACCGTTCGAGAGCCGGTTGAAGGTCCGCTACCGCGTCGATGGCGTGCTGGTGGAGGGCGAAAGCCCGCCGGCCAACCTCACCGCTGCGGTGATCAGCCGCATCAAGATCATGGCCCGGCTCAACATCGCCGAGCGCCGCCTGCCGCAGGACGGCCGCATCATGCTGCGCGTGCAGGGCAAGGAGCTGGACCTGCGCGTGAGCACGGTACCGACCGCGCATGGCGAAAGCGTGGTGATGCGCCTGCTGGACCGCGAAACGGTGGTGTTCGATTTCCACCGGCTCGGCTTCACCGATGCCTTCCTGCCGCAGTTCCGCAAGGTGCTGGAACAGCCGCATGGCATCCTGCTGGTCACCGGCCCGACCGGCTCGGGCAAGACCACCACGCTGTACACCGCGCTGAGCCAGCTCAACACCGCCGACGTCAAGATCATCACGGTCGAAGACCCGGTGGAATACCAGATAGAAGGCATCAACCAGATCCAGGCCAAGCCGCAGATCGGCCTCGACTTCGCCAATGCCCTGCGCAGCATCGTGCGCCAGGATCCGGACATCATCATGATCGGTGAAATGCGCGACCTGGAAACCGCGCGCATCGCCATCCAGTCGGCGCTGACCGGCCACCTGGTGCTGTCCACCCTGCATACCAACAACGCAGCCGGTGGCATCACCCGCCTGCTCGACATGGGCGTGGAGGACTACCTGCTCACGTCCACCATCAACGGCATCCTGGCCCAGCGCCTGGTACGCCGGCTGGAGCCGACCCACGCCGAGCGCTACGAAGCCTCGCCGGAAGAGATCGAGCGGTTCGAACTGCGCCGCCTGCAGCCGGAAGGGCCGATCCACCTGTACCGCCCGAAGCCGTCTGCGCTGGCGCCGACCGGCTACCTGGGGCGTACCACCATCATGGAATTCCTGGTGATGGACGATGCGCTGCGCCGTGCGGTGATGCGCCGCGATGGCATGGGCGAGATCGAGCGCATCGCCCGCGAGGCCGGCATGCGCACCATGTACGAGGATGGCCTGTCCAAGGCGTTGAGCGGGCAGACCACCATCGAGGAAGTGCTGCGCGTGACCGAGGAAAGCTGATGCGTGCAGGACGCCGGGGCTGACATGCCGAACTATCGCTACAAGGCGCTCAATCCGCATGGCGAGGTCTTCGATGGGCAGATGGAAGCGGCCAGCGAGGCCGAGCTGATCGCGCGCCTGCAGGACCAGGGCCACCTGCCGATGGAGACGCAGCTGGCCGACGCCGGCGCGATCGGCGGCAGCAGCTGGCGCAACCTGCTGCAGCAGCGCCCGCTGCAGGGGGCCGCGCTGCTGCAGTTCACCCAGCAGTTGGCGACCCTGCTCGGTGCTGGCCAGCCGCTGGACCGCGCGCTGTCGATCCTGCTGGGGTTGCCCGAGGACGAACGATCGCGCCGCGCGATCACCGACATCCGCGACGTGGTGCGCGGTGGCGCACCGCTGTCCACCGCGCTGGAGCGCCAGCATGGGCTGTTCTCGCGCCTGTACGTGAACATGGTGCGCGCCGGCGAAGCCGGTGGCAGCCTGCATGAAACCCTGCAACGCCTGGCCGACTACCTCGAGCGCAGCCGCGCGCTGCAGGGCAAGGTCATCAACGCGCTGGTCTACCCGGCGATCCTGCTGGTGGTGGTCGGTGGCGCGCTGTTGTTCCTGCTCGGCTACGTGGTGCCGCAGTTCGCGCAGATGTACGAAAGCCTGGACGTGGCGCTGCCGTGGTTCACCAACGCGGTACTGCAGCTGGGCCTGTTCGTGCGTGACTGGTGGGTGCTGCTGCTGGTGGTGCCCGGCGTGCTGGTGCTGTTCTTCGAGCGCAAGGCGCGGCAACCGGCGTTCCGGTTGGCGCTGGATGGCTGGCTGCTGCAGCGGCGTGGCATCGGTCGCCTCATCGGCGAGCTGGAAACCGCCCGGCTGGCGCGCACGCTGGGCACACTGCTGCGCAACGGCGTCCCCTTGCTGGGGGCACTGGGCATCGCGCGCAACGTGCTGGGCAACCGCGCCCTGGCCGCTGACGTCGAAACGGCCGCCGATGAAGTGAAGAACGGCGCCGGCCTGTCGCTGGCCCTGTCGCGCGGCAAGCGGTTCCCGCGCCTGGCGCTGCAGATGATCCAGGTCGGCGAGGAATCCGGCGCACTCGATACCATGCTGCTCAAGGCCGCCGACACCTTCGAACAGGACAGCGCCCGGCGCATCGACCGCATGCTGGCGGCGATGGTGCCGGCGATCACCCTGGTGCTGGCCTCGGTGGTCGGCGCGGTGATCGTGGCCGTGCTGGTGCCGCTGTATGACCTGACCAATGCCATCGGTTGACGATGGCACTCCCTGCAACCCCGACACTCCGCAACTGAAAGGACCGTCCATGATTGCCCGTCGCCGACCGATCCGCCTTTCCTTCACCGCCGCGCGCAACCAGTCGGGCATGAGCCTGCTGGAAATCATCATCGTCATCGTGCTGATCGGCGCGGTGCTGACCCTGGTCGCCAGCCGCGTGCTGGGCGGCGCCGACCGTGGCAAGGCCAACATCGCCAAGGCGCAGGTGCAGACCGTCGCCTCCAAGATCGACAACTACCAGATCGACACCGGCAAGCTGCCGGCCACGCTCAACGACCTGGTGACGGCGCCGGCCGGTGTCGGCGGCTGGCTCGGCCCGTACGCCAAGCCCGCCGACCTGAATGACCCGTGGGGCCACGCACTGGAGTACCGGGCGCCGGGCGAAGGCCAGCCGTATGAGCTGGTCAGCCTGGGCAAGGATGGCAAGGCTGGCGGCAGCAGCGTCGACGCTGACATCCGCTACCAGCCGTAACCGCGCATGACGCACTTCCTGCCGCGCCGGTTGCCACGCCCGCGCCTGCACGGCAGGCGTACGGCTGGACTGTCGTTGCTGGAAATGCTGCTGGTGATCGCATTGATCGCAGCGATCGGCCTGATCACCGCCGCCGGCCTGTCGCGCGGGTTCGCCGGCATGCAGCTGCGCAGCGCCGGCAAGGACATCGCCAGCCAGCTGCGCATGGTGCGCGCGCAGGCGATCGCCCGCGGCGAACCGCAGCGCTTCGTGATCGAACCGGCACGGCGCCGCTGGGAGGGGGCCAACCAGCGCCACGGTGAGGTGCCGGCACAGCTGCAGGTGCAGTTCGAAGGTGCCGCACAGCTGGCCACCGCGGCGGGGCAGGGCGTGATCGAGTTCCATCCCGATGGTGGCTCCAGCGGCGGCCGTATCCGGTTGCAGCGCGACGGTGCCGAATGGCGCGTCGACGTCGGCTGGCTGACCGGCGAGGTCCGCTCCGGCCCCTGGCGGGCGCAATGAAGCGGCGCGCGCGTGGCTTCACCCTGCTGGAAGTGATCATCGCTTTCGCCCTGCTGGGCCTGGCGTTGACCCTGCTGCTGGGCAGCCTGTCCGGTGGCGCGAAGCAGGTACGTGACGCCGAGCTGCGCACGCGTGCGGTGCTGCATGCACAGTCGTTGCTGGCCCAGGCCGGTGTCGACGCGCCGCTGCAGGTGGGCAGCCAGCAGGGTGACTGGGAACAGGGGCGCTATCACTGGGAGCTGCAGGTCCAGCCGTGGGTGGAACCACGCGCCGGCAACGCCGTGCAGGCCACGTCAGCGGGCACCCCATGGCTGGCCGAGCTGCAGCTGCGGGTGCGCTGGGGCGACAGCGAGCGCGAACAACTGCACTGGCGCAGCCTGCGCCTGTTGCCGCCCGACCTGGAGAACGCGCGATGAAGCGGCGCGCCGCGGGCTTCACCCTGGTCGAAGTGATGCTGGCCACCGTGCTGCTGGCCGGCGGCCTGGCACTGGCCTTTGCCAGCGTGCGCTCGGCGATGGCGGTCAGCCAGCGCGGCGAGCAGATCGCCGCTGAAAGCGAACGCATGCGCGCGGTCGAGTCGTTGCTGCGCAGGCAGCTGGCGGGTGCACTGCGCACCCCGCTGGAGGCCCCGGACCCCACCCGCGAACCCATCTTCTTCCAGGGCGAGGAGCAACGCATGCTGTTCGCCGCCGACCTGCCCGGTTACCTCGGCCGTGGCGGCCCCTACCTGCACGCGCTGCAGGTGGACGGACGCGGTGGCCAACAGCGCCTGCTGCTGGACCTCGTGCTGCTGCAGGAAGGCGAGCGCATCGCCGAGAATCCGCCGCGCCCGCCGGAGGTGCTGGTGGACAACCTGAAGTCAGTGCAGCTGCGCTATCGCGGCATCGATGCCAGCACCGGGCAGGTGACCGACTGGCTGCCGCGCTGGGATGACACCCGCCGCCTGCCGATGCTGGTGGAAATCCAGATCGTGCCATCCCGGGGCGCGCCGTGGCCGCCACTGGTGGTGGCGCTGCGTGCCGGTGGCAGTGGAGGCACGCGATGAGCCGTCAGCGCGGGGCGGCATTGGTGCTGGTGCTGTGGCTGATCGCATTGATGACGGCGCTGGTCGGTGCGTTCGCGCTGAGCGCACGGGTCGAGCACCTGCAGCAGCGCGTGCTGGATGACGATGCACGCGGGCAGGAACGTGCGCGCGCCGGCCTCGAATATGCCCTCATGCGCCTGTCAGCCGATCCGCAACGGGCGCCCTGGCGTGCCGATGGCCGTACCTACCGCTGGCAGTTCGACGACGCCAGCATCGAGATCAAGGTGCTGGACGAGAACGGCAAGATCAACCTGAACCTGGCCGACGCCGCACTGCTGACCGCCTTCCTCAAGGCGCTGGGCGAAGACGATGCACAGGCCCGGCAGTTGGCCGGCGCCATCATCGACTGGCGCGACGAGGACAGCCTGCTGCAACCGGGCGGTGGCGCCGAAGCGCCGGACTACGCCGCAGCCGGATTGCCCTACGGCCCACGCAACAAGCGCTTCGAGACCCTGGGCGAGCTGCAGCGGGTCCTGGGCATGCGCGGCCCCCTGTACCGGGCGATGCTGCCGCACCTGACCCTCTACAGCCGCCAGGCACGGCCGGATCCGCAGTTCGCCAGCGCGCCGGTGCTGACCGCGCTGGGCCTGGATGCGGACAGTGTGATGGCGCAGCGCGCACAGCAGGAGCGTGATGCAGATTCCGCTGGCGGCACGACAACGCTTGCCAGCAGCAGCGGCACCTATAGTATCGAGTCCGGTGCCATCGACGGCAGTGGACGCAGGTCGGTGTTGCAGGCAGTGGTACGCAGTGGCTCGGGCGGGGTTCCCGGGCGGACTTACACAGTGCTTCGCTGGGAGCAGGGAATGACAGCAAGATGACGGCGTGGCAGGACAGTCTGCGGCAGGTGCAGGGCCGGATCGGCCCGGGCGCCGGCCGTTTCCTGCGCTGGTGGCGGCAGTCGCTGCTGGCCTGGGTGCCGGTGCGCTGGCAATGGGCATTGGGCTGGGGCCAGGCACGCCTGCTGCTGCAGCACGAGGGCGACCAGCTGCAGGTCTGGCGTGAAGCCGGCGAACGCCGCGAAGGGGTGGCGCGCCTGCCGTGGCCGCTGTCGCCGGTGGAGCTGGACCGCGTGCTGGAGCCTCGCCTGCGTACTCTGCCGCGGGTGTGGCTGCTGCCGGCGACGGATGTCCTGCGGCGTAGCCTGCGCCTGCCCGCTGCAGCGGCCGACCGCCTGCGCGCCGTGGTCGGTTTCGAGATCGACCGGCAGACCCCGTTCGAATCATCCCAGGTCAGTTATGACGTGCGTGAGCTCGGCGCGGGCGGCGAAGGCCAGCTGCAGGTCGAACTGGTGGCGTGGCCATTGCGGCAGCTGGACGCATGGCGCACCAGTGTGGGCCCATGGGCCGATGCGCTGGCGGGCGTCGATGCCATCGATGCGCAGGGCAACGTGCTGCAGGTGAACCTGCTGCCGCCCGCACAGCGCCAACTGCGGCCAGACCCGATGCGACGCTGGAACCTGCTGCTGGCAGTGGCTGCCGTCGTGATGCTGGTACTGGCCGCGGTGCAGCTGCTCGACAACCGCCAGGCCGCCGCCGATGAGCTGCGTGCACAGGTCGAGCGCAGCGCGCGCAGTGCGCGAGGTGTGGCCAGCGAACGCGCGCAGCTGCAGGCGCTGATCGATGGCGCCGCATTCCTGGAGAAGCAGCGCAGCCAGCGCGCCGGCACCGTTGAAATCTGGAACGAACTGACCCGACGCCTGCCGGAAGGTACCTACCTGGAAAAGCTGGCGATCGAGAACAACAACCTGCAGCTGATCGGCCTGAGCCGCGAGGCGTCGCAGCTGGTGCAGCTGCTGCAGGACGCACCGCAGTGGCGCAAGGTCAACCTGACCGGGGTGCTGCAGGCCGATGGCGCGGCCAGTGGCCGCGACCGCTTCACCATGACCGCCGAACTGCAGCCGTTGCCGGCCGCCGCACCAACCCCGGAGGCGGCCGATGCCGATGCCAAGCGCACGCCGTGACTGCTGGCTGGCGCTGGCACTGCTGCTGGCAGTGCTGGGCCTGGCCTATCTGCTGCTGGTGCACCCCTGGTTCACCCAGCCGCTGCGTGCGATCGATGCCGATGTCGCCGCCCTGCGCGAACGCGAGTCGCGCGTGCAGGCGCAGCTGCAGCAGCAGCCGCAGATCGAACAGCGCCTTCGCGCTACCCGCGAGGCACTGCAGCAGCGGCCAGGCTTCCTGCGCGAAGCCACTGCCGAAGCTGCCGCCGCTGCATTGGGCGCCCGGCTGCAGGATGCGGTGGCGATGGCCAGCCCGGGCAACCGCAGCTGCACCATCAGCAACCGCACGCCGCTGACCGACAACCGGCGCGACGCCGAGTTCGTGCGCGTCGCCATGCAGGTGCGCCTGCGCTGCGGGGTGGCCGAACTGGCCACCGTGCTGCACAGCCTGGAAACCGGCAGCCCACGCCTGTTCGTCGACAACCTCAACCTGATCGCGCAGCGCTTCCAGCAATCACCGAACGAATCGGGGCTGGGCCTGGACGTGTCCTTCGAGCTGGCCGGCTATCTGCTGCCGGGCGCTGCCGCCGATGGCACGGTTCCGGCGCCCGCTGCGACACCGGCACCGTCCGCGTCGCCGGCCGAGGCCGCACCTGCGCCGCAGCCGGCGCCCCCGTCCGAAGGGCAGGAGGTGGCCGATGAAGCTTGAGCAGATCAGCCTGCCTACCGGCTTCCTGCTGGCGCTGGCCGGTTGGGCGGCCGCCGTCTGGCTGGCGACCGGCTTCGGGCTGGGCAGCCAGCTGCCGGGTGCCGGCGGTGATGCCGACGCCGCGCCATCGCTGCCATCGCTGCCGCCGCTGGCGGCCGAGCGCATGGCCAGCGCCGACAGCTACAGCGCGATCGGTGAGCGCCCGTTGTTCGCCGAAGACCGCAGGCCGCGGCCTTATCTGCTGGGTGGCAGCGAACCGGCGGCCAGCGCCGCGTTGCGCCTCACCGGTGTGCTGCTGACCGGCGATTTCGGCATGGCCACGTTCACCACCGAACAGAACCGCTCGCTGCGCCTGCGCCTCAACGGCGAAGCCGTGGATGGCTGGCAGCTGGTGGCGCTGCAGCCGCGCCAGGCGACGGTGATCGGCCCCGGTGGCAACCAGGTCCTGGAACTGGCGGTGTTCAACGGCCAGGGCGGTGAGCCGCCGACGGTGCTGCGCGGTGCCAACGGCGCACCGCCTGCAGGTGCGATCGTGGTGCCGCCCTCGGCGGGCGCTCCGCCGGCGCCGCCACCGGCCGCGGCAATCCCATCGCCGTCGCCCGCTGGCAATGCACCAGCGCCTGCGGCGGCCGCTGCAACAACCCCACCGGCCAACAACAACGGTCCCAGTGAAGCGCAGATGCAGGCCATCCGCGAACGCATCCAGGCCCGCCGCCGCCAGCTGCAGCAACAGCAGCAACAACCGTCGCCGCCCCCGGGCGATGGCACCAACCGATAGAGTGAATGCATGAACCTGCGTTTTCTTCCCTGGTCCTTTGCCCTCGCGCTGCTGGTCGGCTGCAGTACGGTGTCCGCGCCGCACGTGCAGCGCAACGGCAATCTGTCGCCCAGCGCCGACGCCGGCCAGGCGGCCGATGTCGCTGCCGATGCCGCCCGTGAAAGCCAGGGGGCACCGCAGGCGGTGATCCGCCGCGGCACCGGCACCATGATCAACCGCGAGGCCGCGCGTGCGCCGGCACCGGCGCTGCACGGTGCCAGTACCGGCGAGGCGACCTTCAACTTCGAAGGCGAATCGCTGCATGCGGTGGTCAAGGCCATCCTTGGTGACATGCTTGGCCAGAACTACGTGATCGCGCCAGGCGTGCAGGGCACGGTCACCCTTGCCACGCCCAAGCCGGTATCGCCGGCGCAGGCACTGAACCTGCTGGAGATGGTGCTGGGCTGGAACAACGCGCGGATGGTCTACAGCGGTGGGCGCTACAACATCGTCGCCGCCGACCAGGCGCTGGCCGGCACGGTCGCGCCAAGCACGGCACCCGCGGCCAGCGCGCGCGGCTTCGAAGTCCGCGTGGTCCCGCTGCAGTTCATCTCCGCCACCGAAATGAAGAAGGTGCTGGAGCCGTACGCGCGCCCCAACGCCATCGTCAACGTGGACAGTGGCCGCAACGTGATCACCCTGGGGGGTACCCGCGCGGAACTGGAAAACTACCTGCGCACCGTCGAGATCTTCGACGTCGACTGGTTGTCGGGCATGTCGGTGGGCGTGTTCCCGATCCAGTCGGGCAAGGCCGAGCAGGTCGCGGCCGACCTGGAAAAGGTGTTCGGCGAAGAGAGCAAGACGCCCAGCGCCGGCATGTTCCGTTTCCTGCCGCTGGAGAATGCCAACGCCGTTTTGGTGATCACGCCGCAGGTGCGCTACCTGGACCAGATCCAGCAGTGGCTGGATCGCATCGACACCGCTGGTGGCAGCGCCCGCCTGTTCTCCTACGAGCTGCGCTACATCAAGGCGCGCGACCTGGCCGAGCGCCTCAGCGAGGCCTTCGCCAGCAGTGGCAACCGCGGCGGCTCCAGCCCGGCCTCGCTGGCACCGGGCGCCATTCCGTCGCAGCTGGGCGGCGACGGCGACCGTGGCATGGACAACAGCAGCAGCAACCTGGGTTCGACGCTGGGCGGAACCAGTGGTAGTGGCAGTGGCAGCAGCAATGGCAGCCTGAACCTGCCGCAGCGCCAGCCCGGCAACGTCAGTGTCAGCCTGGAGGTGGAGGGCGACCGCGTCGGCGTGTCGGCGGTGGAGGAAACCAACACCCTGCTGGTGCGTTCGACGCCGCAGGCGTGGCGCTCGATCCGCGAGGTGATCGAGAAGCTGGACGTGATGCCGCTGCAGGTACACATCGAAGCCCAGGTGGCCGAGGTCTCGCTGGATGGCGACCTGAAGTACGGCGTGAACTGGTTCTTTGACAATGCCGTGGCCGGGCGTGCCCTGACGGGCGCATTGGGCGGCGTGACCCTGCCGGCGGCAGCGGGTGGCTCGTGGAGCAGCTTCGCCGGTGCCGCAACGGGCGGCGAAGGCCTGGGCTGGGCATTCACCGGCCACAATGGCGCGGCGGTGGTAAGTGCGCTGGACAAGGTCACGGATGTACGCCTGCTGCAGACGCCTTCGGTGTTCGTGCGCAACAACGCCGAGGCCACGCTCAACGTGGGCGACAAGGTGCCGATCAACACCACCACGGTGAACACCGGCGTGGGCACCAGCACCTACAGCTCGGTGCAGTACATCGACACCGGCGTGATCCTGAAGGTGCGCCCGCGCGTGACCCGCGATGGCACGGTGTTCCTGGATATCGTGCAGGAAGTGAGCAGCGCCTCGAACGTGCCCGACAACTGCAATCCGACCGAGCGCAACTGCAACCCGCGAATTTCCACAAAGAAGCTGTCGACCGAAGCGGCGGTGCAGAGCGGCGACACCATCATGCTGGCTGGCCTGATCACGGATTCGGGCACCGATGGCAGCAGCGGCATTCCCGGCCTGAGCCGTATTCCGGTAGTTGGCGCGCTGTTCGGGCAGAAGAGCCGCTCCAGCCGCCGTTCCGAGGTGATCGTGCTGCTGACCCCGAGCATCGTGCGCAACAGCCTGGAATCGCGCAACCTGACCGACGAGTACAGCAAGCGCTTCCGCGCGATGGAGCCGCTGAACCAGCCGCGCGCGAAGAAGTAAGGGGTTACGGCCGGGCGGCGCCCGGCACCCGCCGAGGCCGGAGCAACGGCAACGGCCAAAGCGAAAGCAACAGCAACAGCAACAGCAACAGCAACAGCAACAGCGGGTTTACTGAGGGAGGGTGGGTCGGCGTGGGGTGGCAGGACACGCCGTAAACCCGTCCCTGGGGGCTCGATGGCGCCATCCATGGCGCCAACGGTCCTGCCACCCCATGCCGACCCACCTCTGACAGACTCCCGTGGCTGTTGGTAGGTGTCGACCTTGGTCGACACGGTGGATCCGCGCCATGCGTGGATGACTGTCTGTCAGATTTCGAAATCAGAAAATGGGGTCAGATCCGTTTTCCTCTGGAAAACGGATCTGACCCCAGGCTTTGCCGACAGATCGCAGAAATCTGTCGAAGGCGGGGTGGGTCCGGTTGCGGGGGCGTGAGCCGCATGGATGCGGAGACCGAGCTTACATGGACGTACTTGCAGCGTCCCCCGCAACCGGACCCACCCCGCCATCCCCCAAGAACCCGCTCTGGCTGTTGCTTCGGCTTCGGCTCCAGCCTCCGCGGGTGCCGGGTGCAACCCGGCCGATACCCTCCCGGTGCTACGCTGTGGCCACCGACAACCACGGAGGCGGGATGGGGGCGATCGTGTTGTTGCCGCTGTGCGTGGACGATGCCGCACTCGACCGCTGCCTGGCCGCGCTGGATGCCGGCACGGCGCCAGGGACCGCGGTCTGGTTGGCCGATGACGCACAGACCGGGCCACGCGCGCAGGCGGTGGTGGAACACTGGCTGGCGCATACGCCGCTGCAGGCCGAGTACACCCGGCGCGCGCGGCCACTGGGCGAAGTCGCCCATCTGGACGAGATGCTGCGCGCCTGCGATGGCCTGGACGTGGCCGTGCTGGCGCCGGACAGCGTGCCATCACCCGGCTGGTTGCAGCAGTTGCAGGATGCCTTCGCCCGCGATGCCGCGATCGCCACCGCAACCCCCTGGTGCAATGCCGGCGAGACCGCCGCGTGGCCACGGCTGGGCGAGATCAATCCCGAGCCGCAGGACCCGGTCCTGCTGGCGCACACCTGCGCGACGCTGCCGACGCTGCACCCGGAGCTGCCATCGGCGGTCACCCACGCGGTGCTGGTGCGCGGCAACGCGCGCCGTCGCGCCGGCGGCCTGGACGTGGACAGCTACGCTGGCTGGAACGCGGCACTGGTCGACCTCAGCCTGCGCATGGCCGGCCTTGGCTGGCGCAACGTGCTGTGCGAGACCGCCTTCGTCAGCCGGGCAGGGGAGGCGGTCAGCCGCGATGGCGATCTGGAGGCCCTGGCCGCGCGCTGGCCGGCCTGGGTACCGCGGCTGGCCGATTTCCTGATGCACGACCCACTGCACGGGCTGCGCGCCGACCTGCAGCAGCGCATGCGGCAGGCGATAATGCCGAAGGAACAGGGCGACCTGTTCGTCCCGTCAGTGCCGGAGCCACCCGTTTGAATGTTGCCATCGCCGCCATCGTCGTCACTTACCAGAGTGGGAGCACCATCGATGCCTGCCTCTCGCGCCTGCGCCAGGCGCAGGATGTGGCCGAGATCCGGGTGATCGACAATGGTTCGCTGGATGGCACCCTGGACATCGTGCAGCGGCATGCCAGCCACGATCCACGCGTGCGCTTCGTCGGCAACCCGGACAATCCCGGCTTCGCCGCCGCCAACAACCAGGGCGTGGCCGACTCGCACAGCCCGTGGCTGGCCTTCATCAACCCGGACCTGATGGTCGAGCCGGACACGCTGGCCGAACTGCACTCCCGCGCCGAAGCGCTGGGCGACTGCCTGCTGGGCGTTGAACAGGTGGACGAGCATGGCCATGCCGACGAGGCGGTGCGCCGCCGCGACCCGGATTTCCTGAGGATGCTGCGTTCGCCCGGCAAGGGCTCGAAGCTGGCGGTTCCGCGTGAGCCGCACCAGGCACTGCAGCGGGTGCCGGCACTGTCCGGCGCACTGCTGATGATGCCGCGCGCGCTGTTCGACCGTATCGGTGGCTGGGACGCGGGCTATCGCCTGCACGCCGAGGACCTGGACCTGTGCCGGCGCGCGCGCGAAGCCGGCGCGGTGGTAGCGATCGCCAACGACCTGCAGGTTACCCATGTGCGCGGTGTCTCCAGCCGCTCGCGGCCGTTCTTCGTGGAATGGCACAAGCACAGGGGGCTGTGGCGCTACTTCCAGAAGTTCGAGGCCAGGCAGCGTTCGCTGCCGGTGCGCGCGGCGGTATGGGCTGCGATCTGGGCGCATGCGCTGATGCTGGTGCCGCGCCTGCTGCGCAGGTCGTTGTAGAGCCGAGCCCACGCTCGGCTGCATGGAAAGGGTCATCCACGCATGGTGTGGCTCCACTCGCCGCGCCCACGGTTCACTCCGCCGGGCGCATAATCCGCCCCATGCCTATCATCCAGTCCCTGCTCGACACCGACCTGTACAAGTTCACCATGATGCAGGCGGTGCTCCACCAGCACCCCGGCGCCCAGGTGCAGTACCGGTTCAAGTGCCGCACCCCCGGCATCGACCTGGCAAGCTACATCGCCCAGATCGATGAGGAAATCGACCACCTGTGCAGCCTGCGTTTCAGCGACGCGGAACTGGACTACATGCGTGGCCTGCGCTTCGTGAAGCCGGACTTCGCCGATTTCCTCGGCCTGTTCCATCTGGACCGCAAGTACATCCAGCTGCGTGCGTCGACGGCCGTGCCCGGTGAGATCGAGCTGGACATCACCGGCCCGTGGCTGCACACCATCCTGTTCGAAGTGCCGCTGCTGGCGATCATCAACGAAGTCTGGTTCCGCAACACCACCACGGCCGACTTCGCCGAAGGCGAGCGCCGCCTGCAGGCGAAGGCCGCGCTGCTGCGCGATACCCCCGGTTTCGAGCACTGCCGCATCGCCGACTACGGCAGCCGCCGCCGCTACTCGCGTGACTGGCATGCCCGCCTGCTGCCGCTGCTGCGCGACGCGCTCGGCCCGCAGCTGGTCGGTACCAGCAACGTCCACTTCGCGCGCCTGTATGGCATGACCCCGCACGGCACCATGGCCCACGAGTACCTGCAGGCGTTCCAGGCGCTCGGCCCGCGCCTGCGTGATTCGCAGGTGGCAGCACTGGAATCGTGGGCGCGCGAGTACCGCGGCGATCTTGGCATCGCGCTGTCCGACGTGGTCGGCCTGGACGCGTTCCTGCGCGACTTCGACATGTATTTCTGCAAGCTGTTCGACGGTGTGCGCCATGACTCCGGCGATCCGTTCGACTGGGGCGACCGCATGCTGGCGCATTTCCAGCAGCGCCGGGTCGATCCGCGCAGCAAGGTGCTGGTGTTCAGCGATGGGCTCGACATCGCCAAGGTGATGCGGCTGTACGACTACTTCCGCGGTCGCTGCCAGGTCGCGTTCGGCGTTGGCACCCACCTGACCAATGACCTGGGCCCGACGCCGCTCAACATCGTCATCAAGATGGTCCGCTGCAACGGCCAGCCGGTGGCCAAGCTCAGCGATTCGCCGGGCAAGAGCATGTGCGACGACCCGGGTTACCTGGCCTACCTGCGCCAGGTGTTCGAATTGCCGCAGCCGGAGTAATACCGGCCTGCAGGGCTTACAGGTAGTCGACGACCACCAGATAGGCGCCCTGCAGCGGCTGCTGCTTCGAAGCCTGCACGCTGTAGCGCTCGGAGAAGGCGATATCGCCGGCGCGCATCGCGCTGGCCGACACCGACAGCTTCTGGCCCTGGCGCTTGCCGTCACGCAGCGTCGCCGCCTGGCCATCGGCCAGTGCCGTCACGGCCACCGTCGAGCCCTTGGCCGACGGTGGGCAGGCCGCCAGGCTCAGCTCACCCTGGGACAGGTTCGTCGTGCAGCCCGGCTCGGCGATACGGCCGCTGAAACGGATGCTGCCGCTGCTGGCCTGGGCCAGCGCACTGACGGACATCAGGGCCACGCACAGCAGAATGGAGTTCCTCATGACACGTTCTCTGGTTCGGTGTGTCCTAGTTAGCGACAGGATCGATCAACCTTTAATAGGACGATTCCGAATCTGCTAGGGCCATCACCAAGAAAGAGTGATGCGCATCAAAGAAGCCAAATTCCCCCTGAAAAATGCCTGTTTCCGCGCGTGCCGAACGCGTCGCGCAATGCGACATCCCCAGTCGTTTGTAGCGTGACCGCGCCCCGCGTCAAAACCCCCGCACCCCGAGGCTGTGATTCGCCTAACACGTCACATTTAAGGCGTCAATGAATTGGCGTTCAGAAAAATAATGAGACTTTCATCACAGTTGTGCCTATACTTGCGTCACGGATTCAGGGAGAGGTATGTCCGAGTCCGGCCACAGGTGAGACGCAAGGATGGGTCTTGTTAGCCCGGCAGTGCTCCTTGCTTCCTCCTCTACTTCTCATCTCTTCAGTAGGGTTAGGTAAAAGCGAATGCACAAGATGAACCTCATTGCCGCTCTGATGCTGGCCGCCGCTCCGCTGGCCGCCAACGCCGCCGACGGCACCATCACCTTCAATGGCAAGGTGACCGACAAGACCTGCACCATCTCGACCCCGGGCGGCAAGGACTTCGCCGTGACCCTGCCGACCGTGTCCAAGAACACCCTGGCCACCGCCGGTGCCGTTGCGGGCCGTACCCCGTTCGCCATCAACCTGACCAAGTGCAGCGCCGGCAACGTCGCCACCTACTTCGAGCCGGGTTCGACCGTCGACTTCAACAGCGGCCGCCTGGTCAACCAGGCCTCGGCCAACGCTGCCACCAACGTGCAGCTGCAGCTGCTGGGCTCGAACAACCAGTTCCTGCCGATCAAGGCTGCCGGCGCTGGCCTGGCGCAGACCAACTCGCAGTGGGTCACCGTCGGCACCGACGGCTCGGCCGATCTGAACTACTACGCTGAGTACTACGCCACTGCCGCCGCCACCCCGGGCGACGTCACCAGCAGCGTCAAGTACACGATCATCTACAACTGATCGTCGTCGTACCCGCATTGGCCGGCGTACGCGCCGGCCAGTGCTTCGCGGCCCCTGGCCACACCCCTCGAGCGTAGTACTTCCGATGAAAGCAATCTTTCCCCGGGCGCTGCTGCTGGCAGCGTTCACGCTGCCCTTCTGCCAGAACGCTCTGGCCGGCGTGGTGGTCAACGGCACGCGAGTGATCTATCCGGCGCAGGCGCGCGAAGTGACCGTGCAGGTCGACAACGTGGGCGATTCGCCGGCGCTGGTCCAGGCCTGGATTGACAGCGGCGACGCCAACCAGACCGCCGACAACAGCGACGCCCCGTTTGTACTGACGCCGCCGATCGCGCGTGTCGAGCCGGGCCGCAGCCAGGCGCTGCGCGTGATCTTCTCCGGTGCGCAGCTGCCGACCGACCGTGAGTCGGTGTTCTGGCTCAACGTGCTGGATGTGCCGCCGTCGCCCGACAACGCCGACAGCGGCGACCAGAATTACCTGCAGGTCGCGTTCCGTTCGCGCCTGAAACTGTTCTACCGGCCGCAGGGCCTGAAGGGCGTCGCCAACGACGCGCCGGCAGCGTTGCGCTGGACCCGCACGGGCGATCGCCTGCGGGTGGAAAACCCCAGCCCCTTCCACGTCACGCTGGCCGAAGTGCATGCCGTGACCGGCAGCAGCGAGAAGACCGTCGAGGACAAGGGCGCCATGGTCGCGCCGAAGCAGAGCCTGGAGTTCACCGCACCGGCGGGCTCCGACCAGGTGCGCTTCATCACCATCAACGATTACGGCGGTCGGGTGGAGCACACGGTCCGCCTCGGCAGTACCGGGGGCTGAACGCGCCGCGCCGGCCATGGGCCTGCGCATCCCGCCACCGCCGCCGTGCGGCGAATTGAAGGAATGTCAGTGTGATCGGAAACAGATTGACATTGTCGATCCACCAGGCGATCTGCCTGCTGGTTGCTGGCGTGGCCTGCCCAGGATGGGCGATGGCTGCGCCGGCCAATCTCGGCGAACAGGCGCTGATGGCGCAGAGCGGTGCGGCCAATGCGCGTGCACCCGAGTCGGCCCAGTTCAACTCCAGCTTCCTCTCCGGCCAGGCCAAGCAGGTCGACCTGGCCTCCTTCACCAATGGCAACCCGATGGTGGCTGGCACCTACCGTGTCGACGTCTACGTCAACGGTGGCTGGCAGGGCCGTCGCGATCTGCAGTTCAAGGCCGATGAGCAGGGCCGCGTCGACGCCTGCCTGCCGCTGCCGATGCTGGAAGAAATGGGTGTGGACAGCGAGGCCGTGCTGCTGCAGCAGGACCCGACGCTGCCGACCGACACGAACAGCTGCGTGCCGGTACAGCGGCGCATGGCCAATGCCTATGGCATCTATGACAGCGGCAACCTGCGCTACGACCTCAGCATCCCGCAGGTGTTCCTGCGCCGTGAGGCGCGCGGCTACGTCAATCCGTCGCTGTGGGACCGCGGCATCAACGCTGGCTTCGTCGGCTACAGCTTCAACGCCATCGACAGCGACAGCCGTGTTGAAGGGGGGCAGCGCAATCGCAGCGCCTACCTCGGCCTCAACGCCGGCCTGAACTTGGGAGGCTGGCAGTTCCGCCACGATTCCAACCTGACCTGGTCCGAAGGCAACGGCCGCCACTGGCAGAGCATTGCCACCTATGCGCAGCGCGGCATCCCGCAGGTGCGCGGCATGCTCACCATTGGTGAGGCCTACACCACGGGCGAGCTGTTCGATTCGATCGGCTACCGGGGTGCCAGCCTGGCCAGCGACGACCGCATGCTGCCCGATTCGCTGCGCGGTTACGCGCCGGTCGTGCGCGGTATTGCCGAAACCAACGCGCGCATCGAAGTGCGCCAGAACCAGCAGCTGATCTACTCCTCCACCGTATCGCCGGGCAGCTTCGTCATCGACGACCTGTACCCGACCGGCTACGGCGGCGACCTGGAAGTGAGCGTGATCGAGGCCGACGGCCGCCGCCGCGAATTCAAGGTGCCGTTCGGTTCTGTGCCGCAGATGCTGCGCGAAGGCGTGTCGCGCTACTCGCTGACCGCCGGCCAGGTGCGCAACAAGCTGCTGGCCGATGAGCCGTGGCTGGTGCAGGGTACCTACCAGCGTGGCATCGGCAACCAGTTGACCCTGTACGGCGGCAGCGCGCTGAGCGAAGGCTACCTGTCGCTGCTGTACGGTGTCGGCCTGTCCACGCGCGTCGGTGCCTTCGCTGCCGACGTCACCCATGCACGGACCTCGTTCGACCACTACGGCAGCCATACCGGCGCCAGTGTGCGGCTGAGCTACAGCAACATGATCGGCGAGACCGGGACCAACCTGACCCTGGCCGCCTACCGCTACTCCACTGAAGGCTTCTACAGCCTGCAGGACGCGCTGTATGGCCGTGATTCGGACAAGCGCGGCATCGATCCGACCACCCGTGGCCGTCAGCGCAGCCAGTTCCAGGTAACGCTGAACCAGCCGCTGGGCCGACGTGGCGGTGCGCTGTACGTGACCGGCTCGGTGCGTGACTTCTACGACCGTTCCGGCACCTCCAAGCAGTACCAGGTGGGCTACAACAACGCCTGGCGCTCGGTGAACTACGGCTTCTCGGCGCTGCGCACCGAAGAAGGCGTGCTCGGCCGTTCCGATACCCAGTACCTGCTGTCGATGAGCGTGCCGCTGGGCCGGGGCACCCACCCGGTGTCGTTCAGCGCCGACCTTGGCGCGCGCGACCGCGGTGGCTACGACAACAGCCGCGTCGGCATCACCGGTTCGGCCGGCGTCGACAACAACTTCAGCTACGGCGTGGCCCTGTCCGATTCCCGCGAGGGTGGCACCACTGCGGTCGGCAATGCCGAGTACCGCAGCCGCTACTCGGCGTTGAACGCCACCTACAGCCACTCGCGTGATTTCCGCCAGGCGTCGGTCGGTGCCAACGGCAGCGTGGTCGTGCATCCGGGCGGCTTCACCTTCACCCCGCAGCGCGGCGACACCATGGTGCTGGTCGAAGCGCCGGGCGCGCGCGATGCGATCGTCAGCAACGCGCCGGGCCTGCGCGTCGATGGCCGCGGCTACGCCGTGGTGCCGTACGTGTCGCCGTACCGCCTCAACACCGTCACCCTCGATCCGCAGGGCATGGCCCACGACGTCGAACTGGAAAGCACCAGCCAGTCCATCGCGCCGTTCGCCGGTGCCATCAGCTACCTGCGCTTCGACACCCGCAAGGGCAACGCGCTGCTGATCCAGGTGCGCAACGCCGATGGCCGCAGCATGCCGTTCGGTGCGCAGGTCAAGGACGAACAGGGCCAGCCGGTCGGCATGGTCAGCCAGGGCGGCCGCCTGTACGTGCGCAGCGAGAAGAACCAGGGCCAGTTGCAGGTCGAGTGGGGCGCCGGTGCCGACCAGCGCTGCACCATTGATTACCAGGTGCCGGCGGGCGCCGATGCGTCCAAGACCGGCTTCATCCCGCTGGAGGCAGCATGCCGATGATTTCTTCCCGTGGCCGCCAGGCGCTGGCCGCGCTGGCCGTACTGGGCGGCGTGCTGCTGGCGCAGCAGGCCAGCGCCGCCTGCCGCATCCAGAACAGCTGGTTCATCGCCCAGGACGTGACCATGGACATGGGCCAGATCGTGATCCTGCCCAGCACCCCGGTCGGCGGCGTGATCAAGGAAATCAGTGAACCGATCACCCAGCAGAACAGCGTTGCCCGCTGCGATTCCTGGACTGGCGGTCGTTCGATCGGTGAGTACGTCAACGCAGCGCAGAAGCGCCCCGTGGCCGGCTTCTCGAACGTCTATGAAACCGATGTGGCAGGCGTCGGCATCCGCCTGTACCGCGATTCGGGTGCGATCCAGACCTACTACCCGCACTCGATCAACTTCGGTGGCGGTTCCGTGGTCAGCCTCATCGGTGGCCAGTTCCGCATCCAGCTGATCAAGACCGCTGCGCAGACCGGTTCGGGCGTGATCGCGCCGAACGGCCGCTTCACCAACTACTACTTCGACGGCGATGGCCCCGGGCGCCCGGTACTGACCTCGACGTTCAAGGGCTCGGGCACCACCGTGGTCAGTCCGACCTGTGAAGTGCAGGCCGGCAGCCGCAACATTGCCGTCGATTTCGGCAGCGTGCCCAACACCACCTTCACTGGTGTCGGCTCCAAGGCCGTTGATCGCGACTTCGAGATCCGCCTGAACTGCCAGGGCAGCAACGTTGCCGCCTACCAGAGCAAGATCGGCATCCGCCTCGATGCCGACCAGGACAGCTCGAACATGCCGGGCGTGCTGAAGCTGAGCGCGGCCAGCAACAGTGCCACCCGCATCGGCATCCAGATGGTCCAGCGCGATGGCAGCACCGAGCGTGAAGTGCGCTTCGGCCAGACCATCAACGTTGGCACCACCGCGCCGGGTACCAGCGTCATGGCGCTGCCGCTGCGCGCGCGCTACGTGCAGACCCAGGCCGGTACGGTGGGCGCGGGTGTCGCAAACGGCCAGGCCACGTTCACCATCCAGTACGAGTAAGGCCGCCCCGGCGGCTGCCCCTGCTGCGTTCCGCCGCAACGTCGCCCGGCTCACGGGCGGCGTTGACTGCGTCTTGATCCTGCAACGATGAAGATCGATGCCACGACGCGCATACAGACGCCTTAGTGTGATGTATGTCGCGAATTTGGAGTTTCCTCATGAGGTGACCGTCTCCTGCCTGCGGGTGCTGGACGGCAACGCCGAAAGGATCCAGACGTGGCTACTGCTGCTTGCCCCCTTCCGCGCCGGCTTTCGGGAGCGCTCCGGTGAAGGTCCTGTCGGTGTTCGGCACGCGACCGGAAGCCATCAAGATGGGGCCGCTGGTGCGCGCCCTGGCACACGCTGCGGATATCGAATCGGTGGTCTGCATCACCGGGCAGCACCGGGCGATGCTCGACCAGGTGATGGCGCTGTTCGAGATCACCGCCGACCATGACCTCGATGTCATGGTGCCCAACCAGACCCTCAATGGCCTGTGTTCCAGGCTGTTCGAACGGCTTGACGCGCTCTACACGCAGGTCCGGCCCGACTACGTGCTGGTGCATGGCGATACCACCACGGCGATGACCGCGGCCCTGGCCGCGTTCCATCACCGCATCCCGATCGGCCATGTCGAGGCCGGCCTGCGCACCGGCGACATCCACCGGCCGTGGCCGGAGGAGATGAACCGGCGGGTGATCGATGTGGTCGGCCATCAGTTGTATGCACCCACTCCCGGCTCGCGCGCCAACCTGGCCCGTGAGCACCTGGGCGGGCAGATCCTGGTCACCGGCAACACCGTCATCGATGCCCTGCAGCAGACCGTGCAGCGGCTGGATGCCGATCCGGCACTGCGTGCGCAGGCCGACGAACCCTTCCATATGCTCGACCCCGGCCGCCGGCTGCTGCTGGTCACCGGCCATCGCCGCGAGAGTTTCGGCCAGGGCTTCGAGGACATCTGCCGTGCGCTGGCCGAGCTGGCACGGCGGCCGGACCTGCAGGTGCTGTACCCGGTGCACCTCAACCCGAACGTGCAGGGCCCGGTCAATGCCCACCTCGGCAACCTCGACAACGTGCACCTGGTGCCACCGCAGGATTACCTGCGCTTCGTGCGCCTGATGCAGCGCGCCGACGTCATCCTCACCGACTCCGGTGGCGTGCAGGAAGAAGCCCCGGCGCTGGCCAAACCGGTGCTGGTGATGCGCGATGTCACCGAACGGCCGGAGGCGGTCGAAGCCGGTGTGGTCACGCTGGTCGGCACCACGCCCTCGCGCATCGTCGATGCGGTCAACGCGGTGTTGGCACGCCCCCCGCAGCCGGCCCGCTTCGACCCCGATGCCAGCCCCTACGGGGATGGCCGCGCCAGCGCCCGCATCGTCGCCGCCCTGCGCGGTGCGCCCCTTCCCGAATTCTCGCCCGGCGTCCGCAGCAGCGGCGCCGTCCACCCCATCCACGCGAAGTGACGCCATGACCCAGACCGGCCGCTCTTCCCTGTTTGCATCCGCCGCTGCGTTCGTCCTGTCGGGCGTGGTTGGCAGTGCCCATGCCGCCGACAGCGTCGCCGGCCAGTTCACCGAATGGAGCAGCGACAGCACGGTGAACCGGCAGATGACCCTGCGCGAACTCGGTTTCCGCCAGCCACTGGTGCTGAGCGGGCAGGAGAGCCAGCGCGAGGTCTACCTGCCGGTGCCGGCCGGTGTGGCCACCCGCGACGCGCAGCTGCAGCTGGATGGGCGCTATGTGCGCGGCCACGCCGGGCGCACCTCGGGCCTGTGGTCGGTCGATGGCGACCCGATCGCGGCGCGTTCGATCACCGATGCCCAGGGCGATGCCAGCCAGCTGCTGGCCATCGATGGCGAACCCCGCCAGAGCGGCTTCGTACGGGTCGGCGTCGGCTGGTGGTCGATCGTGTCCGATTACCAGTGCGCCGACCAGAGCGCGCCGGCCAATGTGCTGCGGCTGTCGCCGGACTCGCGTTTCAGCTACCGCTTCGACGGCCGCGCCGTGGATACCGTTGCCAAGGCGTGGGGGGCGCTGCCACCGCGGGTGCGCCTGCTGGTGGATGGCAAGGCGCTGCAGGCACCGGCCTACGATGCGGCCTGGCGCATCGGTACCGCGTTGCAGGCCGGGGGCAAACAGGTGCAGGTGGTGGCCCTGCCCAAGGTCGGTGACAGCGTTGACCTCGCCGGTATCAGCATCCCGGCCAGCCTGCAGGGCGTGCCGGCCTACGCCGCGCTGGCCACGGGTGAGCGCGCGCATGCGATCAGGGATCTGGCCGAAGTCGGCGCGCTGCTGTCATTGCGGGACAGCGGGCCGTTGGCCGCCGATGTGATGATCGGCAGCGATGCACTGCGCGCCGGCGTGCGTGCGGCGCTGGATGCGCTGGCCGTACAGGTCGGTGCGGCGGGGGCCGATGCGGGCACCGCGTTCGCCGCGTGGCGCGGTACCGGCATGGGCGGCCTGGAAAAGCCCGCCGCCAACGCGTCGGTCAGCGTGGTGGCCGTGGCCGGGCGTCCGACGCTGGTGGTCGACCCGGCGGCGGCGGGCAAGGTCGCCGGGCTGCTCGCCGAGCAGTGGCGCAGCTATGCACTGGGCCGCAGCCTGCAGGTCAGCGCAGCGGGCACGCCCAGACTGGATGGTGACCAGGTACTGCTGAGCCGGCTCGGCAACATCGCCGGCACCATGGATGTGGTGACCCGCGCCGACCGCAGCGCCAGCTTCGACCTCGGCGCACTGTCGGCCGATGGCCGCCTGCCCGAGCAGGTGGTGATCGATGTCTCGGCGGCCCCCAACGCGGCCGGGCAGGGCGCGGTCGCCACGATCTACCTCAACGATTACCTGCTGGGTGGCAAGGTGCTGTCGGCCAACGGCCAGCCGCAACGGCTGGTGGCCAAGGTGCCGGCCTACGCGCTGTCGGCACGCAACGAGATCCGTGTCAGCTTCCTGCGCCAGCCGGCGCGTCCCTACTGCCACGATCCGGCCACGGGCTATCCGGTCTCGATCCTGCCCAGCAGCCACCTGACCCTGGCCAAGCGTTCGCTGGGCAGTGACTTCGTGGGTGCCAGCAGCCAGCTGTCGCGCGGCAACCAGGTGTTCGTGCCCGGCACCTGGCTGCAGGATGCGCCGGCCTCGCTGGGCAAGGTCATCGCGGTGACCAGCGCAGTGGGCGCATCGCCGGAGGCATCGGAACTGAAGGTGGTCGAAGCCGGTGCCGTGGTCAGCCCGGGCGCGCCGTGGCTGGCGTTCGGCGTGGCGCCATCCGGTGTCGATATGGCCGGCCTGAAGGATGGCCACCTGCTGATCGGCGGCAAGCCGCAACCGCTGTTGGATGTGAGCGGGCTGGATCGTGCCGCGGTGGTGCAGGTGGGGTCGTCCGGTGGCCAGCTGGGCGTTGTTTACAGCGACCTCGGTGCGCAGTCACCGCCGTTCGGCGCCCCATTCCGTTTGCTGCGGGGCGATCTCGCCGTGCTCGACGGCAGTGATGCCGTGCGCGAATTCGACCGCCAGGATCCCTACGGCACGCGTATCGCGCAGGACGGCAACCCGCAATCGAAGTGGGAACGGCACATGGTCTGGCTGCTGCTGCTGGTCGGCGTGATCGTGTTCGCGCTGCTGGCCGCCCGCGTCACCCAGGTGCGTCGCCGCAAGTCCGCCAACACAGGGCACTGATCCACCGTGGACGGTCTGTTCTGGAACATCCAGCTGGCCAACTACTACGCCGCCCTGGAAACCACGGCGGCGGCGGTGGCCGTGCTGATCCTGATCTCCAGCCTCGATGACCTGTTCATCGATGTCTGGTACTGGGTACGCGAGAGCTGGCGCGCGCTCACGATCAAGCGCCGCGATGCCTACCGGCCGCTGACCCAGGACGACCTGCTGCAGCGCCCGCAGCAGCCGCTGGCGATCATGGTGCCGGCGTGGATGGAGTACGACGTCATCGCGCAGATGGTGGAGAACATGATCAACGTGCTCGATTACCGCGAGTACGTCGTGTTCGTCGGCACCTATCCCAACGACCAGCAGACCATCGATGAGGTCGAGCGCATGCGCCGCCGCTACAAGCGCCTGCGCCGCGTGGAAGTGCCGCACGACGGGCCGACCAGCAAGGCCGACTGCCTGAACTGGCTGATCCTGGCGATCTTCGACTACGAGAAGCGCCACGACATCGAGTTCGCCGGGGTGATCCTGCACGATAGCGAGGACGTGCTGCATCCGATGGAACTGCGCTTCTACAACTACCTGCTGCCGCGCAAGGACATGATCCAGCTGCCGGTCACCTCGCTGGACCGCGAGTGGTATGAGCTGGTTGCCGGTGTCTACATGGACGAATTCGCCGAATGGCACGCCAAGGATTTGGTCGTGCGTGAAAGTGTTTCCGGCATGGTGCCATCGGCGGGCGTCGGTACCTGCTTCTCGCGGCGCGCGCTGCTGGCGCTAAGCGCGCAGACCGACAACCAGCCCTTCAACACCGACAGCCTCACCGAGGATTATGACGTCGGTGCGCGGCTGGCGGCGATGGGCATGCAGTCGATCTTCGCCCGCTTCCCGGTGCAGTTCCGCGTGCGTCGCCCGTCCTGGTTCGGCTGGGGGCCGGTGCGCGAGCGCACCCAGCAGATGGCGCTGTGCGTGCGCGAGTACTTCCCCGACAACTTCCGTGCCTCGTACCGGCAGAAGGCGCGCTGGGTGCTGGGCATCGGCCTGCAGAGCTGGGAGTCGCTGGGCTGGCGCGGCTCGCTGGCCACCAAGTACCTGCTGGCGCGCGACCGCAAGGGCATCATCACCTCGTTCGTCAGCATCATTGCCTACCTCATCTTCCTGCAGCTGCTGCTGTTCTGGCTGCTGAAGATGTCCGGGGTGTGGACGATGCAGTTTCCCAGCGTGTTCCAGGCCGGCACCTGGCAGATGACGGTGGCGCTGCTGACCACCGCAGCGCTGGCCACCCGCGTCGTGCAGCGCTTCTATTTCGTCAACCGGCTGTACGGCTGGGAGCATGCCTTGATGTCGATCCCGCGGATGGTGGTCGGCAACATGATCAACTTCATGGCCACCGCCCGCGCGTGGAAGGTGTTCCTGGCCTACCTGCTGTTCGGCAAGCGCATGGTCTGGGACAAGACCATGCACGACTTCCCGGACGCGGCGCAGCTGGTGCAGACGCGCAAGCAGCTCGGCGAACTGTTGACCACCTGGCAGGCGGTGGAGCCGGAGCGCCTGCAGCAGGCACTGGAGCAGCAGCAGGACGGCCGGCAGCAGCCGCTGGGCCGCATCCTGCTCACCCAGGGGTGGCTGGATGATGAGACCCTGGCCGAGGCGATCGCCTTCCAGGGCGACCTGCCTCGTGCGGTGATTGACGTGGACTACCTGCGCGCCTGCCACTTCCCGGTCAGTGCCGATGCCTGCGTGCAATGGCGCATGTTGCCGCTGCCACCGCGCCAGCAGGGCACCCTGCGGCTGGCCGTGGCCAGCCCATTGCCCGAAGAAGCGTTGGCACTGCTGAAGCAGGAAACCCGCAGCGAGCACATCGAACAGAGCATTGCCCGCGAAAGCGAAATCAACGCAGGCCTGCGCCTGATCGGCGGCGACCGGCACTGGCAGCTGGACAACGTGCCCCTGCTGGGCGACCTGCTGGTGGAGATGCGCCTGATCGACCACGCGCGCTTCGAGATCGCATTGGACGCGTACAAGCCGCAGCGCGACGGCCGCATCGGCGATTACCTGGTCAAGCAGGGCATCACCACCGAAGACGCCGTGGCCCAGGCCATGCAGGAACAGCGCCGGCGTGCGGCGGCGCTGCAGTCGCCGCCTCCCGGAGCCTTGCCAGCATGAAGACCACGCTGCTGTCCTCCGTCATTGCCGTGGCACTGGCCACGGCGGCCGCGCCGGTGCTGGCCCAGGCCGATGCAGCACTGCCGTTGTCCGGTGCGGCCTACCGCGTCGCCGAGCAGGCGTTTGCCGCCTATGAGCGCGGTGACTACCCGGCGGCTTACCGGCAGTCCACCGAAGCGATCCGGCTGCGCCCGGACGTGGTGCGGCTGCGCCTGTTGCAGATCTATGCGCTGCAGAAACTGGGGCGGGGTGCCGAGGCCCAGCAGCAGGCACGTCGTGCACTGGATGCGGGATTGAAGGATCCGGCGTTGCCGGCGCTGGCCGCTGCCACCGCTGCGCGCAGCACGCCTCCGGATGCCAGGAGCGGGCGCGCACCCTCCCCACCGCGCGTGGCTGGCAGCGGCGCAGACCGCGCCAGGCAGCAGGCCTACGCGCTGGCCACCGAGGCCTACGCCGCTTATGACGCCGGGCGGATGGGAGAGGCAGCCAGCAAGGCCGAGCAGGCCTTCCGGCAGCAGCCAACGCAGGGCGCCTGGGCGATGCTGTGGGTGGCCGCGCTGGAAGCACAGCAGCAGCCCGAACAGGCCGACGCCGCCATTGCCACCGCGCTGCAGCTGGGCGCGCCGAATGTCGAGGCATTGCGCGCACGGCGCGTGGCGCTGGATCGACAGCGCGCGCTGCTGCAGGCCCAGCAGGCGTACCGGTCGCTGTCCACGCAGGATGATGCCGCGGCCGTTGCGCAGGCACGTGCCGCTGTCGAGCTGGCACCGGAGGTGGCGACGTACCGGTTGCTGCTGATTACCGCGCAGCTGCAGCAGGGGCAGCTGGCCGACGCCGAGCGCAGTGCCGACCAGGCGTTGCAGGCCGACGGCCAGGATCTCAATGCGCGGGTGATGCGCGGCTACCTGCGCCAGCGCCAGGGCAACAGCCTGCTCGCCAACGAGGACTTCGACGCCGCGCTCGCCATGCCGGGCTCAACGACGCAGCAGCGCAACGTGCGCCTGCTGGCGGTGGATGCGGCCCTGGCCGCTGGGGATCGCGCACGTGCGGCTGCACTGCTGGCGCCGCTGCGCGCGGCATTGCCAGCAGATGCCAGCGATGCACGCGCGCAGCAGCTGCTGCAGCAGGGCATCGAGCAGCGCGCCAAGGCGGTCCGTTCCAGTCGCGAGCGTCCGCGCATGAGCGCGCAGACCTATCCGGCGCCGTTCCAGCACTGCCAGTCTGGCGACAGCGGCAACCGTTGCGAGTTGATGCCGGCCGACCTGCAGGGCGACGGTGGCGCCGCGCAGCGTGCCTACGCGGCCTACGCGCGCCGGGACTACGCCGAGGCCATCGGCGAGGCGCGGCAGGCCGTGCAGCTCGCACCGGAGGACGCGAGCCTGCAGGGGCTGCTGACCACCACGCTGGCGGCAGGCAACCGCAGCCAGCAGGACGAAGCACGGCAGCGTCTGGATGCGGCGCTGGCACAGCGCCCTGACGATGCGGAGGCGCTGATGCAGCGCGGCTACCTCAACCAGAAGGCGCACGAGCCGGCGCGCGCACTGGCCGACTTCCGTGCCGCCGAGGCGACCGGCAGGGCACCAAAGGGCGTGGTGCTTGACCAGGCCTACGCCAGCGCGGCCAACGGCGATCACCCGCAGGCGGTGACCCTGCTGCGGACGGCCATTGATCGTGCCGATGCCGGCGAGCTGCCACTGGATGCGCACCAGCGCTACAACGTGCGCAATGCCATCGCCAACTATTCGCGCGAGTGGGGCGTGATCGCCTCGGCCGGCTTCCGTGGCGCGCGCCAGGCGGCGACCAATGTCGGCGGCGCGGCGATCAGTACGCCGGGTGATTCGGTGTTCAGCACGCTTGAAGCGTTCTGGCGCCCGCCGGCTTTCAATGACCAGCACGGCGCGCTGGAGCTTTACGCGCGGCTGCTCAACACCCTGTACGACCAGGGTGGCACCTACGAGTCGCTCCGCGCCGTGGACCCGTGCACCGGCGAATCGACGCCCGATGCACGCGCACGCGCCGAACGGCTCAGCCGCTCGCGTTCCACCACCGGCTGGCCGTCCACCATCGCCTCGTTCGGCCTGCGCTACGCCTTCGGCCAGACCGGCCTGAGCGCCGGCATCGAGCGTCGCCAGTTCCTCGGCAGCGCCACCCGCACGGGCGATGTCTACCCCGCTTCGGCGGCCGTGCAATGCAGCCTGCAGCTGGCCCGCAACCCGCCACTGGAAGCCAGCACACTGGCCCGCTACCGCCTGGCCAGCGGTTCCGGTGGCTGGATGTCCTACCTGACCTACGGCTATTACCACGGCACCGACCTGCGCACCGACGTGAATCAGTGGTGGATGGTCAGTGGCTACGCGCAGGGCGGTTACACGTGGGATGACAACAGCGCGCATTTCACCCTCGACGCACTCGATGCCAATGGCACGCCGGTGCGCCGGGTGGGCGATGCCAACGGGCGCCTGCATCGCGAACAGTGGTTCGCTGCCGGTGAACTGCGTGCCGGCCGCAGCTTCCGCTTTGGTGCCGGGCGGACCCACTGGGTGGTCACGCCGTATGTGGTGGTGGGGGCGGACTGGCTGGACCAGCGCTCGCGCGTGCGCGACATCCGCTACCCGCTGTTCCCGGCGCAGTCGTTCGCACTCAACGATACGCAGCGCAGCTGGTCACTCGGCGCAGGGCCGGGCGTGGGCGTGCGCTACTGGTTCCGCGAAGACCACTACAACACGCCGCGTTCCTACCTGGACCTGACCGTGCAGTACCGCTTCGCGATCGGCGGCGGTGATACGCAGCGCGCCAAGGGCCTGTTCGCCACCGCCATCCTCTCCTACTGAGGCAGGCCCCAACGTCGTCGCAGCGCCGCGGCCTGCGGCGTGTCCTGGGTCAGCCACGGCTCCAGTGCATAGACCAGCACGTGCTGCGCACCGCTGTCGTGCGCCCACGCCAGCTGCCGCTGGATGCGCGCGGCATCTGCGGTTTCGCCCTTGAACGCGCTGCCGTCGGCGGGGCTGCCGGGCAGTTCGCGGAACAGTTCGACGATCGCATCGAACCCGATGCCCTGTGCCCGGAAATGGCCGAGCAGCGGTTGCAGCTGCTGCACGTTGCCGGCGCCGGCCACCCCCACGCCGTCCTGCACCATCGGCCGCAGCGCGGCCCGTGCCAGCACCGCCTGCCACAGCGCGACCAGGTCGCCGTCGGTCTGCAGGCGGCTGAAGTAGCAGGAGATCGCACAGTCACCGCCGCGCGCGCTGGCGGCCTGCGCCAGCCCGTGCAGCCACTGCGCCAGCCATTGCTGGCGGGCCGGATCGGCCCAGTGGAACTGCTCCAGTTCGTAGGGCAGGTACCAGCCGCCGAAGGCGGGCTGCTGCGCCCACGGCGCCTGTGCCAACCAGCTGCGCGCGTGCGCCAGGCTGTCGGCCAGGAACGCCTGCAGCGTGGCGTCGTCGGCGCCGATGGCCTGCCACCAGCGTTGCTGGAAGGGCAGGCCAACGCGGATGCGGATGTCGTTCTCGCTGGCGGCGGTGAACAGCTGCTGCAGGTTGCTGTCCGGCAGCGACCAGTCGCCATCGCTGCCACCGACGATGCCGGTCCACTGCAGCACCAGCTGCCGGCAGCCCAGCGCGTGGGCAAGCTTCAACGAACGTTGCCAGTCGGCCGGGCCCCACTGCAGATGGCTGCGCCAGGGCTGCAGGAAGGTGCCATCCACCTGCACCGGCAGCGAACAGCCGGGCAGGGTGGCGAGCGTAGCGGCCAACGGCGCCAGCACTGCCGCGCGCAGCAACCGGCGGCGCAACGGCGAAGACGGATCCGTGGGAAGGTCGGGCCGAACCATGCCCGCATCATCCCAGAGCACCGTGGGTGGGAGGTGAACCCCGCGCCGGGTGGTGCCGGCCGCTGGCCGGCATCGTGCCCCGGGTGGCAGGTGAATCACCATCCGGTAGTGCCGGCCGCTGGCCGGCATCGCGCCCCGATTATTCCAACGCGTAGCGCAGCGCGAACAGCACCGCCACCAGCCACACCGCCGGATGCACTTCGCGCCAGCGGCCGGTGCCGGCCTTCAGCGCCGCATACGCGATGAAGCCAAACGCCAGGCCATTAGCGATGGAGTAGGTGAACGGCATCGCCAGGGCACACAGTGCGGCCGGCACCGATTCGGTCAGGTCGCTCCAGTCCACGTCCACCAGTTCGCGCAGCATCAGGCCGGCCACGAACAGCAGCGCCGGTGCGGTGGCATAGCCGGGCACCATCGCCGCCAGCGGCGAGAACAGCAGTGCGGCCAGGAACAGTGCCGACACCACCAGTGCAGTCAGGCCGGTGCGGCCGCCCACCTGCACGCCCGAGGCGCTTTCAGCGAACGCGGTAGTGCTGCTGGTGCCCAGCAGCGAACCGGCCACGATCGCCGTGCTGTCGGCCAGCAGCGCGCGGCCGAATCGCTTCTGCGCGCCCGGCAGTTTCAGCAGTCCGGCGCGACCGACCACGCCATACAGGGTGCCGGTGGCATCGAACACTTCCACCAGCACGAACACCAGCACCACCTGCAGCAACACGGCGATCGGCGCGCCACCGTTGTGGTGCAGCAGGCCCGGCAGGTCCAGCTGCAGGAAGGTCGGCGCCAGGCTCGGCGGCAGCGAGACCAGGCCCTGGTACTGCACGTCGCCCAATGCCCAGCCCGCGCCGGTCACCGCCAGGATCCCGATCAGGATCGCGCCACGGATACGGCGCGCTTCCAGCACCGCGATCAGCAGGAAGCCGGCCAGTGCCAGCAGCGGCGGCGCCGTATTCAACGGGCCCAGCGCCACCAGCGTGTCTTCATTGCCGACGATCACGCCGGACTTCTGCAGCGCGATGATCGCCAGGAACAGGCCGATGCCGGCCACGATCGCCGAGCGCAGCGACGAAGGAATGCCCGACACCAGCCACGCCCGCACACCGGTCAGCGACAGCACCAGGAACACCAGGCCGGAGATGAATACCGCGCCCAGTGCCTGCTGCCACGGCAGGCCGGCGGCACCGACCACGGTGAAGGCGAAGAACGCGTTCAGGCCCATGCCCGGTGCCATGCCGACCGGGAAGTTGGCCGCCAGCGCCATCACCGCCGAACCCAGCGCAGCGGCCAGGCAGGTGGCCACGAACACCGCACCCGCATCCATGCCGGTGGTGCCGAGGATTTCCGGGTTGACGAAGACGATGTAGGACATCGTCAGGAAGGTGGTGACACCGGCCAGCAGCTCGGTGCGCACGGTGGTGCCGTGCTGCTGCAGCTGGAACAGGCGTTCGAACAGGGACATGGGGCGTCTCGCAACAATAAGGTGTCACGACCAACGGTCGTGACCTACCCGAATGCAGAACGGCCGCGCAGAGCGCGGCCGTTCTTCCTTTCTTACTTCAGCGCCTTGAAGCGCAGGCGCTTCGGCGCGGCATCGTCGCCCATGCGACGCTTCTTGTCTTCCTCGTACTCGCGGTAGTTGCCCTGGAAGAACTCCACGTGCGAGTCGCCTTCGAAAGCGATGATGTGCGTGGCGATGCGGTCCAGGAACCAGCGGTCGTGCGAGATCACGAAGGTGTTGCCCGGGAACTCCAGCAGCGCGTCTTCCAGCGCACGCAGCGTTTCGATGTCCAGGTCGTTGGACGGTTCGTCGAGCAGCAGCACGTTGCCGCCCTGCAGCAGGGTCTTGGCCATGTGCAGGCGGCCACGCTCACCACCGGACAGCGAGCCGACCATCTTCTGCTGGTCCTGGCCCTTGAAGTTGAAGCGGCCGATGTAGGCGCGCGACTGGATCTCGATGCCGTTGATGTTGAGGATGTCCAGGCCACCGGCGATTTCCTGGAAGACGTTGTGGTTGCCTTCCAGCTTGTCGCGGCTCTGGTCCACGTAGGACAGCTGCACGGTCGGGCCGATCACGATCTCGCCCGAATCCGGCTTCTCCTGGCCGGTGATCATCTTGAACAGCGTCGACTTGCCGGCGCCGTTCGGGCCGATGATGCCGACGATCGCGCCCGGCGGAATCAGCATCGACAGGTTGTCGATCAGCAGGCGGTCGCCGAACTTCTTGGAGACGTTCTTGAACTCCATCACCATGTTGCCCAGGCGCTCGCCCGGCGGGATGAAGATTTCGTTGGTCTCGTTGCGCTTCTGGTAATCCTGCGACTGCAGCTCTTCCAGGCGGGCCAGACGGGCCTTGCCCTTGGAGCGGCCGCCCTTGGCGTTCTGGCGCGACCACTCCAGTTCCTTCTGGATCGCCTTCTGGCGGGCCTTTTCCTGGTTCTCTTCCTGCTTCAGGCGCTCATCCTTCTGCACCAGCCATTCGGTGTAGTTGCCCTTCCACGGAATGCCGCGGCCGCGGTCCAGTTCCAGGATCCACTCGGCGGCGTTGTCCAGGAAGTAGCGATCGTGGGTGACCGCCACCACGGTGCCGGTATAGCGCGCCAGGAACTGTTCCAGCCATTCCACCGACTCGGCGTCGAGGTGGTTGGTCGGTTCGTCGAGCAGCAGCATGTCCGGCTTCTGCAGCAGCAGGCGGCACAGTGCGACGCGGCGCTTTTCACCGCCGGACAGGTTGGCGATCTTGGCATCCCACGGCGGCAGGCGCAGCGCATCGGCAGCCACGTCCAGCTGGTTTTCCAGGGTGTGCGCGTCGCCGGCGGCCAGGATCGCCTCGAGGCGCTCCTGTTCCTTGGCCAGCGCGTCGAAGTCGGCGCCTTCCTCGGCGTAGGCGGCGTACACCGCCTCCAGCGCGGCCTGGGCCTGCAGCACTTCGCCCACGCCTTCCTCGACCGACTCGCGCACGGTCTTGTTCGGGTCCAGTTCCGGTTCCTGCGCCAGGTAACCGACCTTGATGCCGGGCTGCGGGCGGGCTTCACCCTCGAAATCGGTGTCCACGCCGGCCATGATCTTCAGCACGGTGGACTTGCCGGCGCCGTTCAGGCCCAGCAGGCCGATCTTCGCGCCCGGGAAGAAGGACAGGGAAATGTCCTTGATGATCTGCCGCTTGGGCGGGACCACCTTGGACACGCGGTTCATGGTGTAGATGTATTGCGAGGACATGCGGTCTCCGTAGGCGCGGCCCTGCGCCCGACCCGTCACGGGAACATCCCGTTGCGGCAGCGGGCACAGACTGGAATGGAATACCGCCAATTATAGCCGGAACCGGTTCCGGCCCGCGCCCGGCCGGAGCCGCGCAGGCTGGCCGTGGCCTGAATACTCCGTCACAGTCCTGCAGCGGGAAGCGTTTCCAGCCGGAAACGGTTCAGATCGGTTGCGCAATATGGGCTCACCACCCACCCAAGCAGAGGTCTGACATGCGCATCAATCGAGTAATGGCCGGCGCCGTGGCCTCTGTGCTGGCGCTGGGCGCCGTGACCCCGGCCTTCGCCGACAACGACCATCGCCGCGACCACGACCGCCGCGAGTGGCGCGAGGATCGCCGTGAGTGGCGCCAGGACCGCCGCGACTGGGAGCGCGACCGCCGCGAGGCCCGGCGCGACTGGGAACGCGACCGCCGCGACTGGCACCGTGACCATGATCGCTACTACCGCCCGGCACCGCCGCGCGTGGTCTATCGCCCGGCCTATGGCCCGGGCTATGGCTGGAAGGTCGGCCACCGCTACCGCGACTACTACCGCGGCCCGGTCTACGTGGTGAACGACTACCCTCGCTACAACCTGCGCCGCCCGCCGTACGGCCATCAGTGGATCCGGGATGATCGCGGCAACATGCTGCTGGTGGCCATCGCCACCGGTGTGATCGCCCAGTACGTGCTCAGTCGCTGAGGATCGCGGCCGGGGGCGGATCCCTTTCCAACGGAAAGGGCTCTGACCCCACAACATCAATCGAAACCATACGGGGCCGGATTCCTTCGGGGATGCCGGCCCCGTCCGTTTCGGCCCCAGCGGGCCAGTGCAGGGCTACAATCGAGGGCTGAGCCGTACCCCCTTTTCCCTGCCTGCTGGAGTACCCGATGTTCCCGCGTGACGTCCGCATCGAATCCTACGATCCCGAACTGGCCAAGGCCATCGCCGCTGAGACCCAGCGCCAGGAAGACCACGTCGAGCTGATCGCCAGCGAGAACTACACCAGCCCGGCGGTGATGGAAGCCCAGGGCAGCCAGCTGACCAACAAGTACGCCGAAGGCTACCCGGGCAAGCGCTACTACGGTGGCTGCGAATACGTGGACATCGCCGAGCAGCTGGCGATCGACCGCCTGAAGCAGCTGTTCGATGCGGACTATGCCAACGTGCAGCCGCACAGCGGTTCGCAGGCCAACCAGGCCGTGTACTTCGCCCTGCTGCAGCCGGGTGACACCATCCTCGGCATGAGCCTGGCCCACGGTGGCCACCTCACCCACGGCGCCAAGGTCAATGCCTCGGGCAAGCTGTTCAACGCCGTGCAGTACGGCGTCAACGACCAGGGCCTGATCGATTACGACGAAGTCGAGCGCCTGGCCCTGGAGCACAAGCCGAAGATGGTCGTGGCCGGCTTCTCGGCCTACTCGCAGGTGATCGACTGGGCGCGCTTCCGCGCCATCGCCGACAAGGTCGGCGCCTACCTGTTCGTCGACATGGCCCACGTCGCCGGCCTGGTCGCCGCAGGCGTCTACCCGAGCCCGCTGGAACACGCCCACGTGGTCACCTCCACCACCCACAAGACCCTGCGCGGCCCGCGCGGCGGCATCATCATCGCCAAGGGCGCCGACGAAGACCTGGTCAAGAAGCTGCAGTCGATCGTGTTCCCGGGCATCCAGGGCGGTCCGCTGATGCACGTCATCGCCGGCAAGGCCGTGGCCTTCAAGGAAGCGCTGGAGCCGGGCTTCAAGGCCTACCAGCAGCAGGTGGTGAAGAACGCCCAGGCGATGGCCAGCACGCTGATCGCGCGTGGCTACAAGATCGTCTCCGGCGGCACCCAGAACCACCTGATGCTGGTGGACATGATCGGCAAGGACGTGTCCGGCAAGGACGCGGAAGCCGCGCTGGGCAAGGCCCACATCACCGTCAACAAGAACTCGGTGCCGAACGACCCGCGTTCGCCGTTCGTGACCTCGGGCCTGCGCCTGGGCACCCCGGCGGTGACCACCCGCGGTTACGTCGAGCAGGATTGCGTCGACCTGGCCAACTGGATCGCCGACGTGCTCGACGCACCGAACGATGACGCGGTCATCGCCCGCGTGCGCGACGCCGTCAGCGCGCAGTGCCGCAAGTACCCGGTCTACGGCTGATCGGAGAGTGGGGTCGGAGCCCTTCCTGGCGGAAAGGGATCCGACCCCGCCTTCCGGATCGACGCAGGGGTCGGATCCCTTCCCGCAGGGAAGGGCTCTGACCCCGGCATTGGAGTAATTGCGCATGGATGAGCGCCACCTCAAGTACCTGTACACCGCGCTGGCGGTGCTGTTTGGCCTGCCCAGCCTGGTGATGGGCGGCGCGGCGGCGACGATGCTGCTGCTGATGGGGCTGGGCCAGTTCGGTCATGGCACGCTGGCCTCGGTGACGGTGATGCCGCTGTGGGGCCTGGCCGGCATTGCCGGCTGCCTGGCCTGGTTGTGGCTCAGCGCGGGTTTTCTGCTGCAGGGGCGTGCCGGGCTGCACGTGCACCGCCTCTGGTGGTGGATGCTGCTGGCGGGCGGTCTCGCCGCCTTGCCCCCGCTGGGGCTGGCGCTGTGGTGGGGCATCGCCGTGCATGCCGAAGGCATCGGCTTGTTGCTGCTGGGCCCGTCGATGCTGGTGCCGGCTGCGATGCTGGTGTGGATCAAACGCCGCGCATGACGTGGCCCATGGAAGGAAATCGAACGCATGGATGAGCGTCTGCACAAACGCTGGATGGCGATCGCCGGCCTGCTGGTGGGCCTGCCCACCGTGGCAGCAGGCGGCACGGGTGCCGTGCTGGGGCTGATGGTCGTATGGGACGGCAAGTACCTGACGGGCGACGAGCACACGTGGTTGCTGCTGTGGTCGTCGGCTGGAATCATCGGCCTGCTGTCGTGGTTGTGGCTGAGCGGCCTGTTCCTGTGGCGCGGTGTTGCCGGCCTGCGCCAATCACCGGTTGTCGCCTGGGTCGGCCTTGCGCTGGGGGTGCTGGCCGCGTTGGCCGTGGTCGCCGCCGCGTTGTACTTCACCTTCAAGCATGGGGAAATCTCGACCCTGGCCTTCCTTGGGTTCGGCCCGCCGCTGCTGGTGATGGCCGGGCACCTGGCGTGGCTGCGCTGGGCACGCGCGGCCCCGGTGCCGTCGGCACCTGGTTGAACGTCTGGTCCTGCTGACCTCACTGGACGCTCTGGTTGGCCGAAATGCAGGTACTTCCGCGCAGACAGCATTTGCCGCTGCGCCCTTTCTCAGGTACCTTTGCGACGCTGCCATGACCGTGGCAATAGGTACTTTCCTGAGCCAGGCGTTCCATGCACTGCCCCTTCTGCCAACATGCCGATACCCGGGTCATCGACTCGCGCGTCTCTGAAGACGGCGCGACGATCCGTCGTCGGCGTGAATGTGAAGCCTGCGGCGAGCGCTTCAGCACCCTGGAAACGGTCGAACTGAAGCTGCCGGCCATCGTCAAGAGCGATGGCACCCGCGAGGCGTTCGACCAGCGCAAGGTCCGCGCTGGCTTCGACCGCGCGCTGCAGAAGCGTGCGGTGGCCGAAGACAAGATCGAAGCAGCGGTGCGTGCGGTGGTTCACCAGCTGCGCATCAGCGGCGAGCGCGAAGTGCCCTCGATCAAGGTCGGCGAGTTCGTGATGAACGAACTGCGCAAGCTCGATCATGTCGGCTACGTGCGCTTCGCTTCGGTCTACCGCAGCTTCGAGGACGTGGCCGATTTCCGCGAGGAGATCGAGAAGCTCGAGCGCGACCTGCCGTCCAGTACCGAACAGCTGCAGCTGCTGGGCGATGTGATCGCCCTGACCAAGAAGAAGAAGGGCTGACTGCCTCTGCCTTGGGGGTGCCAACCTTGGTTGGCACCGATGGCCGCATTCACTGGTGGGTGCCAACCGTTGGTTGGCACTGACGGCATGGATCAACACCGGCGGCGTTACCATGGCTGCATGACCACTTCGTTCTCCGTCCTCGACCACCTGCACATGGCCAACGCGCTGCGCCTGGCCGAGCGTGCCGCCTATACCACCCGCCCCAACCCGATGGTCGGCTGCGTGATCGCCCACGGCGAACGCGTGGTCGGGCAGGGCTGGCACCAGCGCGCCGGTGGCCCGCATGCGGAAGTGTTCGCCCTGCGCGAGGCCGGCAGCGAAGCACGCGGTGCCACCGCCTACGTCACCCTGGAACCCTGCGCCCACTACGGGCGCACGCCACCGTGTGCGCTGGCCTTGATCGAAGCCGGCGTGTCGCGCGTGGTCGCGGCGATGCGTGATCCGTTCCCGAAGGTCGATGGCGGTGGGTTCGATCTGCTGCGCAATGCCGGCATCGAGGTCGCCGAAGGGCTGATGGCGGCGCAGGCGCGGGAGCTCAACAAGGGCTTCCTGTCGCGCGTGGAGCGCAATCGGCCGTGGTTGCGGGTGAAGCTGGCCGCCAGCCTGGATGGCCGTACCGCGATGGCCGATGGCAGCTCCAAGTGGATCACCGGGCCGGCCGCGCGCGAGGATGTGCAGCACTGGCGCGCGCGCGCCGGTGCGATCCTGACCGGCGCCGACACGGTGCTGGCCGACGACCCGATGCTGACCGTGCGCCTGGCCGATACCGAAGTGATGGCACCACTGCGTGTGGTGCTGGATTCGCGCCTGCGCTCGCTCGAATGCAGCCGCGTGCGCGAGGGCGGGGCACCGACGCTGTACCTGCACGCTGCGGCGGTGAGCGCACCGGACGCGGCCGACGCCGAATTCGCCAGCGTGCCCAGCGCAGAGGGGCGGTTGGACCTGGGCGCGGTGCTGGCGCTGCTGGCCGAGCGCGGCATCAACGAAGTGCACACCGAAGCCGGCGCGACACTGGCCGGTGCGCTGCTGCGCGGTGGCTGGGTCGATGAGCTTCTGCTCTATCAGGCGCCCACGCTGCTGGGCGACAACGGCCGCCCGCTGCTGGCTGGCCTCGGCATTGATGCCATGGACCAGCAGCGTCGCCTGCGCGTGGTTGACCAGCGCCAGGTCGGCGAGGACAACAGGCTGCTGCTGCGCCCATGAAGGAATGACGCAGAGCAGGGGCTACGCCCATGGCGTCAGGCCGCTTCGTCGTCTTCTTCGCCGACCGGGCACTGGCCCTTCCACTGCTGCTTCCACAGCACATGCAGGTCGCGGCAGTACGCGCCGAGCGCCTCGCCCGGCAGTTGCCTCGCCTTGAACCGCAACTGGCGACGCGTAAAACCGTCGTCGTACTCATCCGGCAGTACCAGCACGGCACACTGATCGTGGTACATCGGGAAATCGCGGCAGTGGTCGTCATTGCTCATCCACGCATCCAGGTGCCTGTCGCTCAGCTGGGTTGACTCGAAGGCGACCGAGGGTTGGACGACGATGATCTTCGTGGCTTTGAACTTGGACGCTTCGGCCTGCCAGCACACCATCAGCGCCAGCAACATGAGCGCGGTCGACGTCATACGGTGTTTCATGCGGTTGCCCCCGGGGGAAGAGGGCAACAGCATTGACCATGCAGGCCGCGCAGGGCCATGCAAGGGTTCTGAAAATGCAGTTGCCCTTGCCGTCGGCAACGCTGGGCAGCGCGTAGGCTCGGCGTTACATCCCGCTCACGCGCATTCGTCGGTCCACATCATCTCGGCGATCGGGCGCAGTGCCTTGCATTCCTGCGTCATGTCTTCGGCTGACTTCACCTTCGCCTTGGCCTTCAGTTCCTCGGTCATGGCATCCACGCCACTGATCTGGTCCGGCGCGATCTTCGCCACGCAGGCGCGGTGCTGCTGCAGCAGCAGGTCACAGCCGGGTACGCCGGTCACCTTCGGTGCGCTGGCCGCCTGCGCGTCCTGCATCCAGTCCTCGAACGGTGCCAGCGCGCCGGTCACGGTACCCACCAGATCGTCGAAGTTGCCGCTGTACCAGTAGCCGTTGTCCTTGGCCGGGTACAGGGTGAAGGTGCCGCTGACCGGCACGCGCGCACCGCTCTGCAGCGCCTGGGTGTAGGCGTCGGTGAACTGCTTGCGCGCGGCCGGGCTGGCGTCGGCTGCAAGGCTGGCGGCGAACAGCGGGCGCACCTTGCCGAGGTCGGGCACCTGGCAGCTGAAAGTGATGCGCGCCAGCTTCTGGTCTTCCACGTACTCGTTGTCTTCAATCACGCTCTTGCTGGCGCGGCACTTCGAATCACGCAGGGCCTTGGCATACAGCGCTTCGGTGGCGGCCGCGTCGGCCTTTGCGCCGGTGCTGGCTAGTACGACCTGCCACGGTTCGGCCAGCGCCTTGGCCAGCGCACCCGGGTTCGGGGTCACCGCGTCCTGGCCTTCGAACGCCGGCTTCAGCGCATCGTTGAGCGCGCGGGTCGCCGCGGCGTCATCTTCCAGCAGCACGCGTGCGTACAGGTCGAAAGCCTGTTCGGGCGTCAGCGTGGCGGGGGCTGCGCCGGCCAGCAGCGGGGCCGCCAGCAGGGCGCTGGCCAGCAGGGTACGCAAGGGAGTCTTCATGACGGTGTTTCCTGTTCCAGAGGCGCGCAAGCGTAGCGCATCTTTGCGCAGGCCCGATGGTGCCCTGTGGCCGCCTGCCGGCGCGCGCGGGCCCAAAAAAAAACGGGCCCCTTGCGGGGCCCGTTCGATCGCACGACGAGGAGCGATCGGTAAATCAGAAGCTGGCGCGGACGCCGACCGAGTACTGGGTGACGTCGCGGTAGCCGGCGATCTCGCCCACTACACCCCAGGTCTTGGTGAAGTTGACCTGGCCGCCGACGGTACCGACCCAGGTGCCCTTGTAGTTGTTGCCGCCATCCATGTAACCGGCCTTGGCCCAGGCTTCGGTCATGCGCGACGGCTTGCCACGGATACCCATGGTGACGCGGCCCAGGTTGGTGTGGTCCTTGCCGTGGTAACGCACGCCGTCGTAGCGCAGGGTCGATTCGGCGTTCTGGCGCACCCAGGCGGCATCGGCGGTGAAGTCCAGGCGGTCGGTCCACGGCATGTGGTAGCCGATACCCAGCTCCGGCTGGTTCAGTTCCAGCTTCAGCGAGTCTTCGCCGTAGTGGCGGGTCTTGCTGGTGCGCGACCAGCCACCGAACACGTAAACCTGCTCGGCCAGCGCGACCGAGCCGCGCAGGTAGCCGCCGTCGACCTTCGGGTCGTCCAGCACGTTGTCGTCAACCTGGACCTGGGTCCAGCCGCCTTCCACGTAGGTGTAGCTCAGGGCGTCGGCCGAAGCCGAGAACGGAGCAGCGGCCAGCAGGGCGGCCACGATCAGGATCTTGCGCATGGGAATTCCTGTGAATTTCAGTCCATTGGCGGGCCTGCCCTCGCGGCTGCCCGTGGCGACCTCATGTCGTCCGCTGCGGATTTTAATGAAAGTTTTACAAAATGCGAGAGACGGCCGTCACAGGCTGGAGCCGGCCTGCAACGGGGTCAGATCCGTTTTCCGTCGGAAAACGGCTCTGACCCGTAGCGATTTCGAGAGGGCCGGGATCAGAGCCCCGTCCAGCGGAAAGGGATCCGACCCCGGTCATCCCCACCCCGTTCAGCACGGGCTGGTACACTAGCCGCGCCGGTTCGCCGGTACACAAACGTCTTCAGGGCGGGGTGCAATTCCCCACCGGCGGTAGGTGCGCAAGCACGAGCCCGCGAGCGCCCCGGCCCACGGCCGGGGGTCAGCAGATCCGGTCCAATGCCGGAGCCGACGGTCATAGTCCGGATGAAAGAAGACGGTGCCACAGGGCCTTCGCGGCCCTGCGCCCGCCTGTTTGCCTTGCGGCGTTTTTCGCTCACTTTTCGCGGAGAACGTTACTTGTTTACTGGAATCATCGAAGGCGTCGGCCGTCTGGCCGCACGCGAATCCATCGGCGGCGATGTCCGCTTCACCTTCCACGTCGGGAATCTGCCGTTCGACCACGTGCAGATGGGCGAGAGCATCGCCATCAACGGCGTCTGCCTCACCGTCATCGCGTTCGACGCCAGCAGCTTCCAGGCCGATGCCTCCACCGAGACCCTGGGCCTGACCACGCTGGGCCAGTTGGGCGAAGGGGCGGTCATCAACCTGGAGCGCGCCATGCGCCCGACCGACCGCCTGGGCGGCCATCTGGTCAGCGGCCACGTCGACGGCCTCGGCCAGGTGCTGTCCATCCATGACGACGCGCGGGCCCAGCGCTGGCGTTTCGCCGCGCCGGCCTCGCTGCGCCGCTATATCGCTAAGAAGGGCTCGATCTGCGTTGACGGCGTCAGCCTCACCGTCAACGAAGTGGACGACGACGGTTTTGAAGTCGCCCTGATCCCGCACACCGTGGCCAACACCGCCTTCTCCGCCACCGGCGTGGGCAGCGCGGTCAATCTGGAAATCGATCTGGTGGCCCGTTACGTCGAGCGATTGATGGGTGTGCCGAGCAACGGTCAGCACCCACAGGGAGACGCAGCATGAACTTCGCCCCGATTCCGGAAATCCTGGAAGACATCCGCCTGGGCCGCATGGTGGTCATCGTCGATGACGAAGACCGCGAGAACGAAGGCGACCTGATCATGGCCGCCGAGCTGGTCAAGCCGTCGGACATCAACTTCATGGTCACCCACGGCCGCGGCCTGGTGTGCCTGCCGCTGACCCGCAGCCGCGCCGCCGACCTCGGCCTGGCGCCGATGGTGCAGGCCAATACCGCCCAGTTCCAGACCAACTTCACGGTCAGCATCGAGGCCGCCGAGGGCGTCACCACCGGCATTTCGGCGCATGACCGCGCGCATACCATCCGCACCGCGGTAAAGCCCAATGCCAAGCCGTCGGACCTGCACCAGCCGGGCCACATCTTCCCGCTGATCGCCCAGCCGGGCGGCGTGCTGACCCGCGCCGGCCACACCGAAGCCGGCGTGGACCTGGCCATGCTCGCCGGGCTGGAGCCGGCCGGCGTGCTGGTGGAGATCCTGAACCCGGATGGCAGCATGGCGCGCCGCCCGGAGCTGGAAGTGTTCGCCCGCGAGCACGGCCTGAAGATGGGCTCCATCGCCGACCTGATCGCCTACCGCCTGGCCACCGAAAAGACCGTCGAGCGCGTGGACGAGCGCGAGATCGATACCGAATTCGGCCCGTTCAAGCTGGTGACCTACCGCGACCGCATCGCCCACGACCTGCACTTCGCGCTGGTCCGTGGCACCCCGGATGCCGAAACGCCCACCCTGGTCCGCGTGCAGGTGGAAAATCCGTTGGCCGACCTGCTGCACTGGCGCCGCGATGATTTCGGCGTGGCCGCCACCGATGCCCTGCGCGCGATCGACGCCGAGGGCGCCGGCGTGATGGTGGTGCTGTCGGCCCCGCGCGATGGCGAAGCCCTGCTGGCCCGCCTGCGCCAGCAGCCGGCGCCGGTGGTGCCGGGCAAGGACAAGGACGTGGGCCAGTGGCGCCGCAATGGTGCCGGCGCACAGATCCTGTCCGACCTGGGCCTGGGCAAGCTGCGCGTGCTGGGCACCCCGCGCCGCCAGATCGGCCTGGCCGGGTACGGCCTGGAAGTGGTGGAGACGGTCACCCTGTAATGGATGGTGCCGACCCCGTGCCACCGGTGGGTGCCGACCGTTGGTCGGCACACCCTGCAGGCCCCCATCGGCCACGGCCGGGGCCCATCCACGCTAGAATTACCTCCTTATCGAGTCCCCCAAGCCGCATATGAGCCACTACGAAGGCGATCTTCGCACTCCCGAATCGGCGCGCTTCGCCATCCTGGCCAGCCGCTGGAACGCCCGCATCACCGACGCGCTGGTCGCAGGCGCCCGCCTGAGCCTGGCCGGCAACGGCATCACCGAAGCCAACATCGACGTGATCCGCGTACCGGGTGCCTGGGAACTGCCGCTGGTGGCCGCGCGCCTGGCCGCCGCCCACGAACACGCCGCCATCCTCACCCTGGGCTGCGTGATCCGTGGCGACACCCGCCACTACGAACACGTGGCCGACCGCTGCGCCGAAGGCCTGATGCGCGTGCAGCTGGACTTCGGCGTGCCGGTGCTGAACGGCGTACTGGCGGTCGAACGCGCTGAGGATGCCGAGGCACGTGCCGGCGGCAGCCACGGTAACAAGGGCGAGGAAGTCGCACTCGCCGCATTGGAAATGGTCAATCTTCTGGAGCAGCTGCCATGAACAAGAACACCCAGGGCAAGCCCTCCGGTAAACCCGTCCGCCGCGATGGCGTCGATCCGGTGCTGCGCTCGCGCGCCCGTCGTCGTGCCGTGCAGGCCATCTACGCCTGGCAGATCTCCGGCGGCAACGCACAGTCGCTGATCGCCCAGTTCGCCCACGAGCAGGCCCGCGAGATCGCTGACCTGGCGTACTTCGAGGCGCTGCTGCACGGCGTGCTCGACAACCGTCGTGACATCGACGAAGCGCTCGGCCCGTACCTGGACCGTGGCATCGAGGAAGTGGATGCGATCGAACGCGCGGTGCTGCGCCTGGCCGCCTACGAACTGCGCTACCGCCTGGACGTGCCGTACCGCGTGGTGATCAACGAAGCCATCGAATCGGCCAAGCGCTTCGGCTCCGAGCATGGCCACACCTATGTCAACGGCGTGCTGGATCGTGCCGCCGTGGAATGGCGCAAGGTCGAATCGGGTCACTGACCTGACCCACCTGTGGTAGTGCCGGCCGTTGGCCGGCAGCTGCAGGGATCCTGAGGTTGCCGGCCAGCGGCCGGCACTACCGCCCAGCGCGCCTTGCGCGGCACGTACAACAGCGGGAACGCCCCATGTCCCTGGCCGAATTCGCCCTCATCGACCGCATCCGCGCCCGCACCCTCGAGCGCGACGACATCCTGCTCGGCATCGGCGACGACGCCGCGCTGCTGCAGCCGCGTGCCAATGAGCAACTGGTGGTCACCGCCGATACGCTCAACAGCGGCGTGCACTTTCCGGTTGAAACGCCTGCCTTCGACATCGGCTGGAAGACCCTGGCGGTCAACCTGTCGGACCTGGCCGCGATGGGCGCGCGCCCGGCGTGGTGCACGCTGGCACTGTCACTGCCGGAGGCCTCTGAAGACTGGATCGAGGCCTTTGCCGATGGCTTCTTCGCACTGGCCGACCAGCACGACATCGCGCTGATCGGCGGCGACACCACGCGTGGCCCGCTGTCGCTGTCGGTGACCGCGATGGGTCAGGTCGGGCGTGGCCAGGCGCTGCGCCGCGATCGCGCGCAGGTGGGGGACGACCTCTGGGTCAGCGGCACGCTGGGTGACGCCGCCGGTGCGCTGCGCCTGTGGCAGCAGGGCGCGCTGAGCGTAACCACCGCCACGCTGCTGGCCGACTACGAAAGCCTGCGCCTGCGCCTGCTGCGGCCGACGCCGCGTGTAACGCTCGGCCTGCGCCTGCGTGCCTTCGCGCATGCGGCGGTGGACGTGTCCGATGGCCTGCTGGCCGACCTCGGTCATATCGCCACGCGCAGCAACGTGGCCGCACATGTCGATGCCGATTCGCTGCCGATCTCGCACGCGCTGCGTGAGCTGCTCGGCCGCGACGGTGCACGTGACTGCGCACTGCGCGGTGGCGACGATTACGAGCTGTGCTTCACCGCCGCCGCCGACCAGCGCGACGCGCTGCACTACCTGGCCGAATCGCTGGACGTGCCACTCACCCGCATCGGCCGCATCGCCGAAGGGCAGGGCGTGCATGTGGATGGCGAAGCCGCCGACGGCGGTTACCAGCACTTCGCGTAGCCGCAGCGGTACTGCCCTGGTGGGTGCCGACCTTCGGGGTGGGGTCAGATCGATGTTGCTCTGGTAGGTGCCAACCTTGGTTGGCACGAATGTGTCAGCGGCCGGCGGCAACACCGTGTCGACCAAGGTCGACACCTACCAAAGCGGGGCGACTACACGTGCGGAACCGGCGCACCGAAGCGGTTGTCGCCCGGCGTGCTGGGCAGCAGCAGGAATACCAGCAGCACCAGGCTGACGAACGGCACGAATGCCAGCAGCATCCACCAGCCCGAGCGATCGGTGTCGTGCAGGCGGCGGATGGTCGCCGCAATACAGGGCAAGGCGAACACCAGCCACATCACCACGCTAAGACCGGTCGCGACGAGTGCCAGACCCTGCGAATCGCTGTAACCGGCATAGAAGCTCAGGATGTACAACGGGATCGAAACGATCACGATGAACAACTGGAACCACCAGAACTCACTACGGCTGGCACGCCCGCTGAACTGCGTATAGCGGGTAAGCGGAATCATCATCTTGTGCATCTGGGCACTCCCTGAAAAGAAGGGCCCACTATTGGTGCGCCTGTAATGATGAACCATCGTAATCATTGCAATTGCGCGCAGCGTGCGACTGAAATGGGCGCTTGCCCGCAGTTCGCGTCGTTGGAAGCTCACGCCGCCCGCAACTGCACATCCACATACTCGGCCAGCCCTCGGCAGGCCAGCAGCAGGCCCTCGCGTGCGCCATCGCCCATCTGCTGGTCGATATCACCGTCCACGCGGACGCGTTCGGTGGCGTGCAGCAGTTCCAGCAGGAAACTCAGCCCCGCATTGGCGCGGTCGATGCGCGCCAGGGCCAGGCGTTGCCCGGGTGTGCGGTTGTTGCCCGGCCACGGCTGGCCATCGGCCGCATCGCCCTGGCGAATGTACTGCAGGCAGGCCTGCAAAGTGATGGCCCCGGCACTGTTGCCGCTCTGTAGTGCAACGAATGTGTCTTCCAGCGTGCGCGCCAGATCATCCGGCAGGCGCGTGGCGGCGTCGCCCAGGGTGGCGAACAGGTGTGGGTAAGGGGAAGCGGTCATGGCGGCGTCCTTGTGCAAGCGGCAAGGGGCCACCCTGCTTAACGGCGAGGGTGGCGGACGGTGCGTGGTTCCAATACCGGTGGCTAACGTCGTCAAACGCCGGCGGGCACGAGGCCCCCACGCACCGCCCGCCATAGGTGCGCGGACAGAATGCCTGCCGACGCCACCCAACAAGGAAAGGGCGACGCCGGCAGGCAAGCGTAAACGACATTAACCAAACGGGATTGGAAGCCCGTGCCACCCGTTGTCGGTGGCGCTACATGATTTGCATGAAGGGCCACGTATGCCAATGAGAAAGATTTGAAAATCCGAAAACGTTGCAGGCATGCGGTGCGCGCCTCAGCGCGACGATTGCGACATTCCTGTAGAGCCGAGCTGGCACCGGAGCTGAACAATGTCCACGTCTGTCGCGATCATCCATTGAATGACTGCGGCAGCGGTGGTGATGCTGTCGGATCGTTCTCCTCCCGTTGCCTGCATGTCCCCTCCCGAACGTTCCCACAACGCGGCCATCGATGGCCTGCGCGCATTGGCGGTGCTGGCTGTCGTCGTCTTCCACACCAATGCGACGTGGCTGCCCGGCGGCTTCACCGGTGTGGACCTGTTCTTTGTGGTGTCCGGCTTCGTGATCAGCCAGTCGCTGGCCTCGCGCACCCATGCATCGCTGGGTGCCATGCTGCTCGACTTCTACCGTCGCCGCGTGCTGCGCCTGTTGCCGGCGCTGCTGGTGATGCTGATGGCCACTTTCGTACTGTCGGCACTGTTCATTCCCCGCGCGTGGCGCAATGAGCAGTTCGACCAGACCGGCTGGGCCGCGCTGGTCGGTTTCAGCAACATCGTGCTGGCCGGCCAGCAGGACGATTACTTCTCGCCCGGCGCTGAACTCAATCCGTTCCTGCATACCTGGACGCTGGGTGTGGAAGAGCAGTTCTACCTGGTCTTCCCGCTGTTGTTCTTCGTGTGGCTGCGCGGGCGTGAGCGCTGGCCGGGGGCGCGTTGGCTGTTGCCGGCGCTCACCATGCTGTCGCTGGCGTGGGCGGGCTGGCAGGCGCGATCGGCGCCGGCGTCGGCGTTCTATCTGCTGCCGGCGCGGTTCTGGGAGCTGGCCGCAGGTGCGCTGCTCTACCAGTGGATGCGTACGCGTACGCGTACGCCAGGCCGGAACGGTGACGCGGTCGCAGCGGCCGGGCTGGCGCTGCTGGCCGCAGGTGTGTTGATCGCCCCGCAGCTGGCGATGCCGGTACCGGGTGTGCTGGCGACCGTGGCCGGTACCCTGCTGCTGTTGGCGGGCGTGTCGACAGCGGGGACATCGCGCATCGCCCGTGCGCTGGGCTGCGCACCGCTGGCCTACCTGGGTCGGCTGTCCTATTCGCTGTACCTGTGGCATTGGCCGCTGCTGGTACTGCTGCGCTGGACGTATGGCCTGCATGGCGTCGCGCTGTGGCTGTATCCGGTGCTGCTGCTGGCGGTGTCGGCCGCGTCCTACCACTTCATCGAGCGCCCGCTGCGCAGTGCGGCGCCGCTGCTGCGGCTGGCACCGGCCAAGGTGCTGGCGATGGCGTTTCCGCTGGTGGCGCTGTGCGGTGCCGGCGCCTGGGCCACGGTCGAGTACCACGAGCAGGTCTCGCTCAGCGTCACCCGCAACGGCTACGCATGGCAGGCGCGTCGCTACCCGGCGTGGCGCCCGCTGGAACCGGTGAGTGCGCCGGCGCTTGAAGGGCGGCGCCTGTTCGTGGCCGGCGACTCGCATGCGGCGGCGTATCGCACCATGACCAGCATGGTCGCGCGGCAGACCGGCATGGAGGTGCGCCAGCAGGATCGCGGCGGCTGCAGCTTCGTCAACCTGCTGCGGGCCAGCCCGGCCGACTGCCAGGACTTCATTGAAGACACGCTGTCGACCATCGAACGCGAGGCGCGCCCGGGTGACATCGTGCTGCTGGCGGCCTTGCGCATGCCGGAACTGCGTGGGTTCGACTGGCAGCGGCAGGATGCACAGCAGATCTATCAACAGCTGCTGGGCGAGCGCACGCCCGCGCATGCACAGGCTGCACGCGACGAAGCCGAACGCGTGCTGGGGCGTTTGCAGAAGCTGGGCGTACAGGTGGTGATCGACGCACCGCTGCCGCTGTTCAAGGCCGGTGCGTACCGCTGTTCAGACTGGTTCAACCGCCGCAATCCGGCGTGTGCCGGCGGTCTGAGCATGCCGCGTGCGGATCTGGAAATGCTGCGGGCGCCGCAGATGGCACTGCTGGATGACCTGGCGGCACGTTACCCGTCAATGACCGTGTGGGATCCGCTGCCGCTGCTGTGTGGGCCGCAGGCCTGTTCGGCGGTGGAAGAGGGCGAACCGTTGTTCTTCGACAACGATCACCTGAGCGGCCATGGCAACCGCGTGCTGCTGCCCAGTTTCCGGCAGACCCTGATCGATATCGCAGCCGACAAGACGGTGTAGAGCCGAGCCCACGCTCGGCTTGCGCGCACAGCGCGGGCGTCATCGCGATCTGGTCGAAGAGCAGCCGAGCATGGCTCGGCTCTACAGGAGCGCGCAGGAGTGCGCGCAGTCTATGCCGGCGGCAGCACCTTACCGGGGTTGAGGATGCCGTCCGGGTCCAGCGCGGCCTTGATCGCGCGCATCGTTGCCAGTGTTTCCGGGGTGAAGGCCTGCGCCATGAAATCGCGCTTGGCCAGGCCGATGCCGTGTTCGCCCGACAACGTGCCGCCCAATGCCAGCGTCAGCTCGAAGATCCTTGGCAGCGCGGCATGTGCGCGTGCGTTCTCGTCGGCATCGTCTGGGTGGTAGAGGATGTTGACGTGCAGGTTGCCGTTGCCGGCATGACCGAAGGTGACGATGGTCAGCGTGTAGTCGCGTGCCAGGGCCTGCACACCGGCCACCAGTTCCGGAATGCGCGACACCGGCACCACCACGTCTTCATTGATCTTGCCCGGCGCAACACTGCGCAGCGCGGGCGACAGCGCCTTGCGTGCGGCCCACAGTTGGTCGCGCGCGCGGCCTTCCATCGCCACGTCCAGTTCAATCATGCCGTCGCCTTCGGCGGCGCTGGCCAGGGCCTGCAGCAGATAGGGCAGGGTGTCGTGGTCACCATCGGCCTCGACCAGCAGCATCGCACCGGCCTCCGGCACGTCAGCACCATTGAGCCGCAGCAGCTCCAGGCTGCGCGCGTCCATGAATTCCAGGCGGGTGGGTACCACCGGCTGCGACATCAACCGCGATACGGCGGCCGCAGCAGCATCGGCATCACGGTACAGCACGCGCAGCCCGGCCTGGCTGACCGGCAACGGGGTCAGCTTCAGCGTGGCTTCCACGATCAGTGCCAGCGTGCCTTCGCTGCCCACCAGCAGATGGGTGAGGTCGTAGCCGGTGGCGTCCTTGGTGTAGGCACCACCGCAGCGGATCAGCTCGCCGGTGCCGGTCACCGCCACCAGGCCCAGCACGTTGTCGCGGCTGGTGCCGTACTTCACCGCGCGCGGGCCGCCGGCATTGCAAGCGAGGTTGCCGCCGATGCTGCAGATCTCGGCGCTTGAGGGATCCGGCGCCCAGAACAGGCCATGCGGGGCCAGTGCCTGCTGCAGGGTGCCATTGAGCACGCCGGGCTGCACGACCGCGCAGCGATCACCGGCGCGGATCTCGACGATGCGGTCCATGCGGGTGAACGACAGCACGATGCTGCCCGGCTGCGGGACGGCTGCACCGGTAGTGCCGGTGCCGGCGCCGCGCGCGACCAGCGCCACGCCATGCGCGCGACAGGCACGTACCAGTGCCTGGTCATCCATGCGCCAGCCCTCCGCGCCCAGCAGGGTGGACAGTTCGGCGACCAGGGCAGCAGGCAGGGCAGGACTCATGACGGATCTCGAGAGGCAGCAGGAGCGGGTTGGATCAGTTTCCAGGCGACAACGGCGCCGGCCAGCGGCAGCCACACCCAGCGCAGTTCGGAGAGCAGGGTAGCCACGCCGCGTGCGCTGAAGAACTGTGGGGCGAAGGGTGAAACGCGGATCGGTCGCCACGGCGCGAAGAAGCGTTGTTCGCTCCACGGCCAGGCCAGTGCGACGCCGAGGCCACCGGAGGTCATCGCATCCAGCAGTGGATGGCTGGCGGCGCAGACGAATACGAATACAGCGGCTTGTACGGTCGATGCCACCGTTGGCCCTGCCTTGGTAGGTGCCAACCTTGGTTGGCACGAAACCGCCGACCAAGGTCGGCGACTACCGGGGCTGTGTGGTGCCGACCAAGATCGGCGGTTACCAAAGAACGCCAGCACCGCGGCCAATGCCGCCAGCACGCCGGCAAACAGCAGCGAATGGCTGGCACCGCGATGGCCGAAGGCATCCGCATAGGGAATGTGCAGCGCAAAGGCCAGTACATCGGCATCGGGCAGCATCGCGGCGATCACGCCTGCAACCAGCAGGCGCGGCGGGATGCGGCCGCGATCAGCGGCGCACCACAGCGCCAGCGGCACAGCAGCATGGGTGATGATCGAAGGCATCAGTCACACACCGTGGTCGTGCCGGCCTGGCTGCGCTCTGGCAGGTGCCAACCTTGGTTGGCACAGAAGCGCCGACCAAGGTCGGCCTCTACCAGAGCGGACGGTACCCATCAGCAGTCATCCAGCCGGAATGCATCACGCAGCCACCGCAGCTGCGGCGGCTCGCCGGTGGCGTCGACCACATCAAAACGGCAGGGTGCATTGGCCAGCGCCGGGTTGTCCTGCAGGTACAGCTGCGCGGCGTGCGCCAGGCGTCGGCACTTGCGCACATCCACCGAAGCGGCACCGCCACCGAAATCCGATCGCGCGCGATAGCGCACCTCCACGAACACCACGATGCCGGCATCGTCCATCACCAGGTCCAGTTCACCGCCGCGATAACGCACGTTGCGCGCGCGCGGCTGCAGTCCGGCCTGTTGCAGATGCTGCTCGGCGGCGGCTTCCACCGCCGAGCCACGTTGGCTGCGCTCAGCGACCACCGACGATCGGCATCGGCCGGCCGCCATTGAAGGTCGACCATGCCGGCTGGCGCAGGATGTTGCCGTTGCTGTCCAGGAACAGGGTGCCGGTGGCACCGTCCAGGCCGCCTTCGTTGGACAGCTTGTCCAGATAGGCGGTGATCTTCCAGGCGTCGGCGCCGAACGCGAACAGGCGGCCGGCCGCACCGCGTGCGCTCGGCAGGGTGCTGGCCACCTGGCTGGCCGAGGGCAGGCCGGACACGCTGCGCACGTTCCAGGCTTCATTCGGGTAGACGATGCCGTCCAGGGCCACGTCTTCTTCCACCTTGCCGCTGCCGACGGTCAGCTGCGAGGTGCCGACGCGGGTGGCGCCACCGGCACCGGCCAGCGCCAGCTGCGGCGCCAGCAGGCGGGCCTGCGGTGCACGCACGGCGAGGAACACCGCATCGACCTGGCCGGCATTGCGCACCTGCGCGCCGACATCGCCAACGGCATCGCTGACGTTGAAGGTGGCCACCACCTGCCCACCGCGCTGTGCGAAGCGCTGCGCGAAGGCGGCGGCGGAACGGCGGCCGGTGTCGTCATTGCTGCTGATCACCAGTGCGCGGTTGCGTTCGCGGCCACGCAGGTATTCGGCGGCGACGATGCCGTCGTCTTCCGGTGCCAGCGAGAAACCGGCGCTGCCGGCCGGCGGTGCGTCCTTGCCACGGTTCAGGGCCAGCACCGGCACCTGCAGCTGCTGGCGGCCGTACACGGCGTCCACTTCGTCGCGGCCCAGCGGTCCGACCACGAAGTCGGCACCGGAGGCGACCGCCTTGTCATAGGCGGCGAGGGCACCGGCCGGGGTGCCGGCGGTGTCGAAGAAGTTGATGTCCGGGCGGCGGCGGCTTTCACCGTAGTAGGCGCTCAACAGGCCATCGCGCACCGGCTGCGCGGCGGTGGCCAGGCGGCCGCTGAGCGGCAGCAGCACGGCCAGCTTGGCCGGCGGGCGGTAACCGTCGCTCATCGCCGGCGGGCGCTTGCTGGTGTCGAACTGGGCCGCGTCATCGCGGTCGAACGGGCGCGGCAGCGGCAGGCCGCGCGCGATCAGCGCACGGCCGGCGAAGTTGTACAGCGGGTCGTTGGCCGGCAGCGCGGCGGCACGGCTGCGCAGGGTGGCGTCGTCGAGGGTGCCGAGCAGGCCGGCGATGGCGGCCTGGTTCTCGCTGCGCGCGCTGCCGGTCAGGCCGGCATGGGCACGGGCGCGCTCGTTGGCGGCACCGAAGGCATCGCCGGTGCCCTGCAGGGCCTGGGCGCGGGCCAGCAGCCAGCGGGTGCGCAGGCCGACCGCAACACTGTCGGCATGATCCTTCAGCAGCGCCAGCGCCTGCGCAGGCTGCTTGTCGGACAGCGCCAGCTCGGCACCGGTCAGCTGGTAGCGCTGCAGGCTGGCGCCGGACAGCTGGCGGGCGGTGAGCTGGCCCAGCAGGCTGCGCGCGCGGGCACTGTCACCGGCCAGATGCCAGGCCCAGGCCGCATCGGCCAGTGCGTTGCTGCGGGCACCGCCACGCAGCGTGGCGGCCAGGCCTTCCAGCTGCAGTGCGGCGTCGCGCGGCTTGCCCTGTTCGATCAGCGCCAGCGCCTGGCCCTGGGCCGGCGAATCGGGGGTGCTGGTCAGGCTGGTGGTGGCACAACCGGCCAGCAGCATCAGCGACAACGACAGGGCGGAGAACCGTGCGGCGGGCTTGTTCATGATCGGGTCCATGCGATGAGGGCAGCGGCCTTGGCCGGGTACACGCTACGATTCTACCCTTGCCCCGTGAGTACCGCTGAAATGAGTGTCCCAACCCTGTACGTCGTCGCCACCCCGATCGGCAACCTGGCCGATCTGAGCCCGCGCGCGCAGGAGGTGCTGCGTTCGGTGGCGGCCATCTGTGCCGAGGACACCCGCCGCAGTGGCCAGCTGCTGTCCCATTTCGGCATCCAGCAACCACTGGTGGCCCTGCACGAACACAATGAAGAGGCCCTGGCGCAGCGGCTGGTCTCGCGCCTGCAGGCCGGCGAGTCGCTGGCGCTGGTCAGCGATGCCGGTACCCCGCTGGTCAGTGACCCCGGATTCCGCCTGGTGCGTGCCGCGCGCGCGGCGGGTATCAAGGTCAGCCCGGTGCCCGGCGCCTGCGCCGCCATCGCCGCGCTGAGCGTGGCCGGCCTGCCCAGCGACCGTTTCAGTTTCGAGGGCTTCCTGCCGGCCAAGGCCAGCGGCCGCCGCGACCGCCTGCAGGCGCTGGCCGGCGAAGTGCGCACGATGGTGTTCTACGAATCGTCGCACCGCATCGCCGAATCGCTGGCCGACATGGCGGCGATCTTCGGTGGCGAACGCCCGGCGGTGCTGGCCCGCGAGCTGACCAAGCTGTTCGAGACCGTGCTCGATGGTGACCTGGCGGGCCTGCTGGCGAAGGTCGAGGCCGACGACAACCAGCGCAAGGGCGAGTTCGTGGTGATGGTGCAGGGCGCGGGTGATGACGAACAAGCGCAGCTGGCGCATGGCCGCCGCGTCTACGCGAAGCTGAGCGAGCACCTGCCGCCGTCGACCGCCGCCAAACTGGCCGCGGAACTGACCGGCGCGCCGCGCAAGGCGTTGTACGGTAGTTGATGGATTGCTGCAGCCACGCATGGCGTGGCGCTACTGCAGTAGATCCACGCCATGCGTGGATGGATGAACCGGACGCCGCGATCAGCACGGCAGGAAGGACCTGCGTACGCTAGAATATGCGCTGGCGGAGCCGGCCAGACAGTCGCGTCATCCCTTCGGGGGTGCCGAGGAAAGTCCGGGCTCCATAGGGCAAGGTGCCAGGTAACGCCTGGGCGGCGCAAGCCGACGGAAAGTGCAACAGAAAGATACCGCCTACGTCTTCTTCGGAAGGCCGGTAAGGGTGAAATGGTGCGGTAAGAGCGCACCGCGAGTCTGGCAACAGACCGGCACGGCAAACCCCACCTGGAGCAAGACCAAATAGGGATCCTTTGGCGCGGCCCGCGTTGGATCCGGGTAGGTTGCTTGAGCGTTGCGGTGACGTAACGCCTAGAGGAATGACTGTCCACGACAGAACCCGGCTTATCGGCCGGCTCCGCCTCCTTCTTCTTCCACGCATGGCGTGGAGCTACCGTGATTGCGGGGTCGGATCCCTTTCCGGAGGAAAGGGATCCGACCCCATGCTGTCCTCAGCCCGGCGTGCGGTACTGGCCGGCGGAAATGAACTGCGAGAAGCGCTCGCACCACACCACCACCGTGGTGTAGTCGTCCACGTCCACGTTCGCGGGCACATCCACCAGGAAGCGGTTGAAGGTCTTCACCTCGCCGATGCGCTGGGCCTGCGCCTTGATCTTCAGGAAGTCGGCCTTGTTGTCGACGAAGTCGCGGACCAGGTAGACCTTGTAATCCGGGCCCGGTCCCATCTTGCCGTCGAAGGCAACCTGGGTGGCGCTGACGCTGACCTTGCCTTCGGCCCAGTGCACCGCGTCGCTGCCTTTGAGGTCGCGACGGAAGGTGGTGCGATAGGTGGCGTCGTTCATCGCGGCCTGCACCTGCGTGACCGGCGGGTCATCGGGGGCGATCAGGATCGGCAGCAGATAGATGCCCAGGCCGAAGCCCAGGCCGAGAGCAAGCAGGTGGGTGGCGAACAGGATGAGAATGCGACGCATGGGGCCTCCTTGAGGGTTGTGGTCGATTGCGCGGCGCGATGCCGGGCGCGACCACCCTGGGAGGTCAGGGGCGACATTTATAGACACAGTGCCGATTGCGAAAAGGGCACAGTCGGCTGGCTGTGATGCTGAAACCGCTGTGGCGCGGACGGATCGCGGTCGCGGCTGGAAGCTGAATGACGTTTCAGGCCCGCTGCGATGACGACTGCCGTCGCGTGGATCGCGACAGCACGCTGCGGGTAGTGCCGGCCGCTGGCCGGCAACTTCATGCTGCATCCGAAGATCCAGAGGTTGCCGGCCACGGCCGCCACTACCCCCCCCCGCCAAGAGCATCCGGCCAAGGGCCGTCATGACCGGGTCAGAAAATGACGTGGCTCTGGCCGCTGGGAGCGCCCTGCGGGCCGAAGCGGCGTTCGTGGATCTCGCCATGGCCGTCGGCGTCGATCAGCAGCACGGTGCTGGCGCGGGTGCCGTAGTCATCGCCACGGATGAAGGCCGGGCTCAGCCAGCGCTCGCGTTCCAGGCCGATGCCGGTGTCGGGCAGGTCGCTGTCGGCAGGGCGGTGTTCGTCGGCCAGAGCATTCCAGAGTGGGGTCAGGTCCGGGGTCAGATCCCTTTCGCTGTGCGAAAGGGATCTGACCCCGTCATTCTGAAGCCAGGCTTCAAGGGCCGCCATCAGCCGCCGGGTCTTCGGCCAGGGCGCGTCCAGCGCGCCGTTGGACATGCCGTGCACGCCCGGGCCGAGGGTCTGCCGTTCGGCGGGATGGTTGCCGAGGTACTCCAGGCTGTCGCTATCGGCCAGCAACAGATTGAACGGGGCATAGGCGCCAGCCACGGTCGCCAATCGGTCGATATGCACAGCGGCCGGGTCGCGGCCGCGCAGGAAGTCGGCCACCAGCGCGCCCCGCGACGGGCCGGTCTGGGCCGCCAGCGGGTCGCGGACGTTGGTGACCACCGCCATCCGGCCCGAGGCGCCAACCCCGGCCCAGCCACCGCCGGAGCGCAGATCGCGCCCGCCGATGACGGACGTCTCATCCTGCCAAGGGGCCAGCGCCGCCGTCGGGCGGGCGTGGAACTCATCACGGTTGCCGGTCATCACCAGCCGCCAGCGCGGGTGGTGCATCCAGCCAAGAGCGAGCAGGCACATGGCCTCATTGTGCACGGTTTGCGCAGTCCGGCGCCGTTTCCGGCCCGTTCCGGATGAATGCGCGGCCGATGTTTCACGCCCTCTCCACGCCCCTGAACTTCCGTTCAATCTCAAAAATTGAGACGGATCAGCAACTTGTGGATAAGCCTTGAACAATTCTCTAAAGGTTGTTGCAAGCCATTGATGCGGCTGGCGATTTCCCCGCTGAAAAGTTGTTGACAACCCTCGGCCCGCTGCTAAGGTGGGCATCAGAGGGAAATCCGGGTGTTTTGTGGGTTTTCGTGGTTCAATGTTTCACCGGGCGAAGGACAAGGTGCAGGCGTCGTGTTCCAGGGCGAGACGGCCATCACAGTTGACGACAAAGGGCGCATGGCGGTTCCCACCGCTTACCGCGACCTCGTCGCGCGCGCCAGCAACAACCGTCTCGTGCTGACCTACAACCCGTTCGAAGCCGGCTGCCTGTGGCTGTATGCAGAGTCGGAATGGGAGCGGGTCCGCGACGATGTGATGTCCAAGCCCAACACCCAGCGCGTCGTGCGCCTGTTGCAGCAGAAGCTGGTCGGCTCGGCCGCCCATCTGGAACTGGACGGCAACGGTCGCATCAGCATCCCCGCCAGCCACCGCGGTGCGGTGGGCATTGAGAAGAAGGCGGTATTGCTCGGTATGGGCGACAAGTTCGAATTGTGGAGCGAGCAGGCGCATCGGGCCCTGATCCAGCAGACGTTGTCTGACGAGGATCTGGGTGATGGGTTGCTCGACCTGAAGTTGTGAGCCGGGGTGCCCGGATGCGCCCAGAAGCGCAGGCCGGTCACCTTCCGGTGTCGCAGTCGCCGGCGGTGCACCTGCCGGTCCTGTACACCCAGGTCCTTGAAGGCCTGAGGGTGATCGAAAACGGACGTTATCTGGATGGCACGTTCGGTCGTGGCGGTCATGCGCGTGGCGTGCTCACCCAGCTCGGTCCCGAGGGGCGCCTGCTGGTCATGGACAAGGATCCGGAAGCCATCGCCGTTGCCGAGCGCGATTTCGCGCCGGACCCGCGCGTGTCCATTTTCCGGGGCAGCTTCGCCCAGCTGCTGCAGTGGAACGCGACGGCCGAAGGCCTGGACGGCGTGCTGTTCGACCTCGGCGTGTCGTCGCCGCAGCTGGACGTGGCCGAACGTGGCTTCAGCTTCGGCAAGGACGGCCCGCTGGACATGCGCATGGATCCGGACAGCGGTGAAAGCGCCGCGCAGTGGATCAACCGCGTCGAAGAGCGCGAGATCGCTGATGTGCTGTGGACCTACGGCGAAGAGCGCCAGAGCCGGCGCATCGCCCGCGCCATCGTGGCCCGCCGCGAGAAGCAGCCGTTCTCCCGCACCGCCGAACTGGCCGAGCTGATCGCCTCGGTGATGCCGCGTGGGAAGTCGGGATCCGATAAGAGCCGGATCCACCCGGCCACGCGCAGCTTCCAGGCCATCCGCATCCACATCAACCGCGAGCTGGCCGATCTTGAAGCCGGGCTCGATGCGGCGGTGGAACGGCTCAAGCCCGGTGGCCGCCTGGCGGTGATCAGCTTCCACTCGCTGGAAGACCGCATCGTCAAGCAGTACATGAACCGCCTGGCCAAGGCGCCGCCGGCCAACCGCCGGCTGCCCGAGGCGGTTGCGTTCGTGCCGACGCTGGACCTGATCGGCGGCGCCATCAAGGCCACGGACGAAGAGCTGGCCGCCAACCCGCGTGCCCGCAGCGCCGTGCTGCGCGTGGCACAGAAGCGGGGGGGCGATGCATGAGCCGGCTGCTGCTGATCATCCTGCTGGCCTGCACCGTCGCCTCGGCGATCGGCGTGGTGTTCGTGCGCCACCGCCACCGGCAGACCTTCATCGAGCTGTCGCGTGCCGAGCGCAAGCGCGATGACATCAACCTTGAGTTCGGCCGCCTGCAGCTGGAACAGGCCACCCTGGCCGAAGCCAACCGCGTGGACCGCATTGCCCGCGAGAAGCTGGGCATGAAGTTCCCCGAGGCCGCTGACATCGTGGTGGTGCGCCCATGAGCAAGACCGGCCGCAACCGCCCGCGCAACGCCTTCAACCTGCGCCAGCGCCTGCGCTGGGTCGCGCTGGCGCTTGGCCTGTGCTCGGTGTCGCTGGTGGGTCGCGCGGCCTACGTGCAGATCATCAACAGCGATTTCTACCAGCGCCAGGGCGAGGCCCGCTACCTGCGCGAGCTGCCGATCAAGACCTCGCGCGGCATGATCACCGACCGCAACGGCGAGCCGCTGGCGGTGTCCACGCCGGTGGCCTCGATCTGGGTCAACCCGCAGGACCTGCTGCGTTCGCCCGAGCGCATCCCGGAGCTGGCCCAGGCGGTCGGCATGTCGGTGGATGAGCTGAGCAGCCGCCTGTCGCAGAAGTCGGACAAGGAATTCATGTACCTGCGCCGCCGGATCAATCCGGACGAGGCAGAGAAGGTGGTCGCGCTGAAGATTCCGGGCGTGGCCGCGCAGCGCGAGTTCCGCCGCTTCTACCCACAGGGCGAAGCGATGGCGCACGTGCTGGGCTTCACCAACATCGACGACCGCGGCCAGGAAGGCCTGGAACTGGCGTTCGACGAATGGCTGCGCGGCAAGGCCGGTGCCAAGCGGGTGATCCGCAACCGCAAGGGCGAGACCGTCGAAAGCGATCTGCTGCGCGCCGCCGAGCCGGGCAAGGACCTGACCCTCAGCATCGACCGCCGCATCCAGTACCTGGCCTTCAAGGAACTGCGCAACGCGCTGGTGGCCAACAAGGCGGCCGGTGGTTCGATGGTGATCATGGACGTGACCACCGGCGAGATCCTGGCCATGGTCAACCTGCCGACCTACAACCCGAACTCGCTGACCGGCGCGATCCCCGATACGCGCCGCAACCGTGCGGTGACCGACCTGGTCGAACCGGGTTCGACGATGAAGCCGCTGACCATCGCCACCGCGCTGCAGGCCGGTGCGGTGACCAAGGACACCATCATCGACACCAACCCGGGCTACATGACCCTGGGCCGCTTCACCATCCGCGACGTGCCGCGCAACAACGGTGTGCTCAACGTGACCGGCGTGATCACCCGCAGTTCGAACGTGGGTGCGGCCAAGGTTGCGGCGAAGATGCCGGACCAGACCTTCTACGACGGCGTGCGCCGCTTCGGCTATGGCTCGGCGCCGCACAGCGGTTTCCCGGGCGAATCGGCCGGCGTGGTGATGCGTCCGGCACGCTGGTCGGGTACCACCAAGACCACCATGTCCTATGGCTATGGCCTGTCGGTCACGCCGCTGCAGATTGCCACCGCGTACTCGGCGCTGGCCAACGGCGGGCGCCTGATCGCGCCGACCTTCGTCAAGGGCCAGCGCAATGAAGGCCAGCAGATCATCGACGAGAACGTCGCCCGGCAGGTGGTGGCGATGATGGAAACGGTAGTCACCCAGGGCGGCGCCAAGCAGGCGGCGGTGCTGGGTTACCGCGTGGCCGGCAAGACCGGCACCGCGCGCAAGGCCGGCCCGGGCGGTTATGAGCGCGGCCATTACAACGCGCTGTTCGCCGGCGTGGTGCCGGCCACCAACCCGCGTTTCGCCACCGTCATCGTCATCAACGACCCGCAGGCCGGCAAGTTCTACGGCGGCCTGGTGTCGGCGCCGGTCTACCACAACGTGATGGAAGGCACCCTGCGCCTCATGGACGTGCCGCTGGACGACCTGCAGTCGTGGCTGGCCGCACAGCAGTCGGGCAAGGTCGGCCATTCGGCGTCGATCCTGCCTGCGCCGCCGGCCGAGACCGCGCTGCCGGTCGATGCCGCCGCTGAATTCGACGCTGCGCTGCCGAGCGCGCAAGTCCAGACGCCGCCCGCTACGGGAGGCACGCAATGAGTCATTCGATGTTGCTTTCGCAGTTGCTTCCGGACGTGGCCCTGGCGGGTCATGATCCCGTTCTGACCGGCCTGGTGCTGGACAGCCGTGCCGTGCGCCCCGGTAACGCCTTCGTCGCCATCGCCGGTTTCGGCGCGCATGGCCTGGGCTTTGTCGAGCAGGCGCGCGCTGCCGGTGCCAGTGCCATCCTGTTCGAACCGCCGGCACCGGCCGATCTGCCGGCCCCGGCTGATGCGATCGCCGTGCCGGGCCTGCGCGCGCGCATGGGCGCGATGGCCGACCAGTTCCATGGCGCGCCATCGCGGGCGATGGCGATGGTCGGCGTGACCGGCACCAACGGCAAGACCTCCACCGTGCAGCTGCTGGCCCAGGCCTGGCATCTGCTCGGAACGCCCAGTGGCAGTATCGGCACGCTGGGTGCCGGACTTTATGGTGCGGTCGAGCCGACCGGCTTCACCACGCCGCTGGTGCTGCAGATGCATGCGCTTCTGGCGCAGCTGCGCGACGCCGGTGCGCGCGCGGTGGCGATGGAAGTCAGCTCGCATGCGCTGGACCAGGGCCGCGTGGACGCCGTGCACTACGACGTGGCGGTGTTCACCAACCTCACCCGCGACCATCTGGACTACCACGGCGACATGGCCAGCTACGGCGCGGCCAAGGCGCGGCTGTTCCATCGCCCGGGCCTGAAGGCCGCGGTGATCAATCTGGACGATGCCTTCGGCCGGCAGCTGTTCGCGGGCCTGCCGGCCGGCGTGCAGGCGATCGGGCTGAGCTCGCGAGGTGCCATCGACGCCAGCGTGCGCGCCGAGGCGCTGCAGCTGGATGGGCGTGGCATTGCCTTCGAGCTGGTCATCGACGGCCAGCGCGCGGCGGTGCAGTCGCCGCTGCTGGGCCGCTTCAACGTGGACAACCTGCTGGCCGTGGCCGGTACCCTGCATGCGCAGGGCCAGCCGCTGCCGCGTATTGCCGAGGTGCTGTCGGCGCTGCAGCCGATCCGCGGCCGCATGAACCGCCTGGGCGGTGAAGACGGCCTGCCGACGGTGGTGGTCGACTACGCGCACACCCCGGATGCGCTGGAACAGGCGCTGGACAGCCTCCACGGGCACCTGCAGGGCACGCTGTTCTGCGTGTTCGGCTGCGGCGGCGAGCGCGACACCGGCAAGCGCCCGCAGATGGCGGCGATTGCCGAGCGCCTGGCCAACCAGGTCATCGTCACCGACGACAACCCGCGCGGCGAAGATGGCGATGTGATCGTGGCTGACATCCTGGCCGGCTTCCAGAACGCCGATGCCGTGACCGTGCAGCGCAGTCGCGCGCGTGCGATCGGCCTGGCGGTGAGGCGTGCCGGTGCAGGCGACATCATCCTGATCGCCGGCAAGGGTCACGAGCCGTACCAGGAAGTGAATGGCGTGCGCCATGACTTCGACGACACCGAAGTGGCCGCCGCCGCACTGGCGGCCAAGGCTGGTGTGCTCAGCGCGCAGGCCGGGGAGGGCGCCGCATGAAGCGCACCCTGCTTTCGCTGATCGCACACTGGGCCGGCGGCGAGATCCACGGCGACGACGTGGCCATCGATGCGGTCAGCAATGACACCCGCAATCTCGGTCCGGGCAGTCTGTATGTGGCGCTGCGCGGCGAGCGGTTCGACGGCCATGACTTCGCGGCCGACGCGCAGGCGCGCGGTGCCAGTGCGCTGCTGGTCGAGCGCCTGCTGCCGGTCGAACTGCCGCAGGTGCTGGTGGCCGACAGCGAACTGGCGCTGGCGAAGATCGCCACAGGCATGCAGCGTGACCGTGGCACCGAGGTGTTCGCGATCACCGGCAGCAATGGCAAGACCAGCGTGAAGAGCCTGCTGCTGTCGATCCTGCAGCAGGTGGCCCAGCACGCGCACAAGGTGGTCTACGCCAACCCGGGCAACCGCAACAACGAGATCGGCCTGCCGCTGGCGGTGATCGATGCGCCGGAAGATGCCGACTACGCCGTCTACGAGATGGGCGCCGGCAAGCCGGGCGACATCGCCTACCTGACCGACATCGCCCGCCCGCGTTATGCGCTGGTCAACAACATCGCCCCGGCGCACCTGGAACGTATGGGCAGCCTGCTCGGCGTGGCGGTGACCAAGGGCGCGATCTACGCCGCGCTGCCGGCCGATGGCGTGGCGGTGATCAACGCCGACGATGCCTATGGCCGCTGGTTCGAACAGCATTTCATCAGCACCCCGGCGCGTTGCCGCGTGCTGCGCTATGGCCTGGAACACTCGGCGGACGTGACCGCGCGCGATATCCGCGCCGGTGCGCAGGGCAGCCAGTTCACTCTGGTCGCACCGGCCGGCGAAGCTCGCGTGGTGCTGGGCCTGCCGGGTCGCCACAACGTCAGCAATGCGCTGGCCGCCGCCAGTCTGGCGCTGGCCGCCGGTGTCGATCTGGCGCTGATTGCCGCCGGCCTGGCCGAAGCGCAGCCGGTGCCGGGTCGCCAGATCGCCCATCAGCTGCGCAATGGCGCGGTGCTGGTGGATGACAGCTACAACGCCAACCCCGGGTCGCTGGCCGCGGCCATCGATGCCCTGGCCGCGGCGCCGGAAGAGGGCTGGCTGGTGCTGGGCGACATGCGCGAGCTGGGCCCGGACGCGGAAGCGCTGCATGCGCAGGCCGGCCTCCGCGCACGTGCTGCCGGCCTGAAGCGCCTGTATGCACTGGGCCCGCTCAGCGCCGCTGCCGCCTCCGCCTTCGGCGAAGGCGGCCGCCATTTCGCCACCCACGACGCGCTGTCGCAGGCGCTGAAGGACGAGCTGCACGCCGGCGTGCGCTGCCTGGTCAAGGGTTCCCGTGGCAGCGCCATGGACACGATTGTCAAAGCGCTGCTGGCGCAAGGAGAGGAATCCCCGCATGTTGTATGAACTGGCTCGATGGTTGCAGCAGTTGGAGAGCCTGTTCGGGCTGTTCAACTACCAGACGTTCCGCGCCATCCTTGCCGCGCTGACGGCCCTGTTCCTGTCGCTGTGGCTGGGCCCGGCGATGATCCGCAAGCTTGCCCAGTTCAAGGGCGGCCAGCCGATCCGCAAGGACGGTCCGCAGACCCATTTCTCCAAGGCCGGCACGCCGACCATGGGCGGTTCGCTGATCCTGCTCACCATCACCCTGTCGGTGCTGATGTGGGCCGACCTGCGCAACCGCTACGTGTGGCTGGTGCTGGCGGTGATGCTGTGCTTCGGCGCCATCGGCTGGTATGACGACTGGATCAAGATCGTCCGCCGTGACCCGAACGGCCTGAAGTCGCGCTGGAAGTACCTGCTGCAGTCGATCTTCGGCCTGGCTGCGGGCCTGTTCCTGTTCTACACGGCCGACGTGCCGGCGGCGCTGACCTTCTACATCCCGATGTTCAAGTCGGTCGCGCTGCCGCTGGCCGGCATCGGCTTCGTGGCCATCGCCTACTTCTGGATCGTCGGCTTCTCCAACGCGGTGAACCTGACCGACGGCCTTGACGGCCTGGCGATCATGCCCACCGTGCTGGTGGCCTGCGCGCTGGGCGTGTTCGCCTACGCCTCGGGCAACGTGGTGTTCGCCAACTACCTGCAGATCCCGCAGATCCCGGGCGCCGGCGAGCTGGTCATCATCTGTGCGGCCATCGCCGGCGCGGGCCTGGGCTTCCTCTGGTTCAACACCTACCCGGCCATGGTCTTCATGGGCGACATCGGCGCACTGGCACTGGGTGCGGTGCTGGGCACGATCGCGGTGATCACCCGCCAGGAGCTGGTGCTGGTGATCATGGGCGGCGTGTTCGTCATCGAAACGCTGTCGGTGATGATCCAGGTCGCCTCGTTCAAGCTGACCGGCAAGCGCGTGTTCCGCATGGCGCCGATCCACCACCATTTCGAACTGAAGGGCTGGCCGGAGCCGCGCGTGATCGTGCGTTTCTGGATCATCTCCGTCGTGCTCGTGCTGATCGGCCTGGCCACGTTGAAGGTGCGCTGAGATGAACGACCTGTCCCGCCAGGCAACACGCCTTGAAGCCATCGAAGGCAGCTACGACAAGTGGCTGCTGGGCGCGATCATCGCGCTCACCGGTGTCGGCGTGGTGATGGTGGCCTCCAGCTCGATCGCGCTGATGAGCAGCCCGTTCTATTACCTCAACCGCCACCTGATCTTCCTGGCGGTGGGTATCGTGCTGGCGGTCATTGCCGCCCGCACCGAGCTGAAGTCGATCGAGCAGTACAACCAGATGCTGCTGCTGGGCTGCTTCGTACTGCTGCTGGCGGTGTTCGCACCGGGACTGGGCAGCACGGTCAACGGTGCGCGCCGCTGGATCAACCTGGGCATTTCCAAGTTCCAGACGGTCGAAGCGGTGAAAGTGCTCTACATCGTCTGGCTGTCGAGCTACCTGGTGCGTTTCCGCGACGAGGTCAATGCGACCTGGCCGGCAATGCTCAAGCCGCTGGGCGTGGCCGGTGCGCTGGTGGTGCTGCTGCTGCTGCAGCCGGACTTCGGTTCCTCGACCCTGCTGCTGGCGATCACCGCCGGCATGCTGGTGCTGGGCGGGGTGAACATGCCGCGCATGTCGATGCCGGTGATCATCGGCCTGGTCGGCATGAGCGCGCTGGCGATCATCGAGCCGTACCGCATGCGCCGCATCACCTCCTTCCTGGACCCGTGGGCCGACCAGCAGGGCGACGGCTACCAGCTGTCCAACGCGCTGATGGCGGTGGGCCGTGGTGAATGGACCGGCGTCGGCCTGGGCAACTCCGTGCAGAAGCTGTACTACCTGCCCGAAGCGCACACCGACTTCATCTTCTCGGTCACCGCCGAGGAATTCGGTTTCCTGGGTACCTGCGTGATCGTGGCGCTGTATGCGCTGCTGGTCGGCCGCACCTTCTGGCTGGGCATGCGCTGCGTGGAAATGAAGCGCCACTTCTCCGGCTACATCGCCTTCGGCATCGGCCTGTGGATCAGCATGCAGACCTTCGTCTCGATCGGCGTGAACCTGGGCATCCTGCCGACCAAGGGCCTGACCCTGCCGCTGATCTCCTCCGGCGGTTCGTCGGTGCTGATGACCTGCGTGGCGATGGGCCTGCTGCTGCGCGTGTCGTATGAACTCAAGCGCGCCGAGCGCCGCCAGGCCGTGCGCATCGGTGGCGCCGAAGACGCCGCGGCCGAACCGATGGACAAGCCCGCCGCAGCGGTGGACGCCAGCGTGCCGACGCGTGCCGAGCCGGTCGCACCCGCGTCCGCTGCAGCGAGCGCCGCACGTGGCACCAGCCGCCTGCAGTCGCGCATCGAACCGACCTTCGGGAGGCTGTCATGAGTGCAGCCACCGAGAGTGGGCGCCCGGTGATGATCCTGGCCGGAGGCACCGGCGGTCACATCTTCCCCGGCCTGGCCGTGGCCCGCGTGCTGCGCCAGCGCGGCGTGCCGGTGACATGGATGGGCGCCGACGGTGCGATGGAAACCCGCCTGGTGCCGCAGCACGACATCGCCATCGATACGCTGGCCATCACTGGCCTGCGCGGCAAGGGCAAGCTGGCCCTGCTGGCGGCGCCGTGGCGGCTGATGCGCGCGCTGCGCGCGGCCGGGCTCATCATCCGCCAGCGCCAGCCGCGCGCGGTGGTCGCCTTCGGTGGCTTTGCCTCCGGCCCCGGTGGCATGGCCACGCGCCTGCATGGCCTGCCGCTGATCGTGCATGAGCAGAACCGTGCGCCGGGCCTGACCAACCGCATCCTGTCGCGTTATGCGCGTCGCCTGCTGACCGGTTTCCCGGGCACCTTCGCCAAGGGCGAGGAGTTCGTCGGTAACCCGGTGCGCGCGGAAATCGCTGCCATCGCGCCGCCGGAACAGCGCTTCGCCGACCGGCAGGGCCCGCTGCGGGTGCTGGTGGTGGGCGGCAGCCAGGGCGCGCGTGCCCTCAATACCGGCGTGCCGCAGGCGATTGCCGCGCTGGGCGCCGGCCTGCCGGTGCAGGTGCGCCACCAGAGCGGCGAGAAGATGCATGCCGAAGCGGTGGAGGCTTACGCCAAGGCCGGTGTGCAGGCGGAAATCACGCCGTTCATCGCCGACATGGCCGAAGCCTTTGCCTGGGCTGACCTGGTTGTCTGCCGCGCCGGCGCGTCCACGCTGGCCGAGCTGTGCGCGGTCGGTGTCGGCAGCGTGCTGGTGCCATTCCCCGCTGCCGTCGACGATCACCAGACCCGCAACGCGGAGTACCTGGTCGAGCGCGGCGCGGCGGTGTTGCTGAAGCAGGACGGAACGCTGGCTGACGGCATTGCCGCACTGCTGCGCGATCTGTCCGAAAATCCCGCCCGCCGCATGCAGATGGCGCAAGCCGCGCGTGCCCTGGCCAAGGTCGATGCCGCCGAGCGCATCGCCGATATCATTCTCGAGGAAGCTGTATGAAGAAGGCATGCCACCGCGCCTGCCCTGCGCGAGGCCGCGCATGATCCGCCGCCTGCACGACACCAACGACCTGGTGCGCGCGTTCCCGCGCGTGCATTTCGTCGGCATCGGCGGCACCGGCATGAGCGGTATCGCCGAAGTGATGCTGACGCTGGGCTATGAAGTGTCCGGCTCGGACAACGCCGACAACGTGGCGACCCGCCGCCTGGCCAGCCTGGGGGCGCGCATCATGCGCGGCCACTCCGCGGCCAACGTGCTGGGCACCGACTGCGTGGTGGTCTCCAGTGCCATCCGCGAAGACAACCCGGAACTGATGGAAGCACGCAGCCAGCGCATTCCGATCATGCCGCGTGCGGCGATGCTGGCCGAGCTGATGCGCTTCCGCCGCGGCATCGCCGTGGCCGGTACCCATGGCAAGACCACCACCACCAGCCTGACCGCTGCGGTGCTGAGCGAAGGTGGCCTGGACCCGACGTTCGTGATCGGTGGCCAGCTGCTGGCCGCCGGTGCCAACGCCAAGCTGGGTGGCGGGCAGTGGCTGGTGGCCGAGGCCGATGAAAGCGATGGCAGCTTCCTGCGCCTGAACCCGCTGATGTCGATCATCACGAACATCGATGCCGACCACCTGGAAAACTACGGCAACGATTTCGCCCGCGTGCAGGCGGCGTTTGCCGAGTTCCTGCAGCGCCTGCCGTTCTACGGCCTGGCGGTACTGTGCATCGATGATCCGGAAGTCGCCGCGCTGGCCGCCAGGACCCCGCGCCACGTGATGAGCTACGGCATGAGCCCGCAGGCCGACGTGCGCGCCGAGAACGTGGTGCAGGAAGGGGCGCGCATGCGCTTCACCCTGCGCCTGCCGCAGGGCACCAGCCAGGAAGTGGTGCTGGCGCTGCCGGGCAGGCACAACGTGCTCAACGCGCTGGCCGCCGCTGCGGTGGGCTGGCAGCTGGGCGTGGCCCCGGACGCGATCGCACGCGCGCTGGAGGGCTTCGCCGGTGTCGGCCGTCGCTTCAACGATCTGGGCGAGGTGACCACCGCCAGTGGCGCCAAGGTCCGCATCATCGACGACTATGGCCATCACCCGAGCGAGCTGGAGGCAGTGTTCGCCGCCGCTCGTGGTGGCTGGGCCGACAAGCGCCTGGTGGTGGCCTTCCAGCCGCACCGCTACAGCCGTACCCGCGACCAGTTCGACAAGTTCGCCGCCGTGCTGTCGAGCGTTGATGCGCTGGTGCTGAGCGAGGTCTACCCGGCCGGTGAAGAACCGATTGCCGGCGCCGACTCGCACGCGCTGGCCCGTGCCATCCGCGCGCGTGGCCGCAGTGAGCCGGTGGTGGTGGGCAAGGCCGCCGAGCTGGCCAGCGTGCTGCCGGACGTGCTGCAGGACGGTGACCTGCTGCTGATGATGGGCGCCGGCGACATCGGTGCCGTGGCCACCCATATCGCGGTGGAAGGTTTCAAGGGGGAGGGCCAGGCGTGAGCACGCTGACCTTCCCGCCGCTGCGCGTGACCGACCCGGCCGAGTTCGGCCGCGTCGCCGTGCTGCTGGGCGGCAGTTCCAGCGAACGCGAGGTGTCGCTGGATTCGGGCCGCAACGTGCTCGAAGCCCTGCAGTCGCGTGGCGTCGATGCGTTCGCGGTGGACGGCATTCCGGCGCTCGCCAGCGCGCTCGCCGCCGGTGGCATCGATCGCGTCTTCAACATCCTGCACGGCCACAACGGTGGCGGCGAGGACGGCATCGTGCAGGGCCTGATGGACGCCTTCGGCGTGCCGTACACCGGCTCGAACGTGCTGGGTTCGGCGCTGAGCATGGACAAGATCCGCACCAAGCAGGTGTGGCTGTCGCTGGGCCTGCCGACCCCGCAGTACCGCAAGGTCACTGCCGAGGACGTGCACGCCAATGCCGCCGAACTCGGCCTGCCGGTGGTGGTGAAGCCGGCCAACGAAGGCTCCAGCGTGGGCATCAGCCGGGTCACCGATGACGCCGGGCTGGATGAAGCGGTGGCCCTGGCCGCGCGCTACGACGGCCAGCTGCTGATGGAGCAGATGGTGGTCGGCGACGAATTGACCGTGGCCATCCTTGGCGACGTCGCACTGCCGTCGATCCGCATCGTGCCCAAGGGCCAGTGGTACGACTACAACGCCAAGTACATCGCCGAGGACACCCAGTACCTGTGCCCGGGCCTGGACGGTGGCGACGAAGAGGACATCCGGCGCATCGCGCTGGCCGCGTTCCGTGCCGCCGGGTGCCGTGGCTGGGGCCGCGTGGACGTGATGCGCGATCGCGACAGCGGCCGTTTCTTCCTGCTGGAAGTGAACACCGCGCCGGGCATGACCAGCCATTCGCTGGTGCCCAAGGCGGCCCGCCAGGCCGGCATCGGTTTCGAGGAACTGGTGTGGCGCGTGCTGGAACAGACCCTGGAGGCCTCGCACGCATGAACGCGGTGCTGCGCATCTTCGTCTGGCTGTTGGCGCTGTCGGTGGTTGCACTGCCGGTGGTGGCCGTGGTCAATGGCTGGGTCGGCGCCGAGCGCTGGCCACTGGCGAAGCTGCGCGTGCATGGTGAGTTCAAGCGGGTGCCGGCCGAACAGCTGCAGCAGGTGCTGCTGCCGTATGCGCGCGCCGGTTTCTTCGCGGTCAAGCTGCAGGACGCGCAGGACGCCCTGGAGAAGCTGCCGTGGGTGGAAAGCGCGCAGGTCCGCAAGCAGTGGCCGGACGTGCTGGAAGTGACCCTGGTCGAGCACAAGCCGTTCGCCCGCTGGGGTACCGACCGCCTGGTGTCCGAGCAGGGCAAGCTGTTCCCCACGCCGAAGAAGCTGTCCGACCTGGCGCTGCCGGAGCTGGATGGCCCGGACAGCCAGACCGCGGAAGTGATGAAGCTGTACAGCGACTCGCGTGCATTGTTCGCACCGGCCGGCGTCGATGTGCGCCGGGTGACGATGGACGCACGCGGCAGCTGGTCGCTGGTGCTGAGCAACGGCACCGAAGTGGTGGTCGGCCGCGACGACGCGCGCTCGCGCATGCAGCGCTTCGTCAAGGTACTGCCGCAGCTCAACCGTCAGGACGCGCCGATCGAGCGCGCCGACCTCCGTTACACCAATGGTTTCACGCTGAGCTGGGGTACCCCGGCCACGCCGGCGAAAACGCCGGCGACCCCGGCCAGAAGCACGCAGGAAAGGACATGAATCGCAAGGGTGACAAATCGCTGATCGTTGGCCTGGACATCGGCACCTCCAAGGTGGTGGCGCTGGTGGGCGAGTATTCGCCGGGCAACCCGATCGAAGTGATCGGCATCGGCTCGCACGAATCGCGCGGGCTGAAGCGCGGCGTGGTGGTGGACATCGAATCGACCGTGCAGTCGATCCAGCGCGCGGTGGAAGAAGCCGAGCTGATGGCCGGCTGCGAGATCCGTTCGGTGTACGCCTCGATTTCCGGCAACCACGTGCAGTGCAAGAACTCGCCGGGCATCGTGCCGATCCGCGACGGTGAAGTGACCTGGGGCGACCTGGATCGCGTGCTCGACGCGGCCAAGGCGGTGGCGATCCCGGCCGACCAGAAGATCCTCCACGCGATCCCGCGCGAGTACGTGCTGGACGATTCGCAGGAAGGCATCCGCAACCCGGTCGGCATGACCGGCGTGCGCCTGGAAGTGCATGCGCACCTGGTGGTGTGCGCGCAGTCGGCGGCGGCCAACATCAGCAAGTGCGTGCAGCGCTGCGGCCTGCAGGTGGACGACCTGGTGCTGTCCTCGCTGGCCTCCAGCGTGGCAGTGCTGACCGCCGACGAGCGCGAGCTGGGCGTGGTGCTGGTCGACATGGGCGCCGGCACCACCGACATCGCGGTGTTCGTGCAGGGTGCGATCTGCCACACCGCCTCGCTGCCGATCGCCGGCGACCACGTGACCAACGACATCGCGCACATGCTGCGCACGCCGACCCCGGAAGCCGAGCAGATCAAGGTGCGCTATGCCTGCGCCCTGGCCCAGCTGGCCACGGCCGAGGAGAGCATCCAGGTGCCGTCGGTGGGCGACCGCCCGCCGCGCCGCATGCCGCGCCATTCGCTGGCGCAGGCCGTGCAGGGCCGCTACGAGGAAATCTTCGAGATGGTGCAGGCCGAACTGCGCCGCTCCGGCTTCGAGGAGCTGGTGCGCGCCGGCATGGTGCTGACCGGTGGCGCGTCGAAGATGGAAGGCGTGGTCGAACTGGCCGAGGAAATGCTGCAGATGCCGGTGCGCGTGGGCATCCCGCAGCACGTCACCGGCCTGGGCGAAGTGGTCGGCAACCCGGTGCACGCCACCGGCGTGGGCCTGCTGCTGATGGGAAGCCAGATCGAGCACCCGCGGCGGCCGTCGCTGCCCACCGGGCGCGCCGGAAGCATGTTCAAGAAACTCAAGACCTGGTTCCGCGGCGAGTTCTGACGCGGAACCCGAAAACCCGGGCCTCGCCCGGGCGCAACACCCGCAGTACCCGCATCACAACGCAGTACCGGCTACACACAACCCACACAGCCGCAACGTCGGCATGCAGCAGGACGGCAGGACGCCCGAATGCCCATGCCAGCGAAAGCGGATACAACGAGGACACGGACATGGCGCATTTTGAACTGATCGAAAAGATGGCACCCAATGCGGTGATCAAGGTGGTTGGCGTGGGCGGCGGCGGCGGCAATGCCGTGGCGCACATGGTCAACTCGGCAGTGGATGGCGTGGAATTCATCACTGCCAACACCGACTCGCAGGCCATCAAGAATTGTGGTGCCAAGCTGCAGCTGCAGCTGGGTACCAACGTGACCAAGGGCCTGGGCGCAGGCGCGAACCCGGAAGTCGGCCGCCAGGCCGCGCTGGAAGACCGTGAGCGCATCATGGACGCGCTGCAGGGCGCCGACATGGTGTTCATCACCGCCGGCATGGGCGGCGGCACCGGTACCGGCGCTGCGCCGGTGGTGGCACAGCTGGCCAAGGAAATGGGCATCCTGACCGTGGCCGTGGTCACCAAGCCGTTCCCGTTCGAAGGCCGTCGCCGCATGCAGGTGGCGCTGAAGGGCATCGAGGAACTGAGCCAGCACTGCGACTCGCTGATCACCATCCCGAACGAGAAGCTGATCACCGTGCTGGGTCGCAACGCGACCATGATCCAGGCCTTCCGCGCTGCCAACGACGTGCTGCAGGGCGCCGTGCAGGGCATCGCCGACCTGATCGTGCGTCCGGGCCTGATCAACGTCGACTTCGCCGACGTGCGCACCGTCATGTCTGAAATGGGCCTGGCGATGATGGGTACCGGCACCGCCCGTGGCGATGACCGCGCCCAGGCCGCTGCCGAATCGGCGATCCAGAACCCGCTGCTGGACGATGTGAACCTGGCTGGTGCCAACGGCATCCTGGTCAACATCACCGCCGGCGCCGATTTCACCATGGCCGAGTTCGACGAGATCGGCCGCACCATCGATGGCTTCGCTTCCGAAGATGCCACCGTGGTGGTCGGCACCGTGCTCGATCCGGACATGCAGGACGAAGTGCGCGTGACCGTGGTGGCCACCGGCCTGAACCGCGTCTCGGCCAGCAAGACCCAGCGTCCGGGCGAGCGTGCGCCGATCAAGCTGGTCCGCAACGCCACCACCGGCCAGCCGGAGTTCGGCGAGTTCGACAACGGCGGCGATGCCGTCTCCAAGGCGGTGGGTGGCATGGGCCTGGGCCTGCGTCGCGCCAGCAGCGATACCGCAGCGGCCTCCGCCCCTTCGGCCCCGGCCGCTTCGGCCCCGGCGGCGGCGGAACTGCCGAACGATTACCTGGACATCCCGGCGTTCCTGCGCCGCCAGGCGGACTAAGCGGGGCGGCCCGGGGTTGTCCTCCCCGGGTTGCGCCACCATGTCCTGAAAACGCGGGCGCCGGGCCAGGATGGGCCCGGCCGCCCTGCTTCACGCGCTTTCCAGCGGCGTGCCGGTGGATCCTGCCGGTGGCTGCAACTGGCGTTTCAGCCGGGGTAGGGGAGTGCGCGTGTTAATCTAATGTGTCACTTCCGGTCCATCCCCCATGATCCAGCAACGCACCCTCAAGAACACGATCCGCGCCACCGGCGTTGGCCTGCACAGTGGTGACAAGGTCTACATGACCCTGCGCCCGGCACCGGTCAACCATGGCATCGTGTTCCGCCGCGTGGACCTGGACCCGGTGGTGGAGGTGCCGGCCAAGGCCGAACTGGTCACCGAAGTGACCCTGTGCACCGGCCTGACCTGCAACGACGCAAAGATCCAGACCGTCGAACACCTGATGTCGGCGCTGGCCGGCCTGGGTGTCGACAACATCATCGTCGAACTGTCCTCGGCCGAGCTGCCGATCATGGACGGTTCGGCCGGCCCGTTCGTGTTCCTGCTGCAGTCGGCGGGCATCGTCGAACAGGATGCGCCCAAGCGCTTCATCCGCGTGCTCAAGACCGTGGAGGTGACCGAGGGCGACAAGGTGGCCCGCTTCACCCCGTACGAGGGCTACAAGCTGGGCTTCACCATCCAGTTCGACCACCCGATGATCCCGGCCAAGCAGTCGCGGCAGGAAATCGAGTTCTCGACGCTGGCCTACACCAAGGAAATCTCCCGCGCGCGCACCTTCGGTTTCATGCGCGACCTGGAATACATGCGCGAGCGCAACCTGGGCCTGGGCGGTTCGATGGACAACGCCATCGTGCTGGACGAGTTCCGCGTGCTCAACGAAGACGGCCTGCGCTACGCCGACGAATTCGTGCGCCACAAGATCCTTGACGCCATTGGCGACCTCTACCTGGCCGGTGGCCAGGTGCTGGGCGCCTACGAGGGCTTCAAGTCCGGCCACGCGCTCAACAACAAGCTGGTGCGGGCCCTGATGGCCGACGCCAGCGCCTGGGAATGGGTCAGCTTCGACTCGCCGACCAGCCCGGATCCGGTGGAATATGCCACCCCGGCCTACGCCTGATTCCATAGATCGTTGAATTTCAAGATAAAAACGCCGCCTTCCAGGGCGGCGTCGTTGTTTCCGGCGCTGGCGACGCATTCAGCGTGCTTGAAAGGCGTCAAGGCCGGTTCAAGGTCACGGTTTTGTGAACCTGTTGGATCGGAAGCCTGAATTTAACGACATTTTAACTTCAATCTAACGACAGGCCCCCGGTTGGCCGCTAGGATGCGACCCGGCCCCCGAAATGTTTCACGCCGTGGTGACACGCGCGACGGGGAGCGGAGCCGGATGCTCCGTTGCCATCAGGACCGCTTCTTCGGCTTCGAGGGAACGTCCTGCAGGCAAGCCAAGGCGTCGCGTAGCCCTTTGTGCGTGGCGGCTGAAACTGCGTGGGGGCCATTCCGGTTGTCGATCGCTGGGGAGCGTGAGGGAGTGGTGGACGCAGTCTTGATGGTCACCCTGGTGGCCTTCAGCCCGATGGAACGGGCCGCGTCGAGCAACTGGGCTTCGGCAAGCCGCAACTTGGCATGCCAGACCGGGGACTCGACGAGAAAAACGAGGTGTTCCCCGTCCACATTGGCCAGCCGGCAGCGGCTGCGCAGAGGTGGCGGCAACTGGGGGCGCAACTGCCGGTCCAGCGCGTCGAGCCACAAGGCCCGACGCAGCGGGTTCCCGCTTTTGTCCGCCATTACCGCATCCAGCGCCGGTTTCGGCACTGACGCGGGGCGAACGCTGGATTTCGGCTCAGACATGAAAACTCACTGATGGCATTCAAAAAGATCGTAATCAAAACGCGTGAAGGACAGGCCAAGGCGTCGCCGATCACGCGTTTGCGGTTCTATTTCGAGGACCGCCCCCGCGCCCTGCTGGGCAGCGTGCTCGGGGTAGGCTGCATTATCGGCCTTGCCGGCGGCATTGGCGCCAGTGCGCTGAATGATTCGCGCCTGCAGGCCAAGGTCGAGCGCCAGGATGCGGAGCTGGCCAAGGTCAAGCGCGATGCGCAGACCCAGGTCAACGCGCTGGCCGCCCGCCTCGGCGAGCTGCAGGCGCAGGCCACCCGCCTGAACGCCCTCGGCGAACGGCTGACCCAGATGGGCAAGCTGGAAGATGGCGAATTCGACTTCAACGAGACCCCCGGCCTCGGTGATGGCGACGCCGGCGGCCCGACCAGCGACATCCCGGTCAAGGACGTCAACGCCGACTTACAGGTGCTGGAGCAGCGCTTTGCTGCTTCAGGCCGCCAGTTGTCGGTGATGGAATCGCTGATGTTCGACCACCAGCTGCAGCAGAACGCCGTGCCGTCGCGCATGCCGATCCGCAACAGCTACGTGACCTCCGGCTTCGGCACCCGTGCCGACCCGTTCGGCCGCGGCGCCGCCACCCACAAGGGCATGGACTTCCACGCCAAGGTCGGTGACCCGGTGATGGCCGTGGCCGAAGGCGTGGTCAGCTTCGCTGGTGTGAAGGGCGGCTATGGCAACGTCGTCGATGTCGACCACGGTAACGGCTATGTCACCCGCTACGCGCACAATTCGCGCCTGGTGGTGAAGGCCGGTGACCTGGTCCGCGCCGGCCAGGAAGTGGCCAAGGCCGGTTCCACCGGCCGTTCGACCGGTGCCCACGTGCACTTCGAGGTGTGGGAGAACGGCAACGTGGTCAACCCGCGCAAGTTCCTCGGCGACGGCGGCAACACGCCGGTCGGCCGCGTCAGCCGCGGCTGATGCCCGGGTCGGATTCCTTCCGCGCCGCGGAAGGGCTCTGACCCGATTCGGTTGAGGGCTGGGGTCAGAGCCCTTTCGCCATGGCGAAAGGGGTCCGACCCCGCATCCGTGTTTCTTTGCCGAATCCGGGGCGATTGCGACCGGATTGGCGCTTGAAACCTCAGCCGCCCGTCCCAAGCTACAATGGGTGTTGCCATCGACAGGGCGCCAGGCGCCCTGTTTCGTTTGCGGCGGACGGATCCCAAGGGGGAGGCCGGGCGTCGTGTCCATCCAACCCGGTTCCTTCAATGATCAACAGCCTGCTTACCCGCGTATTTGGCAGTCGTAACGAACGACAGCTGCGCCAGCTCAACCGCATCGTCGCCAAGATCAATGCGCTGGAGCCGGAGATCGAGAAGCTTTCCGACGAGCAGCTTCAGGCCAAGACGCCGGAGTTCAAGCAGCGCATCGCCGGCGGTGAAGCCCTGGACAAGGTGCTGCCGGAAGCGTTCGCGGTCTGCCGCGAAGCCGGCCGCCGCGTGCTGGGCATGCGCCACTACGACGTGCAGCTGATCGGCGGCATGGTGCTTCACCTGGGCAAGATCGCAGAAATGCGCACCGGTGAAGGCAAGACCCTGGTGGCGACCCTGCCGGTGTACCTCAACGCGCTGGAAGGCAAGGGCGTGCACGTGGTCACCGTGAACGACTACCTGGCTCGCCGCGACGCCGCGCAGATGGGCAAGCTGTACAACTGGCTGGGCCTGAGCGTGGGCGTGGTGTACCCGGGCATGCCGCACAGCGACAAGCGCGAAGCCTACGCGGCCGACATCACCTACGGCACCAACAACGAATTCGGCTTCGACTACCTGCGCGACAACATGGCGCTGTCCAAGGCCGACCGTTACCAGCGCGGCCTGCACTACGCCATCGTCGACGAAGTCGACTCCATCCTGATCGACGAAGCGCGTACCCCGCTGATCATCTCCGGTCCGGCCGATGATTCCCCGGAGCTGTACATCCGCGTCAACCGCGTCGTGCCGCACCTGGTCAAGCAGGAAGCGGAAGACGGCGAGGGCGATTTCTGGGTCGACGAGAAGGGCAAGCAGGTGCACCTGTCCGAAGCGGGCATGGAGCACGCCGAGCAGCTGCTGGTTGAAGCCGGCATCCTCGACGGCGAGACCGAAGGCCTGTACGCGGCGCAGAACCTGACCGTGGTCCACCACCTCAACGCCGCCCTGCGCGCGCACGCGATCTACCAGCGTGACGTGGACTACATCGTGCGCGACGGCGAAGTGGTCATCGTCGATGAATTCACCGGCCGCACCCTGGCCGGCCGCCGCTGGTCCGATGGCCTGCACCAGGCGGTGGAAGCGAAGGAAGGCGTGCCGGTCCAGCGCGAAAACCAGACGCTGGCCAGCATCACCTTCCAGAACCTGTTCCGCATGTACAAGAAGCTGTCCGGCATGACCGGTACGGCCGATACCGAAGCATTCGAGTTCCAGAGCATCTACGGCCTGGAAGTGGTGGTGATCCCGACCAACCGCCCGACCATCCGCAAGGACAGTCCGGACCAGGTGTTCCTCAACCGCAAGGGCAAGTTCAATGCGGTGCTGGCCGACATCGAAGAGTGCGCCAAGCGCGGCCAGCCGGTGCTGGTGGGTACCACCTCGATCGAAACCTCGGAAATGCTGTCCGAGCACCTGAGCAAGGCCGGCGTGAAGCACGAAGTGCTCAACGCCAAGCAGCATGACCGCGAAGCGACCATCGTCGCCAACGCTGGCCGACCGGGGGCGGTGACCATCGCCACCAACATGGCCGGCCGTGGTACCGACATCGTGCTGGGCGGTTCGCTGGAAGCCGAGATCCACGCCCTGGGCGAGGACGCGACCGACGAGCAGAAGGCAGCGGTCAAGGCCGAATGGCAGAAGCGCCACGAGGCAGTGAAGGCGGCGGGCGGCCTGCACATCGTCGGCACCGAGCGCCACGAATCGCGTCGTATCGACAACCAGCTGCGCGGCCGTTCGGGCCGCCAGGGTGACCCGGGTTCGTCCCGCTTCTACCTGTCGCTGGAAGACAACCTGATGCGCATCTTCGCCTCCGACTGGGTGCAGAAGGCCATGCGCATGATGGGCATGAAGGAAGACGACGTCATCGAGGACCGCCTGGTCAGCCGGCAGATCGAAAAGGCGCAGCGCAAGGTCGAGGCCCACAACTTCGACATCCGCAAGAACCTGCTGGACTTCGACGACGTCAACAACGACCAGCGCAAGGTGATCTACGCCCAGCGCGACGAGCTGCTGGATGCCGAGTCGGTGAAGGCGAATGTCGATGGCATCCGCGACGACGTGATCTTCGACATCGTGGCGCGCTTCGTGCCGCCGAACTCGATCGACGAGCAGTGGGACCTGCGCGGCCTGGAAGCGACCCTGGAGTCGGACTTCGGCCTGCAGATGTCGCTGACCGACCTGGTCAAGGAACACGAAGAGCTGGACGCCGAGGCCATCGCCACCAAGGTCCAGGAGCGCGTCAACCAGCACTTCGCCGAGAAGGAAGCCGGCCTGGGCGAAGAAACCATGCGCGCGCTGGAGAAGCACGTGATGCTGACCGTGCTGGACCAGAGCTGGAAGGAGCACCTGGCGCGCATGGATTACCTGCGCCAGGGCATCTACCTGCGTGGTTACGCGCAGAAGCAGCCGAAGCAGGAATACAAGAAGGAAGCCTTCGAGCTGTTCTCGGACATGCTGGAGAACGTCAAGCGCGAAGTGGTGACCCTGCTGGCCCGCGTGCGCATCCGCAGCGACGAGGAAGTGCAGGCGCTGGAAGCGGCCGAGCGCCAGCAGGCGCAGGCGCGCCTGAGCCAGTCGCAGTTCCAGCACCAGGATGCCGGCGGTTACAGCGCCGACGAGGAAGCCGCGCAGGTCGAAGCCGCCCAGCAGGGCGTGGCCACGCTGCAGCGCGACGAGCCGAAGATCGGCCGCAATGATCCGTGCCCGTGCGGCAGTGGCAAGAAGTACAAGCACTGCCACGGCCAGCTGAGCTGACCCCGGAAGGCCCCGCGCAAGCGGGGCCTTCTGCTTTGGCGCGGGCGATCCGGCGCGGATTCGTGATTGCGCTGGCCGCCCTGTTCTGGGCATGCTGGCCCCATGGTTTCTCCCACCCGATCGATCCATGTCGTGGCCGCCGTCATCACCGACGCCCGTGGCCGCGTGCTGCTCAACCGCCGTACCGAGAACCGCGACATGGCTGGCCTGTGGGAGTTCCCCGGCGGCAAGCGCGAATCCGGCGAGACCTCCGAACAGGCGCTGGTGCGTGAACTGCGCGAAGAGCTGGGCATCGAGGCCGATGTCGGGCCCTGGCTGATGGATGTGCCGCAGCGCTATCCGGACAAGCACCTGACCCTGGAAGTGCGCCACGTGCGCAGCTGGAAGGGCACACCGCGCGGGCGCGAGGGCCAGGCGATCACCTGGGTGGCGCAGGACAAGCTGGGCCGCTATTCCATGCCGCCGGCCGACCTGCCGGTGGTGGCCGCACTGCGCCAACCGGATCGCTACCTCATCACGCCGGCGCCGGCCGAAGATGCCGGCGGCGTGCAGCACTGGCATGAACGGCTGCAGCAGGCAGTGGCGGCGGGCCAGCAGCGCATCCAGCTGCGCCTGCCGCCGGAGCATCCGCAACGGCAGGCGATGATCGAACAGGCCGTGCGCGCGCATCGTCGCGGCGTGCAGTGGCTGCTCAACCGCGATGTCGCGTTGGCCCGCACACTGGGCGTGGGCGTGCACCTGGGCAGCGAGCAGTTGCTGGCCCTGCAGGAGCGGCCCTTGCCGGAAGGACAGCTGGTCGCCGCGTCCTGCCACGACCTGGAGCAGCTGCAGGCGGCGCAGCAGCTGGGCTGCGACTTCGCGGTGCTCGGCCCGGTGCAGGCCACGGCCAGCCATCCCGGGGCGGTGCCGCTGGGCTGGGAGGCCTTCGCTGCGCTGCGCGCGCAGGTATCGCTGCCGATCTACGCGTTGGGCGGCATGGCCGCCGGCCATATCGCCGAAGCGCGTCGGCATGGCGGGCAGGGCATCGCTGCGATTCGTGGGCTGTGGCCGGCGTGAGCCGGCATGCAGGGTCAGATCCCTGCGCAGCAGGGCTCTGACCCCATCGCGGCAATCCGGGGTCGGAGCCCTTTCCGCTGGGAAGGGATCCGACCCCTCCCGATCACAACGTGATCCAGAAGCATCCGTATTGCCGCCGCAATCCCAGCACCGTGGACGCTCGCGACGCGCTGCCGGGCAGCGTCTGCTCCAGGCGCAGGCCGACCGGATGCCGTGGCGCTGGCGGCTCAGGGTCGGATTCCTGCGCCGCAGGGCTCTGACCCTCTTCCTGCGAGGACGCCAGCCCCTGTGGCGGATACACCGGCACCACGTCCACCAGTGGCCGCCGTGCCAAGGATTCCAACTGGCCGAGGATGCGCTGCGCGCCGGCATCGGAGACCGCACCCCACAGGTACAGCGAGGACAGCCGGTTCACATCGTTGCTGACGATGCCGGTGCGCAGTGCCTCCACCAGCTCGCTAAGGCGTCGTGGGCAGCGCGCACCCAGGGTGTCGCGTGGCAGGGTGCTGCCGGTGGGCGCGGGCGGTGGCAATCGCGACCGGGCGCCAACGCTGTCGCAGGGCCGGTCGGTATACACGCTCTGGCCCTGCGCATCAGTGCAGCGGTTCAGGCGCGTGGACTGTGCGTGGGCGACGCTCGACAGCACGCATAGCGGCAGCAGCAACAGCAGGAAGGAAAACCGGTTCATCGGCGCAGGGTAGCGCCGATCGCGGTGGCATGGCGTGCTTTCAGCCGTGCAGCAGCTTCAACACCGACGTGGTCGGCTTGGCCAGGTTCAAGGTGTAGAAGTGCAGGCCCGGCGCGCCGCCCTCGATCAGGCGCTGGCACAGTTTGGCCACCACTTCGGTACCGAACGCCCGCACCGATTCGGCGTCATCGCCATAGGCCTGCATCTTGCGGCTGATCCAGCGCGGGATCTCCGCACCGCATTGCTCGGAGAAGCGGCGCAGCTGGCTGAAGTTGGCGATCGGCATGATGCCGGGCGTGATCGGCACCTGCACGCCGAGCCGGCGCACGGCATCGACGAAGTGGAAGTACGCATCCGGGTTGTAGAAATACTGGGTGATCGCCGCGTCGGCGCCGGCATCGATCTTGGCCTTGAAGTGCTTCAGGTCGGCCAGTGCATCGGAGGCCTGTGGATGGGTCTCCGGATAGGCACCGACTTCGATGCGGAAGGCGGTGCCGTGTTCGGCGCGGATGAAGTCGATCAGCTCGGCGGCGTAGCGCATGTCACCGGGGAAGCCCATGCCGGAGGGCAGGTCGCCACGCAGCGCGACCAGGCGATGGCAGCCGATGGCGCGGTACAGCTTGAGCAGTTCGCGGATTTCCTGGCGGGTGCCGCCGACACAGGACAGGTGCGGTGCAGCCTCGAAGCCGTGGTGCTGGTTGAGGTGGCGCACGGTCTCGGAGGTATAGCTCAGGGTCGAGCCACCGGCGCCGAAGGTACAGGACACGTACTCGGGGCCGTAGTCCTTCAGCCTGGCCGCGGCGCGGTCCAGCTGGCTGCGCTGTTCGTCGGTCTTGGGCGGATAGAACTCGAAGCTGATGGCGGTCATGGCACGGGCGGCAGCGGCGGGTGCGGGTCAGTATATCGCTTCATCAAGATGGATGTTAGTTGGCTGCATGGACTGGCACCGTCCGCCGCCGGCGACCGTTTGCCCGGGTCTGCGGCCGTTGCTCCGGAATCGCAACCTGGCTGCCGTAGCCGGGCGCACGCTGCTCCCATCCCGGCACCCCCCACCTGATGAAGGAGCACACGATGAAGATCTTCCTGGCACTCTGGTACGCGATGAAGGCCCTGGCCCGGCTGGCGATGATCGGCATGGCGATGGCCGTGCTCGGCTCCGGTTCCGCGCATGCCGCCACCGGCTCGACCGCTGGCAAGGTACAGGTCGAGGTGGTCGGCATGGGGCGACCGCTGCTGATGATCCCCGGCCTCAACAGCAGCGCCGAGGCCTGGCGCGAGACCTGCCTGGCCCTGAAGGACGTGCAGTGCCACCTGGTGCAGTTGCCGGGCTTTGCTGGCGCGGCAGCGGCCGACCCGCGCCCGGCCGGCTTCCTGCCGGCGATGCGCGGGCAGCTGCTGGCCTACCTGCATGACCAGCACCTGGGGCCGGTGGTGGTGGTCGGCCACAGCCTCGGTGGCGTGCTGGGCCTGCAGATGGCGCAGGCCGAGCCGAAGGCGATCAGCGCACTGGTGGTGGTCGATGCCCTGCCGTTCCTGCCGGCGGCGCGCGACCCGAGTGCCACCGCTGACAGCGTGCGGCCGATGGCCGACCGTCTGCGCAGCGGCATGCTGGCCGCCGATGCCGTGCAATGGCAGGCGCAGTTGAAGGCGGGCCTGCCGGGCATGACCCGCGATCCGCAGCGCCAGGCCGAGCTGGGCCGCTGGGGCGAAGCCAGCGACCGCCGGACCACGGCCGATGCGATGCATGCGGTGATGACCACCGACCTGCGCGACAGCATCGCTTCGATCACCGCGCCGACGCTGGTGCTCGGCAGCTGGGCCGGCTACCAGCCGTTGGGCGGCACCGAGGACGGCACGCGTGCGGTGTTCCAGGCCCAGTACGCGAAACTGCAGGGCGTGCAGATCGCGATGAGCGCGCAGGGTTTCCACTTCCTGATGTGGGATGATCCGCGCTGGTTGCAGGAACAGGTGCAGCGTTTCCTCGCCGCGCATCCCTGACCCTTGTCCGCCCTCCTGCCACCGCCGAGAGCCCGCATGGACGCCACCACGCCTTCCCGCCGTTTCTGGACGCTCAATGCACTGGCATGGGCCGGCTATGCGCTGTACGGGCTGTGGGTCGGCATGCGGATCGGTGGCGGCATCGTGTTCAGTGGCATCGTGCTGATCACCGTCAGCGTCGCGGTCTCACTCTGGCTGTGCAGCGGCGCATTGCGTTCGGTTGCACTGCGCCAGCGCTGGTGGGAGGGCAGCCTGGGCAGCCTGGTGCTGAAACTGGCTGCCGGCGTGGTGCTCGGGGCCAGCGTCGCACAGGCGGTAACGGCGGCGCTGCTGCTGCCGGCGCTGGCGCTGGGTTGGGTGCAGCTGCCTGGCGGCCATGCGGATTACCAGTGGTCTTCGGTGCTGCTGTATTGGATGAACACCGCGTTGTTCCTGCTGGTGTGGACCGGTTTGTGGGCGGGCCTGCACGGCCTGCGGCGGGCACGCCACAGCGAGCTGGCACGCCTGCGCGCCGAAGCCGAACGCAGTGCGCTGGAACGTGACGCACTGCGTGCGCGGCTCAATCCGCATTTCATGTTCAATGCGCTGAACAACCTGCGTGCGCTGATCCTGGAAGACCCGGAACGGGCCCGTGACATGGTCACCCGCCTGTCGCGCACGCTGCGCCAGGCGCTCGCCCACAACCGCAGCGAGCAGGTCACGCTGGCCGAGGAACTGGCGGTGGTCGATGATTACCTGGCCATCGAGGCGGTCCATTTCGAACAGCGCCTGCAGGTGCGGCAGCAGATTGATGCCGATGCCACGCAGGCGCAGCTGCCGGCGATGGCGTTGCAGTTGCTGGTGGAGAACGCGATCAAGCACGGTATCGCCAGCCGACCCGGCGGCGGCGAGGTGCAGATCCGCGCCACGCTGGACAATGACGTGCTGCGGTTGCAGGTGGACAATCCACTTCCAACCGGCAGCGAACCCACCCATGGCCATGGCGTCGGCCTGGCCTACCTGCGTGCGCAGCTGGGCATGCGTGGCCGATTCGTGCTGCAACCGGCCGGTGACCGCATGCAGGCCCTGCTGGAGATTCCGCAATGACTGGCATGCTGCGCGTGTTGATCGTCGATGACGCACGGCTGGCCCGGCAGGAGCTGCGCACGCTGCTGTCGGCGCTGCCGTGGGTGCAGTGCGTGGGCGAGGCCGACGACGTGCCCGCCGCACGCGAGGCGATCACCACGCTGGCACCGGACCTGGTGCTGCTGGATGTGCAGATGCCCTCCGGCAGTGGTTTCGACGTGCTGGACGGCCTGGACACGGTGCCGGCCGTGGTCTTCGTCACCGCCTACGACACCTATGCGGTGCGTGCGTTCCAGGCCAACGCGCTGGACTACCTGGTGAAGCCGGTGGAGGCGCCGCGGCTGCTGGAAGCGCTCGAGCGGGCGCGGCAGTGCGAGGCGGTTGCGGCCGACGTGCCGGAATCGCGCGGCACGCTGGGCGCGCACGACCAGGTGTTCGTGCGCGAGGGTGAACGCTGCTGGTTCGTGGCAGTCTCCGAGATCCGTCGGCTGGTGGTGGATGGCAACTACACGCGGCTGTGGTTCCGCGACCAGAACGCACTGCTGACCCGCAGCCTGAGCGCGCTGGAAGCACGTCTGCCGCCGGATCTTTTCTTCCGCGCCAACCGCAACACACTGGTCAACCTGCGCCGTATCCGTGGGGTGTCGCCCAGCATCGGCGACGGCTATGACCTGACGCTGGATGATGGCAGCGAGGTGGAGGTATCGCGGCGGCAGGCACGCGAGCTGCGCGAGCGGATGGCGTTGTAGGTGCTGCCAGCGGTTACCCTGTGCAGCGGATTCCCAGATCACGCCGCGCCATGTCCATCGTCCTCACCGATTTCGCCCGTCCCCGCCTGTTCCCGCGCGTGCCACGCGGCAATACCATCCAGGACTGCACTGCCGAGCAGTTCGAGGCACACCTCAATGCGCACGCGCCGCTGAAGGTGCTCGACGGCTACGCCCCGTTCTGCAAGTTGTTCGTCTACGAGAACTGGACCAGCACGCGCTGCCTGACGGTGCCGGTCACCGAGGCCAACCGCCACCAGCTGCGCAGCGGCTACGAAGCGCGCAACCGCGAGGAACTGCCGGTACTGGTGCGCTGGTTCGAGGGCGTGGAGTCGCCGCGCGCGAACTACCTGGTGGTGATCCTGTACAACGCCGAGCAGCTGGCCAGGGAAGGCTCACCGATCGAAGCCGACTGGGGCATCGTCGGCTGCATCTACACCGCCGAACCGGAAGAAGTGCCGATGGCGCCGATCACCATGATGCGCAATGCGCTGGGCGTGGAGGAGGGCGGTTCCGGCGTGCCATTGGACAAGGAGGCCTACCGGCGCTCGGTGGAGTTCTGGGAGAACAACGCCAACTGGCGGCCGGGGTCGGATCCCCGCATCGCAGGGCTCTGACCCGATCATTCGAGCCCCCGGTCGAAGCCTTTTCCTGAGGAGGGGATCCGACCCCAGGCGCGCGCTATGATCGGGCCAGGCAAACCCAAGGAGGGCAGGGCATGGCGGTCTGGGCAAGGATGATCCTGATGTTGCTGGCGGGCACGCTGCCCGCCACCCCGGTACTGGCCGCGAAGCCCTCTGCCGGGATGGCCTGCGAACCCATGGCACGCCTTCCCGGGCTGCGCGATGCGGGCGTGACCGCGCTGTCGATGCAGCCGCAGGACGGCCGCTGCGTGATTGAAGTGGCGGCGGCCAATGGCAACGCGCTGCGTCGGCAGCAACGAATGCTGGAGGCGCTGGTGCAGCATGCCTGTGCCGCGCCGGCGCACGTGACCGTGAATGAGGTGCAGGTATCCCTGCAGCTGCGCCTGCCGACGTCCTGCGCGGCACGCAGCAAACGGGATCTGTTCGCGGGTGAAGGTATTCCCTGGCTGCCTCCACACGGCGTGTCGCCGCGCTATCCGGTGGAGGCCATGCGGCAGGGGCTGTCCGGCCGCAGCATGCTGAAGGCGTTGGTCGATGCGCGGGGGCGCGTTGCGGCCGTGATCGTGGAGACCTCCAGCGGTCATGCGTTGCTGGATGACGCTGCAGCGGAGGAGCTGCAGGGCTGGCGTTTCAGCCGCGCCGATGCGAAGGGTACGGTGCCGGCGTTGACCCTCGTGCGCATGCCGATGCGGTATGAATTCGTGGAGTGAGCGTCATCCACGCATGGCATGGATCTGGACGTACCGCAGCGGAGCCACGCCGTGCGTGGCTGCATCACTGTCAGAGGCGCTTCCACTCCCACCACGGGTAGTGGTATTCACGCTCGGTGGCGCTCCACGGCTGCGTGCAGGACGTGCACGTCACCCGGTAGCACTCACCCCAGCCATCCTCGGCCTCGCCTCGTCCGAGCAGCAGCACGTGGCCCTGTTCCAGCAGCGGTGCAGGGTTGAAGAACACATAAGAAGGGTAGAGTGCGCACAGGCACCCCTCACGCGCCCGCCAGTAGCGCAGCCGTTGCAGGGCCGCCTTCAGGTGCGCCTGGTTGCTGATCAGCATGCCGCCAAGGGCGATGCCCTCGCAGTTGCGTTCGATCGTATCCACATGTGCGACCAACGCGTCCAACGACGCGGTGCTGAACAGCCGTGCCACCGTGCGTGCGGCATCGGTGATGCGCGTGGCATCGCGCGACAGCAGGTCCTGCAGCAGCACGTCGGCCTGTGCATCTTCGAGCCGGGGTACCGGCGCTGCAGACCACGGCCAGCGCATCAGCGTGACTTGCCGATGGCAGCGTAGTGGCCGGCGGTGAGGCGCAGAAGGTCGGCCGGTGCCAGTTCTACCTCGAGGCCGCGGCGCCCGGCGCTGACATGCAGCGCGGGCAGCGCTTCGGCACTGGCGTCCAGGAACGTGCGCAGGCGTTTCTTCTGCCCCAGCGGGCTGATGCCACCGACCAGGTAGCCGGTCGCGCGCTGTGCGGCATCGGCGGCGGCCATCTCGCACTTCTTGCAGCCGGCGGCTTCGGCCAGCGCCTTCAGGTCGAGCTGGCCGGCGACCGGCACGATCGCCACCAGCAGTTCGTGTGCTTCAGTGCTGGCCAGCAGGGTCTTGAACACCTGGGCCGGGTCGAGGCCGAGCTTGTCGACGGCTTCGCCGCCATACGATTCGGCGTGGGCGTCGTGCACGTAGCTGCGCACGGTGTGGGCGATCTTCTCGCGCTTGAGCAGGTTGATGGCCGGGGTCATGGGCGCATCCTAGCGCGAGGTAGGGATATTGCCTTGACCGAAACTCGCGCATCAACGCAGGACGGGCCCCCGAAGGGCCCGTCCCGGCTGTGATCGTCGGCATCCCGCGTCAGCGCGACATCGACTGCTGCGTCTGAATCTGTTCCTGGGTCTGTCGCTGCGACAGTTCGTTGTCCAGCGCCTGGCTATGCCGCGTGCTGTCCTGCAGCGTGTGGTTCGCCGCCTGCGACAGGTCGACGTAAGTGCGGTGCATGGCGGGATCGCCAAGCTGGCCCTGCACGGCGAACACGCCCTGGTTGTCCGGCCGCGCCAGCACGGTATCGACCTGGCTCATGCCAGCCAGCTTGGACTCGTAAGCCACCAGGCCCGCGGCGTTCTCGAGCTGGCTGCGGTCATTGAACAGTGGCGCCAGGCCACCCTGGCGGCGTTGTTCTTCCAGCGTTTCCAGCTTTTCCACGACCTGCTGGTAACGTGGGTTGTCGGCATGGCCGGGGGTGGCCATGGTCGGTTCGGCGGCCTGCTGTTGCTGTTGCGCGATGGCCTTGTCGAGCGCACCCAGCGTGGTGGCACCGACCTTGCCATCGACGGTGAGCTGGTGCTCACGCTGGAACTGCTTGACCGCTTCCAGGGTGCCGGGCCCGAAATCGCCATCGGCTACCAGTGGCTTGCCGTCCTTGCCCAGGTAGCCCAGGTCGGCCAGCTTCTGCTGCATCGCCTTTACCTCATCGCCCCTGGCGCCGCTGACCAGTACGCCGTTGCCGCCGGGCGCGCCGGGCGACCCGTGCGAGGGGGCATGGGTGGGGGTGATGCCCAGCTGGGTCATGGCCCGGTCGAAGCGCTCATCGCGACTGGTCACCGCGGCCGGCGACTGGATGCCGTACTTGGTGGCATCGACGAAGTTCTGTACGTCGCCGCGGGTCGGCGGATTGCCGGCCTGGACCGTACCGCCCTGCAGCTTTTCCGCGTTGCCGGCCAGATAGCTGATGAACTGCGGGCCCATGCCGCCGAACTGGTTGTCATAGTCGGCCATGGCCAGCTGCAGTTCGGGGTTGGCCGCGATGGCATCGGCGGCGCCCGGGTTGGTGGCACGCACCTTGGCGATGGCTTCATCGACGCGCTCGATGGCGCTGTCCAGCTTGTCGTTGGTGAGCTGGTCCATCTTCGCCTGCGGAATGGCCTGCAACTTGGCGTCAAGCGCCGCCAGCTGCCGGGTGCTCAATCCGCCCTGCTGGGACAGCAGTTCGATGTCAGCGGCGGTGAAGCCGTTGTCGCGCAGGAAACGCCTGGCCTGTGGATTGCCGCCGACATCGAACTGCACCAGTCCGAACGAGTAGGTGCTTGCGCCTTTCTGCGCGTATGAGAAGTGGTCCAGGTGGCGGGTGTTGCCGCCCAGCTCCGTGTTGAGGAACAGCGTGGACAGTTGTTCGCGGGTAAGGGTGGAATCCTTTGCCATGGTCATCGTCCTTCAATGTGGGGAAAAGCGCCGGGCGCACCCAGCGGATGTCAGCCGGCGCAGTGCTGCTGCGTGAAGCCGAGCAGCTGGCGGACGGCCTGGGTGCCGTAGGCGGCCGATGCCGGTTCGAGGGCGAACTGGCCGACCATCTGGTTGCTGCACAACTGCACGTTGCGCTTGCCGGCGGTGGTTTCCTGGATGCAGTTGGCCGCCAGCACGGCGTTGGGGCCACCGCCCACGTTGGTGGCGGCCGTACAGCCCAGCAGGCGGCCTTCCTGGCCGTTTTCTCCCAGCAGCGTGTTGAAGTTCGCCAACTGGCTGTTGGGGTCGCGCAGCACCAGCAGGTCCACGCACTGCTGCTGGCCGTCGGGCACTTCGCAGGCGTCCTGGTCGACCAGGCCGTCGCGCGTGGCCGAGAGCACCTTGAGGCGATCGGCAAATACCTGTTGCAGGCAGTGCGCGTCACCGCACAGGTCGCGCGTATGCTGGATCCAGCGCTGCTGCTCGGCCTGCAGCTTGTCCTTGCCGGCGGCATCGAGGGTGTCGCGTGCGGAGGCTTCAGCCTTGGCCAGCTCGCCTTCCTGCTGCAACAGGGCGGGGTCGTTGCAGATCAGGGTCTGCACCTGTGATGCCCCCTCGGCGCAGGCAGCGCTGCTGCCCGTGGCCGCTGCCGGGGGGCTGGTTGCCTTGCCGTCGGTGCTTGCCTGGCCGGTATTCGCCGCCGGCGCGCTGGCACCGGCATCGCTGCCAAGCGGGCTGCAGGCGGCCAGCAGGGCCACCCAGCACAGGATCATCAGGGGCTTCATCGCCCGGGTCACTCGGTCATTGTTGCGCGGCATGTCCTGTCCTTTGCTGTCTGCGTCCCGGCGCATGGCCTGCAGTTGGCAGTCCATGGGGGCATAGAGCCTAGCAAGCGGCTTCTTAGGGCACTGTGACAGGGCGCGCGGATCTGCTGCGGGGCGACGCAACGCAGAACGGGCGCCCGAAGGCGCCCGTTCTGTCTGCATCTGTTGCCGGGGTCAGCGCCCTTTCCTGCGGAAAGGGATCCGACCCCGCCTGCGCCGGTAGTGCCGGCCGCTGACCGGCACCGCGCACGGCATCAGTAGCGGTAGTGGTCCGGCTTGAACGGGCCTTCCACCGGCACGCCGATGTAGTCGGCCTGTTCCTGGCTCAGGGTGGTCAGCTTCACGCCGATCTTTTCCAGGTGCAGGCGAGCCACTTCTTCGTCCAGCTTCTTCGGCAGCAGGTACACCTTCTTCTCGTAGCTGTCCTTGTTCGCCCACAGGTCGATCTGTGCCAGGGTCTGGTTGGCGAAGCTGTTGGACATCACGAAGCTCGGGTGGCCGGTGGCGCAGCCCAGGTTCACCAGGCGGCCTTCGGCCAGCAGGAAGATCGCATTGCCGTTCGGGAAGATGTACTTGTCGACCTGCGGCTTGATGTTGACGTGCTTGATGCCGGCGAAGGACACCAGTGCGTCGACCTGGATCTCGTTGTCGAAGTGGCCGATGTTGCAGACAATGGCCTGGTCCTTCATCGCGCTCAGGTGCTCGATGCGGATGATGTCCCTGTTGCCGGTGGTGGTGACGTACAGGTCGGCACGGCCCAAGGTCGATTCGATGGTGTTGACTTCATAGCCTTCCATCGCCGCCTGCAGGGCGCAGATCGGGTCGATCTCGGTGACGATCACGCGCGCGCCGTAGGCACGCAGCGACGCGGCGCAGCCCTTGCCGACATCGCCGTAGCCGCAGACCACGGCTACCTTGCCGGCCAGCATCACGTCCATCGCGCGCTTCAGGCCGTCGGCCAGCGACTCGCGGCAGCCATACAGGTTGTCGAACTTGCTCTTGGTGACCGAGTCGTTGACGTTGATCGCCGGGATCAGCAGGGTGCCGGCCTGGGCCAGCTGGTACAGGCGGTGCACGCCGGTGGTGGTCTCTTCGGAGACGCCCTTCCAGTCCTTGACCACGCGGCCCCAGTAACCCGGGCGCTCCTTGGCAACGCGCTTGAGCAGGTTCTTGATGACCTGTTCTTCGTGCGAGGCGGACGCGGTGTTGACCCAGTCGCTGCCGTTTTCCAGTTCGTAGCCCTTGTGGATCAGCAGGGTCACGTCACCGCCGTCGTCCACCACCAGTTCCGGGCCGGTCAGGGTGCCGTCGGCCAGGGTGAAGGTCAGCGCGTCCAAGGTGCAGTCCCAGTACTCTTCCAGGGTCTCGCCCTTCCAGGCGAACACCGGGGTGCCGGTGGCGGCGATGGCGGCAGCCGCGTGGTCCTGGGTCGAGAAGATGTTGCACGAGGCCCAGCGCACGTCGGCGCCGATGTCCTTCAGGGTCTCGATCAGCACCGCGGTCTGGATGGTCATGTGCAGCGAGCCGGTCACGCGCACGCCCTTCAGCGGCAGCTCGGCCTGGTACTTGCGGCGGATCGACATCAGGCCCGGCATTTCGTGCTCGGCGATGTCCAGTTCCTTGCGGCCCCAGTCGGCCAGCGTGATGTCGCGGATCTTGTAATCACCTTCGGTGGAGAAGGTCTTGGCAACAGCGTTCATTCGTGTGCTCCGGTTGTGGGCGAGCGGGTGCTCGCATCTAGCCGGGCGCCGTTGTTACAAAGCCACCTTACCGAGCCTGGCCGGGCCTCATCGGATCCGGTCGCAGCGCCCCTCGGCAGGGGAGAACCCCCATTATATCGCGGCCCCGGCATGACATCCGGATGACCCAACCATCGGCAGATGGGGGCGCGTGCACGGCCTGTTAAGGTCGGTGCTTTCACGCATCACGCAGGTAGAACGATGAGCATGCACGCGCGCCGTACGCGGCGCTGGACCGGCCTGGTCCTGTCGATGGGACTGCTGGCCGTGGCCCCGCTGGCCTGGGCGGTGGCCCCACAGCCCGCTGCAGCACAGGCGCAGGGTGCCAATGGCTACGAACTGCCCTCGGCGGCGCTGCAGGCGGTGGTCGACGCACCGCGCGCGCCGTCGCTGCACCTGTCGCCTCGCCGCGACATGGCCGCGTTGATGCAGGTGCCGTCGCTGCCGCCGATCCGGGTGGTGGCGCAGCCGGAACTGAAGCTGGCCGGCCTGCGCATCAACCCGCGCACGTTCTCCGACAGCCGTTTCAGCTTCGGCGAGAAGGTGTGGCTGATGAACGTGGCCGATGGCAAGGAACGGCAGATCAGCGGCCTGCCGGCCACGCTGTCGATCGCCAGCCTGATGTGGTCTCCGGATCAGAAGTGGCTCGCTTTCAACCAGGTCGACGCCATCAGCGGCGCCAACGAACTGTGGCTGGTGGACGTGGCCGCCGGCAGCGCCCGCCGCCTGGTTGCCGGCTTGAACACGGTGATCGGCAGCGGTTACCAGTGGCTGCCGGACAGCCGCGGGCTGGTGGTGTTCACCCGCCCGGCCAACCTCGGTGCGGCCCCGGCCACCGACGGCATCCCGACCGGCCCGGCCGTGCAGCAGACCCGCCAGGGCGATGGCGTGGTGTCGATCCGTACCTACCAGGACCTGCTGAAGAACGAGGCTGACGCGCGCCAGTTCGACTACTACGCCACCACACAGCCGGTGGAAGTCAGCCTGGATGGCAGCACCCGCCCGATCGGCGCGGCCGGCATCTTCATGGGCTTCTCCGTGTCGCCGGATGGCCGCTTCGTGCTGCGCCAGCCGGTGCAGCGCCCGTATTCCTACGTGGTGCCGGTGAGCAGTTTCCCGCGCCGCATTGAAGTGATCGACCGTGCCAGCGGCAAGCTGGTGCATACCGTGGCCGTGCGTCCGCTGGTGGAAGGCCTGCCGACCGGCAACGACGCCGAAGTGACCGGCGTGCGTGACATCGGCTGGCGTGGTGATGCCGACGCGACCCTGGTCTGGGCCGAAGCGCAGGATGGTGGCGACCCGAACAGGGATGCCAAGGTGCGCGATGCGGTGCTGATGCAGGCCGCGCCGTTCGACACGCCGCCGGTGACGCTGGCCCAGCTGGGCAGCCGCCTGGCCGGTATCAGCTGGGGCCGTGGCGACCTGGCCCTGCTGACCGAATCGTGGTGGAAGACCCGCAGGACCAAGACCTGGCTGATCGCCCCGGACAATGCCAGCGCCGAACCGCGCCTGCTGTGGGATCGCGATGCGCAGGACCGCTACGCCGATCCGGGCCGGCCGCTGCGGGCCAGCGACGAGCGCGGCCGTTCGCTGCTGCAGACCAGCGCCGATGGCGGCAGCCTGTACCTGGCCGGCGCCGGTGCTTCGCCGGAAGGCGACCGTCCGTTCGTGGACCGCTTCGACATCGCCACGGGCAAGGCAACGCGCCTGTTCCACTCGCAGGCACCGAGCTATGCGCTGCCGGTGGCATTGCTGGACAAGCAGGGCAGTTCGCTGCTGCTGAGCCGCGAGAGCCCGGACGAGCCGGCCAACTTCTACGTGCAGTCGCTGGCCGATGCTGGGAGCGCACCGCGCGCGCTGACCCATTTCGCGCATCCGCTGCCGCAGCTGAAGGGTGTGCAGAAGGAGCAGATCCGCTACAAGCGCAAGGACGGCGTCGACCTGACCGCGACCCTGCTGCTGCCGCCGGGATACGACCCGAAGCGCGACGGCCCGCGCCCGCTGCTGATGTGGGCCTACCCGGGCGAGTTCAAGAGCGCGGCCGCGGCCAGCCAGGTGACCGATTCGCCGTATCGCTTCAATGCGGTCAGCTACTGGGGTCCGCAGGCGTTCCTGGCCAAGGGTTACGTGGTGCTGGCCAGCCCGTCGATGCCGATCATCGGCGAGGGCGACAAGGAGCCGAACGACACCTACATCGAACAGCTGGTGGCCAATGCGCAGGCGGCCGTGGATGAAGTGGTGCGGCGTGGCGTGACCGACCGCGATCACATCGCCATTGGTGGCCATTCGTACGGTGCGTTCATGACGGCCAACCTGCTGGCACACACCCGCCTGTTCAAGGCGGGCATTGCGCGCAGCGGCGCCTACAACCGCACGCTCACGCCGTTCGGCTTCCAGGCCGAGGAGCGCAACTACTGGCAGGCGCAGGACGTCTACCAGAAGATGGCGCCGTTCAATTACGCCGACAGGATCAAGGATCCGATCCTGTTCATCCACGGCGTGGACGACAACAACTCCGGCACGTTCCCGATCCAGAGCGAGCGCATGTTCGCGGCGGTGAAGGGCCTGGGTGGCACCGCGCGGCTGGTGATGCTGCCCAACGAATCGCATGCCTACCGCGCACGCGAATCGATCATGACCATGCTGGCCGAGAGCGAGCGCTGGCTGGAGCAGACCATCGGCCCGGCCGAGCAGGGCACGGCGAAAAAGAAGCGCTGATACGTGCATGAGGGTGGCCGCTGCAACAGCGGCCGCCTGTGCGGCTGCGCCGCCGCCCGAGCATGGGCTCGGGCGCTACACGGTGTCACGCGCCATGACGCTTGTAGAGCCGAGCCCATGCTCGGCTGCGTCCGCCATGGATACGTGCAGATGAAACCATTCTTGCATCGCAGCACGACGCCCGATCTGGGATAGGCTTGGGGTCTGGATCCGTTGACCGAGGCCTGTGCGTCGCCGATGAACGAGTACCGCAGCAGCATCGAGTTTGCTTCCCCCGATCTTCCGCTTCGCGATGACGTGCGCCGGCTCGGCGCACTGGTGGGTGACCTGCTGGTCGAACAGGTTTCGGCCGCTTTTCTCGACGATGTCGAGGACGTGCGCACCCGCGCCATTGCCCGCCGCGAGAACCAGGCGCCGCTGTCGGAGCTGGCCGAAGGGCTGGCCGGGCGCACGCCGCAGCAGGCCGAGACCATGGTGCGGGCCTTCAGCACCTACTTCCAGGTGGTCAACATCGCCGAGCGCGTGCATCGCATCCGCCGCCGCCGTGATTACCAGCGTGCCGGTACCGCCGGGGCGCAGCCCGACGGCCTGCAGGATGCGCTGCAGCACCTGAAGGCGCAGGGCGTGGGCCTGGATGAGCTGGCGCAGTGGCTGCCGCGCATCGACATCGAACCGGTGTTCACCGCGCACCCGACCGAAGCGGTGCGCCGCGCGCTGCTGGAGAAAGAGCAGCTGATGGTGGCCAGCCTGGTCGACAACCTCGACGGCCAGCGCACGCCGGGGGAAGCGGCCGCCGATGCTGCGCGCTTCCGCATGGCGCTGACCGCTTCGTGGCAAACCACCGATTCCTCGCCGGTGCGGCCTACCGTCGATGACGAGCGCGAGCACGTCGGCTTCTATCTGGTGCAGGTGCTGTACCGGGTGATCCCGGTGCTGTACGAATCGCTGCAGCAGGCGCTGCGCGATACCTACGGCGAAGAACTGCCGCTGCCGCGCCTGCTGCGCTTCGGTACGTGGGTGGGCGGCGACATGGACGGCAACCCGAACGTGGATGCCCACACCATCCGCACTACGCTGGACGCGCAGCGGCAGGCCGTGCTGGGTCGTTACCAGAAGGAACTGCTGCAGCTGGCCAGCCTGCTCAGCCAGTCCACCGAGCGGGTGGGCGTGAGCGAGGCGCTGCAGGCGCGCGTGGCGCACTACCAGCAGCTGCTGCCGCAGGTGCAGTCGCGCCCGCGCCATGCCGACATGCCGTACCGCCTGCTCAACGACCGCATGCGTGCACGCCTGCAGGCCACGTTGGATGACGGCGAAGGCGCCTACGCCGGTCCGGACGAACTGATCGACGACCTGCAGCTGATCCTCGACAGCCTGCGCGCCAACCGCGGCGAACATGCCGGTGGCTTCGCCGTGCAGCGCCTGCTGTGGCGGGTGAAGACCTTCGGCTTCCACCTGGCGCGGTTGGACGTGCGCCAGGAATCGAGCGTGCACGCGCGCGCGCTGGCCACGGTGCTGGGCGGCGACGCAGCGTGGGACGGTCTGGATGCCTTGGGCCGCGCACGCCTGCTGGCGCCGCATGCCAGTGGTGACGCGCCGTTGCCGAAGGGCGACGACGAAGGCAACCGGCGACTGGACGCCGTGTTCGCCGCGCTGGCCGATGCCCGTGCGCGGCATGGTGGCGATGCACTGGGCAGCTACATCATCTCGATGGCACATGACCGCAGCGACGTGCTGGCGGTGCTGGCGCTGGCGCGCCGTGGCGGCCTGGTGGAAGAGAACGGATCAGTACCGCTGGATATCGCGCCGCTGTTCGAGACGGTGGAGGACCTCAAGCGCGGCACCGCGACCCTGCGTGATCTGCTGGCCGACCCGATCTATCGCGCGCACCTGCAAGCGCGCGATGACGTGCAGATGGTGATGCTGGGCTATTCGGACAGCAGCAAGGACGGTGGCATCGCCGCATCGCGCTGGGGCCTGCAGCGTGCACAGGTGGAGCTGCTGGAGGTGGCGGCCGAGGCCGGCATCCGCCTGACCTTCTTCCATGGCCGTGGCGGCTCGATCAGCCGCGGTGGCGGCAAGACCACGCACGCGGTGGACGCATCGCCGCGCGGCAGCATCGATGGCCGCCTGCGGGTGACCGAGCAGGGCGAGGTGATCCATCGCAAGTACGGCATCCGTGCGCTGGCCCTGCGCTCGCTGGAGCAGGCCACCGGTGCGGTGCTGCGTGCCAGCCTGCGCCCGCGTGCCGCCGAGCCGCGCGAGGATGAGTGGCGACCGGTGATGGACGCGGTGGCATCGGCCAGCAGCGAGGTGTATCGCGCGTTCGTTGGCCAGGCCGGTTTCATGGACTACTTCCGCACCGCCACGCCGATCGACGTGATCGAACGCATGACTCTGGGCTCGCGGCCATCGCGCCGGCTCGGCCAGGACGCCGCGCTGGGCAACCTGCGTGCGATTCCCTGGGTGTTCGCCTGGAGCCAAGCGCGCGCGGTGATTCCCGGTTGGTACGGCGTGGGCAGTGGCCTGCAGGCGGCGGTTGATGCCGGCCACGAACGGACCCTGCGCGAGATGGCGCGGGACTGGCCGTTCTTCCGAACCTTCCTGGACGACATCGCGATGGTGCTGTCCAAGGGCGATATCACCATCGCCGAGCAGTTTTCGCTGTTATCGGGTGAACTGCACGGGCACTTCTTCCCGCAGGTGCAGCGCGAACTGGAACTCACCCGGCACTGGCTGCTGGCGCTGATGGACCAGCGGACGCTGCTCGACCACGATGCGCGGCTGGCGCTGTCGATCCGCCTGCGCAATCCCTACGTCGATCCGATCAGCGTGCTGCAGGTGGACCTGTTGCAGCGCTGGCGGGCCAGCGGGCGCGAGGATGACGGGTTGCTGCGCGCGCTGGTGGCCTGCGTGAACGGTGTTGCGCAGGGCGTGCAGAACACCGGTTGATCCGCATCCGCCGGGCATGGCCCGGCGAATTCGCAATGGTAGTGCCGGCCGCTGGCCGGCAACTGCGGCCTGGGTGGGTGCGGGGCTTGCCCCGCACGCCCTCATTCCTCCGGTGACGGCGGATTCGATGCCAGCAGTTCCAGATGGCGCTGCTCCATTTCCTGACGCAGCTGGCGGCGGATCTGCGCGGCGGCCTGGCGGCGCTTCTCGTCGGACGTCGCCGGCTGCAGGGGCGGGACGGGCGTCGGCCGGCCTTCCTCATCCACGGCCACCATGGTGAAGAAGCAGCTGTTGGCGTGGCGCACGCTGCGCTTGAGGATGTCCTCGGCCACCACCTTGATGCCGATCTCCATCGACGAGGTGCCGGTATGGTTCACCGAGGCCAGGAAGGTGACCAGCTCGCCCACTGCGATCGGCTGGCGGAACATCACCTGGTCCACCGACAGGGTGACCACGTAGCTGCCGGCGTAACGGCTGGCGCAGGCGTAGGCAACCTGGTCGAGCAGGCGCAGGATGGCGCCGCCGTGGACCTTGCCGGAGAAATTGGCCATCTCCGGCGACATCAGCACGGTCATGGACAGCTGGTGGGTTTTCAGTTCGGTCGACATGCGGCGATTGTATCGGCAACCGGGTAGTGCCGGCCGCTGGCCGGCAATCACGCGATTGTTTTCGGAGGCCATGAAAAAGCCGGCCAGCGGCCGGCTCTACCAGAAAGCAGAAGGGCCGCTTGCGCGGCCCTTCCTCAACGTCAGCCGACTGACAGTCGGCTCTACGCGCCGGCTTTATCAGCCGGTTTTACTTCAGCTTCGCATCGGCGCGCAGGGCGGCGGCGCGGTCGGTCTTCTCCCAGGAGAAGGCCGTGGCGTTGACGGTCTCGCCTTCGCCGTTGAGGTAGCTGAACTCCTTCGGCTTGCGGCCGAAGTGGCCGTAGGCCGCGGTCTGCTGGTACATCGGGTGCACCAGGTCCAGCATCTTGATGATGCCGTACGGGCGCAGGTCGAAGTGCTTGCGGATCAGCTTCTCGATCTTGTCGTCGCTGATCTTGCCGGTGCCGAAGGTGGTGACCGAGATCGAGGTCGGCTCAGCCACACCGATGGCGTAGGAGACCTGCACTTCGCAACGGTCGGCCAGGCCGGCGGCCACCACGTTCTTGGCGACGTAGCGGGCCGCGTAGGCTGCCGAACGGTCGACCTTGGACGGGTCCTTGCCGGAGAAGGCACCACCACCGTGACGGGCCCAGCCGCCGTAGGTGTCGACGATGATCTTGCGGCCGGTCAGGCCGCAGTCGCCCACCGGGCCACCGATCTCGAACTTGCCGGTCGGGTTGATGTGGAACTTGGTGCCCTTGTGCAGCCACTTGGCCGGCAGCACCGGCTTGATGATCTCTTCGCGGACGGCCTCGATGAGGTCCTTCTGCTTGATGCCGGGGGCGTGCTGGGTCGACAGGACCACGGCGTCGATGGCCGAGACCACGCCGTTTTCATAGCGCAGGGTGACCTGGCTCTTGGCGTCCGGACGCAGCCACGACAGCGGCGAGTTCTTCTTCTTGCGGATCTTGGCCTGCTGCTCGACCAGGCGGTGCGACAGGTGGATCGCGGCCGGCATGTAGCTGTCGGTCTCGTTGGTGGCATAGCCGAACATCAGGCCCTGGTCGCCAGCGCCCATTTCTTCCGGCTTCTTGCGATCCACGCCCTGGGCGATGTGCGGCGACTGCTTGCCGATCAGGTTCAGCACGCCGCAGGTGGCGCCGTCGAAACCGACGTCGGAGCTGTCGTAGCCGATGTCCGTGATGACCTTGCGGGTCAGCGCTTCCAGGTCGATCCAGGCGCTGGTGGTGATTTCACCGGCCACGATGGCAACGCCGGTCTTGACCATGGTCTCGCAGGCCACGCGGGCGCGCTGGTCCTGGGTCAGGATCGCGTCCAGCACCGCATCGGAGATCTGGTCGGCAACCTTGTCCGGATGGCCTTCGGAGACCGACTCGGAGGTGAAGAGATAGCTGGACATCAGGCGTAATATCCCTTGATTCGGATGGAAAGATGGGCGCGCATGATACACGGGGTGCGCCGCCTGTGCATTGTGAACCTGTGCCGGTTGCCGGTGGTTAAGCCCGCGTAGGCCTGGAGGGGCCGTCCCTTGGGGATTGGGGCCCAGCCTTGAGGCCCAGTGTTCCACCAGCGTGACAACAGACGGGACGGCTGCCGGCCCCGACCGCGCAGGCAGCGACCTCGCCGCGAAGGCGGGCCGGCCGTCATCGTTCTGCCCCGAAACCGCCATCTGGCTGCCGCCTGCCGGGCGCAGGCTGTCGGCCAATCCGGCCGCCGGGCATCAGTGGATCCGCCATGCAGGAACTCGAACAGCGTCTCCAGCAACGTTTCCCCGATTGGTTCCATGGCCGTCGCGGCCAACTGGCGCGGCCGCTGCTGCGCAGCGTCGGGCGCTGGTCGCGCCTGGACCAGATTGAAGCCTTCCTGCAGCGCAGCTCAGGACTGCGCGGCTTCGGTTTCGTCGCCGCCGGCCTGGAATTCATCGGCGGCCAGTACCAGGTGGATCCGGCCGCGCTGGCCAGGATCCCGGCCACCGGCCGCCTGCTGATCGTCGCCAACCACCCCTCCGGGGCACTGGATGCCCTCGCACTGCTGGACGCGGTTGGCCGTATCCGCCGCGACGTGCGGATCGTGGCCAACGATCTGCTGGGGGCGATCGCGCCGCTGCAGGACCTGCTGCTGCCGGTGCGCATCCTCGGCGGCAAGGCCCGGCGCGGCAGCCTGCATGCCGTGGAGGAAGCGTTGAACGCCGAGCAGTGCGTGATCGTGTTCCCGGCCGGCGAGGTCTCGCGGCTGTCGCTGCGCGGCATCCGTGATGGCCGCTGGCAGCGGGGATTCGTCCGCTTTGCCCGCGCGGCCGCTGCGCCGGTGCTGCCGGTGCGGGTGGAAGCGCGCAACTCGGCGCTGTTCTACGGCGCCTCGACCCTGTTCAAGCCGGCCGGCACCGCGCTACTGGCGCGCGAAATGTTCGCCCGTCGTGGCCGCCCGCTGCGGCTGAGCATCGGCGAGCCGATGCAGCTGGGCAAGGGCGGTGACCCGGGCGCACAGCTGCTGGCGGTGCGCCGCGCGCTGTACGCGCTGGGCCGCAACGGCGCGGCCGGCAATGCCGCTGCGTGCGCAGGCCCCGAGCCATTGGCGTCTCCGGTGCCGCCTTCGCAGGTCGCCGCCGGCATTGCCGCGGCCACCCAGCTGGGCCAGACCGCCGATGGCAAGCAGATCCTGTTGGCGACCTGTACCGCCGATTCACCGCTGCTGCTGGAACTGGGCCGCCTGCGCGAGCTGACCTTCCGCCAGGTGGGCGAGGGCACCGGGCGCAGCCGCGACCTGGACGCCTACGATCCGCAGTACGAGCACATCGTGATCTGGGACGCGGCGGCGCAGCGCATTGCCGGTGCCTACCGCATCATGCGCGGCGCCCAGGCCCTGGCCCGGCACGGCCTGTCCGGGCTCTACAGCGCGTCGCTGTTCCGCTATTCCGACGATGCCATCACCCACATTGCCGAGGGCCTGGAGCTGGGCCGCAGCTTCGTGGTGCCCGATTACTGGGGCAGCCGCAGCCTGGACTACCTGTGGCAGGGCATCGGCGCCTACCTGCAGTGCCGACCGGGCATCCGCTACCTGTTCGGCGCGGTCTCGATCAGCGCAGCGCTGCCGCGCGATGCGCGCGAGCAGCTGGTGGCCTACTACCAGCGCTACTACGGCGGAACCGCCGGGCTGGCCGAATCGAACCGCCCCTTCCAGTACTTCGCCGCACCGCCAAGTTTCGGCGAGCTGGATGCGGGTGCCGCGTTCGATGTGCTCAAGGCCAACCTGGCCGCACTGGGTACCGGCGTGCCGACGCTGTACCGCCAGTACACCGATCTGTGCGAACCCGGCGGCGCGCGCTTCCTCGCCTTCGGCGTGGACCCGGACTTCAGCGATTCGATCGACGGCCTGATCGAAGTGGACCTGTGCGCGATCCGGCCGAACAAGCGCAAACGCTATCTGCGCGACGCGGGTGCGCCGGCATGAGCACGCTGGCGAACCTGTCGCCGCACCGGCGCGCAGTGTTCGTCTCCGACGTGCACCTGGGCTCACGTCATTGCCACGCCACCGAGCTGGCGCGGTTCCTCTCGCAGCTGCGCTGCGAGCGGTTGTACCTGGTCGGCGACATCATCGACCTGTGGTGGATGGCGCATCGCCGCGCCAACTGGCGGCAGTCGCACAGCGAAGTCATCCAGGCCCTGCACGCGCTGCGCCGTGCAGGGACCGAGATCATCTACATTCCCGGCAACCACGATGCCTCGCTGCGCCAGGTGTGCGGGCTGATGTTGCCGGCCATGCAGGTGCGCCGCCGTGCCATCCACGTGACCGCCGATGGCCGCCGGCTGCTGGTCGCGCATGGCGACGACTACGACGGCGTTACCCATTTCGGTGGCCTGCAGGAAAAGTTCGGCGACTGGCTGTACTACCGCATCCTGACCGGCAACCAGGCGCTGAACGCGGTACGGCGCCGGCTTGGCATGCGCTACTGGTCGCTGTCGGAGTTCCTGAAGAAGCGCAGCGGGGCCGCCGAACGCTACATCGAGCGCTTCGTGCAGGCCGGGCTGGACGACGTGCGCCGGCGCGGCCTGGATGGCATCGTCTGCGGCCACATCCACCGCGCGGCGCTGGTCGAACGCGATGGCCTGGTCTACGCCAACGACGGCGACTGGGTGGAGAGCCTGACCGCACTGGCCGAGGACCATGATGGTGCGCTGCGCCTGCTCGACCACAACGGCCAGACCCTGGTGGAACTGCCAGGCGCGCGGTTGTCGCAGGCGGCATAACGCGCGTCTGTCCTACTGTAGAGCCGAGCCCATGCTTGGCTGACGTGGCGCCGAACGAAGCGCAGCCGAGCATGGACTCGGCTCTACATGCACCGCCCGCAAGCCGCTAGCATCGGCCCATGGACTCCCTGACCCAGATCGTGCTCGGTGGCGCCGTCGCCGCTGCCATCGCCCCGCCCGGACATCGCCGCGCGGCCCTGCTCGCTGGTGCCGCGCTTGGCACCCTGCCGGACCTCGACGCGCTGTGGCTCGGTTTCACCGCAGCCGATCCGGTGGCGAACATGATCGAGCACCGCAGTTTCAGTCATTCGCTGCTGGTACTGCCATGGGTGGCGGCATTGATCTGGTGGCTGTTCAAGCGCTTCGGCAATGGCCGCGTCGCGCAGTCACCTCTGCGCTGGTTCTGGGCGATCCAGCTGGCGCTGGTCACCCATCCGGTGCTGGATGCGTTCACCGTGTATGGCACCCAGTTGTGGTGGCCGCTGCGCCCGCATCCGACCATGGGATCCAGTGTCTTCATCATCGACCCGGGGTATACGGTGTGGCTTCTGCTGGGCTGCGTGCTGGCCTGGTTCGGCCGCGCCCGGCCCTGGGCGGGCAAGGTGCTGGGCGTGGCCCTGCTGCTCAGCAGTGGCTACCTGGGCTGGGGCCTGATCGCCAAGTCACAGGTCGACCGTGCCGCACAGCAGAGCCTGGCCGCGATGGGCCTGGGCGATGCGCCGCGCTTCTCGGTACCGATGCCGTTCAACACCCTGCTGTGGCGGGTGGTGGCGATGACGCCCAATGGCTACGTGGTGGGTGACCGCTCGCTGGTGGCCGACCACGGGCCGATGCGGTTCGAAGGCCATGCGTCCAACGTACAGGCCTTGCGCGAAGCGCAGGCCATCCCGGCGGTGCAGCAGCTGACGTGGTTCAACCGCGGTTTCATGCGTGCGCAGGTGGTTGACGGCCGGTTGGTGCTGAGTGACCTGCGCATGGGGCTGGAGCCGGACTACACCTTCAACTTCGTTGTGGCCGGGCAGGCCGACGGGCAGTGGCGGGCGATCGTTCCCGAGCAGGTGCGGGTGGACTACAGCAGTCCCGCCGCGCGTGCCGACGCCGGTCGCCGCCTGGCGGCGATGTGGCAGCGGATCTGGCAGGAGCCGGCGGCGGCGCGGGGCGCGGCCGACCACACCGCCGTGCATTGATCAGTGGATCCACGCATGGCGTGGCTCTACGGCCCCGATCGACAGCAGAACACCGGATCAATACACCGTGGCGCGGCCCTGGACGAACGAGTAGAAGAACACGGCGTTCGGGTCGTTCTGCACCAGGCGGAACTCGCGGCGCATGCCTTCCACGGTTTCCTCGTCCACCGAGCCGGCCTGCAGCAGCTGGTCGGCGGCCGACAGCAGGAGCTGTTCCCAGAACGCGATCATCGTCTTGCGACGCGCCGGTTCGCGGTTGTCCAGGTGGATGGTCTTGATCTCGGTGTGCACGTCGCGGAAGCCGCCGGCCAGCAGCAGGTTGCCCAGCTTTGCACCGACGAACGGGTCACCGCCATGGTCGTACTGGAAGTCGTTGAAGGCCATCCAGTAGCGCCAGATGTGCGGCGAGTACGGGTCGAGCAGGAACGAGGCATTCATCACTTCGGTGATGTAGACCGGCGAACCCGGAGCCAGCACGCGGCGCACTTCGCTCAGCACCCGCGCCGGTGAAGGCACGTGTTCCAGCACCCAGCACAGGAACGCCGAGTCGAAGCTGCGTGCCTCGAACGGCAGCTCGCCGGCGTCGGCCTGCTGCAGGGTGTATCGGTCGCTGCACCACGGCGTGCGCGCCAGGTTCTCGCGCGCGGTGGCCAGCTGCGTTTCGCTCAGGTCCACGCCGGTCACGTGCAGCTCGGGGAAGCGGCGTAGCAGGATCTCGGTCTGCGCACCGACGCCACTGCCGACTTCCAGCAGGCGCCGCGCGCCGCTGTAGTCGATCTGGCCGAAGATGCTCGATTCCAGCAGCCGGGCCTGGGTCATCAGGCGCTGCTGTTCGGTGCCGGAAAATCCGTGCAGATAGGTCGGGGAGGAAATCGGCGGGGTCATGGGGCGGGCTCTTGTAGCGTCGAGCGTGCTCGACGGCTCTGGAAATTCAGTCGAGCAAGCTCGACTCGACGGCATGGCAGTACGCTCAGGCAGCAGATGACAACGCGGGTTCCCCGGCGATCAGGCGGTCGAAGTATTCGGTGGTCAGCGCGATCTGGCCCTGCGGGTCCTCGGCACGGTTGACCACCGCGCGGAACGCGGCATTCTCCGGCCGGTCCTTGGCATACCAGCCCAGGTGCTTGCGCGCGATGCGCACGCCCTGCGGTTCGCCGTAGAACGCGTGCAGCGCATGCAGGTGGCCGAGCAGGATGTCGCGCACTTCCGCCAGCGACGGCGGTGGCAGTTCCTCGCCGGTGGCCAGGTAGTGCGCCACTTCGCGGAAGATCCACGGCCGGCCCTGCGCGGAGCGGCCGATCATCACCGCGTCCACGCCGGTCTGCTGCAGCACGTAGGCGGCCTTCTGCGGCGAATCGATATCGCCGTTGGCGATGACCGGAATGCGCAGTGCGGCCTTGATCTCGCCGATGGTGGCGTACTCGGCCTGGCCGGTGTAATGCTGGTCGCGGGTGCGGCCGTGCACGGCCAGTGCAGCGATACCGCTGTCCTCGGCGATGCGCGCGATCACCGGCCCATTGCGGTGGTCACAGTCCCAACCGGTGCGGATCTTCAGCGTGACCGGCACGTCCACCGCGTTGACCACGGCTTCGAGGATGCGCGCCACCAACTGCTCGTCGCGCATCAGCGCCGAGCCGGCCCAGGCGTTGCACACCTTCTTGGCCGGGCAGCCCATGTTGATGTCGATGATCTGCGCGCCGTGGTCGACGTTGTAGCGCGCGGCCTCGGCCAGCTGCTGCGGCTCGGTGCCGGCGATCTGTACGCTGATCGGTGCCGGTTCGCCCTCATGGTCCATGCGGTGGATCGACTTGCGCGTGTTCCAGAACCGCGGGTCGCTGATGGTCATTTCCGAGGCGGCCAGTCCCGCACCCAGCCGTTTGCACAGCAGGCGGAAGGGCTTGTCGGTGACGCCCGCCATGGGGGCCAGCACGACGTTGGGGGCAATGGTGTACGGGCCGATCTGCATGCGCCCATTGTAGGGCGCGGGCGGCGGTACGGTCGTGTCGGGTACGGTCCGGTTCAGGCCGATCGGCACCGACCTCATGCCGTACCGGCATCAGCAGATGCTTGACGGTTGCTTCCGCCGCCCCCAGGGGCGGGCCATGGTAGGCGGCTAGCCCAAGCTCTGCCAGGCCTGCCGGGTCCCCAGCGCGAAGGCCAGCCCCAGGCAGAGGCAGACCAGTGAACTGGCTACCCAGAAGCGCCGGCCGTTGTAGCCGGGCCGGAGCAGCGCCAGGCCGAAGCCCATCGCCGCGCGCAGCAGCAACAGCAGGGCGATGCCCGTCAGGACCAGACGACTGGCCGGCAGCGGCGAATGCCAGCCCGCGGCGGCCAGTGCGTACAGCGCCCAGGCCACCAGCACGGCAGTAATGCCGGCGGTCATCAGCGGCGGCCACCAATGCCCGGCCTGTGCCAGCCGGACCATACGCTGGCCAGCACCGAAGTACCTGTACCAAGGGGCGCCGAAGGCGATGCAGCCGATATGCAGCAGGGCTGCAATGGCACTGCCGGCGGCCGCGAACAGCAACCAGGGGAATCCGTCCATGTCCTGCCCGTGCAAGGAAGCTGCGCGGATGGTGGGCCAGGGACAGGATGTGGGCAATGCGACAGGCGGTCGCAGGGGCCGGGCAATGGGCAAAAGAAAGGCCCAGGTGCCTGTGCACCCGGGCCTCGTCATCCACGCGTGGCGTGGAATTACTTGGCTTCGGCGTCGGCCGGGGTGAAGCGCGGCATCGCCGCTGCAGCGCCTTCCTTCTCGGTTGAACGACCGGCGAACTGGTTGGCGAAGCGCACGTGGCGGGCGAACGGGGCGTCGGCCACCTGCGCCAGCGACGCGGCCAGCGCACCGTTGAAGGCGTCACCGGCACCGGTGGTGTCGATCGCCTGCACCTGTTCGGCACCCACGCGGTAGTACGGCTGGGTATCGCCGCGCAGGTTCTCGTCGGCATGCGACACGAACACGCCCACCGAACCCAGGGTCACCACCACGGTACCGTTGCCGACCAGCTTGCGGCACAGCGCGTGCAGGCTGGCGCCATCCAGTGCGGCGACATCGTTGGCATCCACGCGCTCGCCGACATGGCGGCCGAGCAGCGCGGCGAACTCGGTCTCGTTCGGGGTGATCACATCGGCCAGCTTGAGCAGGCCAATGGTCGAGGGCGCGTCGGCCGGTGCGGTGTTGAGCACGGTGGTGACACCGGCCTCGCGGGCCGTGGCCAGCGCCGCTTCGATGGTCTGCACCGGCGATTCCAGCTGTACCAGCACCACCTTGGCGCTGGTCAGCAGGGCCTGCTGCTGTTGCAGGAAATCAGTGCTCAGCGCGGCGTTGGCGCCCGGGCCGATCACGATGGTGTTGCGGCCACGCGCGTCCACGTAGATGCCCGCAGTGCCGGTCGGCTCGCTGCTGGCTTCGGCGATCAGCCCGAAGCCGTCCTGCGCAGCCAGCTCGCGCGCGGTGGCGCCACCAGCGTCATCGCCCAGCGCGCACACGAAGTGCGTGTCGGCGCCGGCGCGGCAGGCCGCGACCGCCTGGTTGAAGCCCTTGCCACCGGGGCCGGTGCTGTAGCGGCCGGCAATGGTCGCACCCGGTGCCGGCAGCGACTCGCACCGCCACACGTGATCGACATTGAAGGAACCGACGACAACGACACTGCTGCTCATAGGAAATCTTTTCTCAACCAGGGGTTCAACTGAAGTGCGTCAGCACGCCGGCGATGGTCGCCGTCATGAAGGTGGCAATGGTACCGCCCAACACCGCGCGCAGGCCGAACTTGGCCAGGTCGTGGCGACGTTCCGGGGCCAGGCCGCCGATGCCGCCGATCTGGATCGCGATCGAGCTGAAGTTGGCAAAGCCGCACAGCGCGTAGGTGGCGATCAGGCGACCTTCCTCGGACAGGCTCACGCCGGCCACCTGGCCGTTCACGATCTGCGACAGTTCGGTGTAGGCGACGAATTCGTTGATCACGACCTTCTGGCCGATCAGCGAACCGACGGTGGTGGCATCAGCCCACGGGGTACCGATCACCCAGGCGATCGGGGCCAGCACGTAACCGAAGATGGTCGACAGGTTGGTCGGCTTGCCGATGGCAGCGGCCAGGCCGGTCACCTCGCCGATCCAGGTCAACGGGGCGTTCAGCAGCGCGATCAGGGCGATGAAGGCCAGCAGCATCGCGCCGATGTTCAGCGCCAGCTTCAGGCCGTCACCGGCACCGGCAGCGGCCGCGTCGATGATGTTGCTGGAGGTCTTTTCGACTTCCATCTTCACCGTGCCGCGGGTCAGCGGGGTGCCGGTTTCCGGAATCAGCAGCTTGGCCACGACCAGGGTGGCCGGTGCGGCCATGATGCTCGCTGCCAGCAGGTGCTTGGCGTAGAAGGCCTGCTGCGCCGGGTCGCCACCGCCGAGCATGCCCACATAGGCCGCCAGCACGCCGCCGGCGATGTGGGCCATGCCGCCGATCATCATGGTCAGCAGCTCGGACTGGGTCATCCTGGCGATGTACGGGCGCACGGTCAGCGGCGCCTCGGTCTGGCCGATGAAGACGCTGGCGCAGACGCTGGTGGTTTCCGCGCCGGACACGCGCATCACCTTGGTGATCGACCACGCCATCACGCGCACGATCGCCTGCATGACGTTGAGGTGGTACATCACCCCCATCAGCGCCGAGAAGAAGATGATGGTCGGCAGCACCTGGAAGGCGAAGATGAAGCCGTAGTTCTTGGTGTCCATCAACGAGCCGAAGATGAAGCCCGAGCCTTCATTGACGAAGCTGAGAACCTTGACGAAGCCCTTGCCCAGCGCATCGAACACGTCGCGGCCGCCCGGCACCAGGATCACCAGCGCCGCGAACGCGATCTGCAGGGTGATACCGGTGGCAACCAGCTTCCAGTCAACCGCACGCTTGTTGTTGGAAAACAACCAGGTGATGCCGATCAGCACCGCCAACCCGAACAGGCCGAAGCCGATCCTGCCCAAACCTTCGACCATGTGAGTGACTCCCCTGGGGCGTCGCGAAAAACGGGAAGCCTAGTGCAGGGCAGGGGCCGGGGCAAGAAAAAGCAGCGTGCGCGCATCTATCGGTACCGATCAGGCCAGCAACGGCAAGGGCTTGCGGCCGGCGGCGGCAGGTAGAATGGGGCTCGATCCCGGCCCGGATGCGGGCCCGCAGCAGGAGATTCGCATGCAATACCGTCGCCTGGGCTCCACCGGCCTGCCGATTTCCGCCCTGTCCTTCGGCGCCTGGGTGACCTTCGGTGACCAGATCCCGCGCGACGAGGCCCGCAACCTGGTGGCCGCCGCCTGGGACCACGGCGTCAACTTCTTCGACAACGCCGAGGGCTATGCCAACGGCCGCGCCGAACAGGTGATGGGCGATGTGATCGCCGACCTGCGCCTGCCGCGCGACGGCATCTGCGTCTCCAGCAAGGTGTTCTTCGGCAGCGCCAAGGACCCACGGCCGACCCAGCGCGGCCTGTCGCGCAAGCATGTGACCGACGCCTGCCATGCGGCGCTCAAGCGCCTGCGGGTGGACTACCTGGACCTTTATTACTGCCATCGCCCGGATCCGGACGCGCCGGTCGCCGAGACCGTGCATGCCATGGATACCCTGGTGCGGCAAGGCAAGATCCTCTACTGGGGGACCTCGGAGTGGTCGGCAGTGCAGATCCAGCAGGCGCTGGACATCGCCGAGGCGCGCAACCTGCAGGGCCCGTCGATGGAGCAGCCGCAGTACAACCTGCTGCACCGCGAACGGGTCGAGGTCGAGTACGCGCCGCTGTATGCCGGTGCCGGCCTGGGCACCACCATCTTCTCGCCGCTGGCCTCGGGCCTGCTGAGTGGCAAGTACGACCAGGGCATTCCGGCCGATGCGCGGCTGGGCCGCGAGGGCATGGAATGGCTGCAGGCGCTGGTGCTGGGTGACGACGCCGGGGCCCGCCTGGCCCAGGTGCGCCGCTTCAGCGAGGTGGCGCGTGCGCTGGGGCAGACGCCGGCCACGCTGGCCATCGCCTGGTGCCTGCGCAACCCGAACGTCTCCAGCGTGATCCTCGGTGCCAGCCGGGTCAGCCAGCTGCTGCAGAACCTGCAGGCGCTGGAGGTGTTGGAGCAGGTCGACGCCGCCGGCTGGGCCGACGTCGAAGCCGCCTTCGCCTGAACCCGGGGGCCGACCGGGCCTCGGGGGCCTCGGTAGAGTCGACTCTACACGGCTGCGTCGCCATTTGATTGGCATGATCTATCGAATTTCAGAATTCGATCATTAATCTCATCAATCAAATTGAGAATGGTTGTTGATTGTCAACTGAGAATCATTATCATTTGACTCGTCCCTCGCACGAGTCCAGATGCTCATGAATGCTCAACCTGTACTGCTGCGCCCCGAAACGCTGACCCTCCGCGATCGTCCGGTCCGTGTCGTTCCGCCGGAAGAGGTCATCGACAGCGAAGCCCTGCTCAAGGGCCGTCGTGAAATCCTGATCCAGCACGGCGACCGCTTCTATCGCCTGCGGCACACCAGCAACGACAAGCTGATCCTGACCAAGTAATCGCGGCCTGGTCGCCCGCCCCCCTCCCTCCTGCCGGCCGCGCCGGCAGGGTGGGCGACCCGTCCGCTCCCGCTCTCTCCCCCTCGGTCTACCGCGTGCACCCTCCGGGTGTGCCGGTAACCGGGGGTTCCCCTGCCTGACGAACGAACCCGATGACCCGCCCTACCGCCCTTTGCCTTGCCGTCTGGATGGCCCTGCCGCTGTCCGCCCATGCTGCTGCCGCGGCCACCGCCGCGCCCGATGCGCGCGAATTCGACCGTGTGCAGGTCACCGCCACCCGCACCGAGCGGGCGGTGAGCGATGTGGCGGCCACCGTGGACGTCATCGACCGCGAGCAGATGGACCGGCACCTGGTGCAGGACATCAAGGATCTGCTGCGCTACGAGCCGGGCCTGTCGGTCAGCCGCAGCGCCGCGCGCTTCGGCCTTGGCAGCATCCGCATCCGTGGCCTGGACGGCAACCGCGTGCGCGTGCAGACCGACGGCATCGCCATGCCCACCAGCTTCAACATCGGCTCATTCTCCAACGCCAACCGCAACTTCACCGATCTGGATACGCTCAAGCGCGTGGAGATCGTGCGCGGCCCGGCCAGCTCGCTGTATGGGTCCGACGCGCTCGGGGGTGTGGTCGCCTTCGTCACCAAGGATCCTGCCGACTACCTCAAGGATGGCAAGGACAGCTACGTCGGCCTGAAGTTCGGCTACGACGGTGAGTGGAAGGGCCTGCTCGGCGGCGTGACCAGCGCGTTCGGCGGCGAACACTGGAGCGGCATGGTCAACATCAACCATCGCCAGGGCCAGGAAACCGGCAACAAGGGTGATGTACGCAGCCTCGACAACACCCGCACCGCGCCCAACCCGCAGGACCGCGATGGTCGCAGTGGCCTGGCCAAGCTGGTCTATGCGCCGAGCGAGGCCCAGCGCTTCCGGCTGACCGTGGAAGGCAACGAAGACAACACCGATACCAACGTGCTGTCCTCGATCGACCGCACCACCACCACCGGCATGAAGGCGCGCGATACGCAGAACCGCACCCGCGTGTCGTTCGCCCATGAAATGGATGCGCTGGACAAGGGCTTCGCCGACAGCCTGCATTGGCAGCTGTATACCCAGCACAGCGAAACCACCCAGATCACGGATGAGGACCGCGCCAACCGCAGCCGCCGGCACCGCGCGTTCAACTTCGACCAGCGCGTCTACGGCCTGCAGGCGCAGTTCAACAAGGCGTTCAGCACCGGCAGCGTCGAACACGCGCTGACCTACGGTTTCGAGGGCGCGCATACCGAGATCCGCCAGAAGCGCGACGGTTACCAGGTGCTGGCCAATGGCCAGACCAGCACCACCATCCTGCCCGACGCCTTCCCGGTGCGCGATTTCCCGATCAGCAAGACCACCGAGCTGGGCCTGTACGCACAGGACGAAATGCGCATGGCCAACGGCAAGCTGTCGCTGGTGCCGGGCGTGCGCGTGGACCGCTACGAGCTGAAGCCGGAGGTGGACAGCATCTTCGCCGACGACAATCCCGGCGTTGCGGTGGCCAGGCTGACCAAGACCAGCGTCTCGCCGAAGCTGGGCATGGTCTATCGCTTCACCGACGAATGGTCGCTGTTTGCCGGCTATTCGCATGGCTTCCGCTCGCCGCCGTACAACGACGTCAACCTGGGCTTCACCAACTTCGCCTTCGGCTACACCGCCATTCCCAATCCGGACCTGAAGCCGGAAACCAGTGACGGCATGGAGCTGGGACTGCGCTTCCTGTCGCCAGCGGCCTACGTCAGCCTCAGCGGCTACTACAACGAGTACAAGGACTTCATCGAGTCGCAATCGCTGGTCGGCACCAACGCCCAGGGCCTGATGGTGTTCCAGTCGCGCAACATCGCGGATGCGCGCATCTACGGTGCCGAAATGAAGGCCGGCGTCGACTTCGGCCAGATCAGCCCGGCGCTGCAGGGCTGGGCGCTGCGCAGCTCGGTGGCCTGGTCGCGCGGCGACAACAGGACCGAAGACACCCCGCTGGATTCGGTCGACCCGCTGCGTGGCACCGTCGGCCTGATGTACGACACCGACACCTGGGGCGTCGAACTGGCCGGTACCTTCGTCAAGCGCAAGGACCGCGTCACCGCCGCCACGGTGTACCGCCCGGCCGGCTACGGCGTGGCCGACCTGATGGCGCACTGGAACTTCGCCCCGGGCGCCACCTTCAACGTCGGCGTGTTCAACCTGGGCGACAAGCGTTACATCGACTGGTCCAACGTGGGTTCGACGCTGTCGCCGGGCAGCCGCGTGCTGGACCGCTATACCAACCCGGGCCGCACCCTCTCCGCCAGCCTTGCCGTTTCCTGGTGACCTCATGAGCCGAGCCTTGTCCGCACGCAGGAACGACGCCATCGCCGCGCAGGGCAGCGCGGCCTGGCCGACGCCGGCACAGCTGGCCACGCTCGGCACCGTGTTGTGCCTGTACCGCGCCGACGGCAACGAGCTCGGTGGCTGGCGCCAGGCAGTACGCGTGCATGCCTGCCAGGGCGTGGACAGCGAGGGCGTGCGCGAAAGCCTGTGTTTCCTCGATGCCCGCGGCCGCTGCGTGTGGCGGCTGTACCTGCTGCCCGACAGCGATTTCCTGGCCTGGGACCGGCTGGTCGCGGCGCTGCCGCCGGGCCCGGAGCATGACAGCGAGGGCAGTGTCGGCGAACGCCTGTGGCGGCGCCTGGCCGGCCATCTCGGTGGCCAGCGCTGGCGACTGTGCGCGCTGCGCCTGCATGCCGCCGACGACGGCCGCACCCTGGCTGCAAGCCTGTCGACGTTGTCCTCGCTGGGCGCAGCCACCGCGCGTCGCATCGCGCGGCTGGAAGGTGCCGAAGGCGAGCTGGCGATCGACGATTGCTGCTGCGCCGAAGCTACACGTCGCTCGGCGCCGCGGGTTCCCGGCGACCTGCCGCTGATCCGGCTGTAACCCTTTCCCGATGGAACGCCTGTCGGCCACGGACGGCCTCTCACTGCATCTGCAACCCCGAAGGAAGACCCCGATGAAGCTCCAGACAGCCAGCGTCCTGCTGCTGCTCGCCACCAACGGCGTGGCCAGCGCGCAGCCCTCCGGCATCGCCCGCGACCACGACAGCATCCTTGCCATGCAGGGCGAGTACACCGTCGATTTCGCATTCGACGAGACCGTGCTGCTGAAGCCCGGCTACGAGCGCGCCCCGGCGATGCGCAGCGGCGGCAACGAACTGGTGATCGTGGTCGAGGACACGCCGAAGCGCATCGTGCTGCAGCACCTGCTGCTGGACGAGAAGAGCGGCCACATCACCAAGCACTGGCGCCAGGACTGGGTCTACGAAGCACCGAACCGATTCGAGTTCAGCGCCGACCAGACCTGGCAGGTACGCCGCATTCCCGCAGCGGTGAACCAGGGCGCCTGGACCCAGTGCGTGTACGAAGTGAGCGACGCACCGCGCTACTGCGGCACCGGCAAATGGACCTACACCAACAACGTGCCGAGCTGGACCAGCGACCTCAGCTGGCGCCCGTTGCCGCGCCGTGAGTACACCAAGCGCAGCGACTACAACGCGCTGGCCGTCGTCAACCGCCACACGCTCACGCCCAATGGCTGGACCCACGAGCAGTTCAACACCAAGGTGCAGCGCAACGCCGACGGCAGCCAGGTGGAGATCGCACGCGAGTTCGGCTTCAACGACTACGTGAAGACCACCGAGGTCGACTTCACCCCGGCGCGTGACTACTGGAAGGCCACTGCCGGCTACTGGGCCAAGGTGCGCCAGCGTTGGGACGGCTTCCTCGGCCAGGCCCCGGGCGTGCACCTGAAGACCAAGATCGATGGCATGGCGATGATCATTCCGCTGTTCACCCAGGCCGAAGCGATCCAGTCCGGCAAAAAGGTGAAGGACAAGCAGATCGACGAGGTGTTCGCCAAGTACGTGGAAAAGGCGCCGAACTGAGGCCGCGTGTGGAGTCGAGCTGTGCTCGACTCCACAACCGCATCCACTCATGGCGTGGCTTTGGCGGTCCGTTCATGTGCTCTTGGTAGGTGCCGAGCTTGCTCGGCACGCTTTCGATGGTGACGCGATGCGGTGTCTGCGCGCGTCGCCGGACGGATTGGTGCCTTGTGCGCATAAACATGACGCATTTCGCTGGATTTTGTCCGAGTCCGCTTTCCGGCTTCTGCGCATGGGGTAGGGTAGCCGCCCACGCAGTCATTGAACGTCGCCGCAGATGAAGCTTTCCGCCTCGTGCAGTCAAATGTTGTCCGGCGAAGCCTGCGATGATATCGACAGCTTCTTTCTCGAAATCGATGACTTCGAGGAAGCCGCACTTGTTTCGCGAACCCAGCGGATAGACGGGCTGCTCGCGCGTATTGGGCCTCGATGGACATCGGCTTATCTGTTCAGTCTCTGCATGCATGTTCTGGCGACCGTTCGTATTGCCGGCTGCGCGCGCGATCCAGCCGGAGCGAAGATGTTTATCGCATTGAGCTTCACCGATTTCGAGCTGTATGCGGAAGAGGGCGTGCTGCTCCCCAACGTTTTCTACTATCCAGGTTCCGAGGGGGTCGCATTTGGAGCCCGGCGCTGGCACGAAAGCGGCAGCAACACCTCGACGGAAATCGACGCCGTGCGCTCCGTTGTCGAGGATGCTGGCCTGCTCGCGGGTTTTCGCTTCTGCGAAAGCCGCACCAATGGCCCTCCCGGTTACGAAGTTGTTCGTGTCTTTGCGATTCCAATGCATGGAAACGAGGCTTGCTGATGGTCGTGCCAGAACGCCGGATGTTCGATGCCTATCTGTCCGATCCGCAGGTCTATGATCGTCTTGAACGGCATATCCACGACCACTTCATGAAGGCAATCAACGCGGCAAGCCTGCGCATTGAAGACTTCCGCAGCCCGCACTACAACACGTTCTTCGTCGATGGCACTAAGGATCGCGATGCCAATCCGATCTTCTCCGCCAAGCACCTGCCCAGCGGCAACATCGTTCGTATCGTCATTTTTGACAGCCCGCCTGAATACAGCGAAGTCCGCAAGCGGGTAGGGGATAACGAGGAGAAGGACGAGCTCTGCCTGTTCATAACGCTTCTGGGCGTGCAGCGCGCGATGAGCACGACCGTGGCCTGGGCGCAGCAACAGGCGTCCATCATCCCGGCCATTCGTCAGTAGACCCACGCCTTGTGTGGATGCGCTCAGGTGGGGCGCGCAGCGTACAGCCGGCCCCACCCGTAGCGTGTCACGGTCTCCTCAGGCCTCGCGCAGTGCCAATGCCGGCGGCGTATGCAGGATCGCCCGCGTACCCCACCAGCCCGCCAGCAGGCTCAAGCCGATGCCGACCACGCCGCCGATCAGCAGGCCCGGCCACGGTGGCAGCAAGGGCAGCTCGAACACCTTCTGCGACACCGCCACGCCGATCGCTGCGGCCGCGCCCACCGCCAGCAACGCCGCCAGCGTGCCCAGCGCGCCGAACTCCACCAGCACCGCGCCGCGCAGCTGGCGCCGGGTCGCGCCCAGCGTGCGCAGCACCGCGCTGTCGTAGCGGCGCTCGCCGGCGGTGGCCTGCAGCGCCGCCAGCAGCACCAGCACGCCGGCCAGCAGGCTGAACACCATCACCAGCTGCACTGCCTGCGCCACGCGCTCCATCACATCGCGCACCTGCGAGATCACCGCGTCCACGTCCAGCAGCGACAGGTTCGGCTGCGCGCGCACCAGCTCGCCCAGCCCGGCCGCGTTGCCGGACGGCAGATGGAAGGCCGACAGCAGGTTGTGCGGGGTATCGCCCACCGCATTCGGGTTCAACAGCACGAAGAAATTCGGGCGGAATGTGTTCCAGTCCGCCTTGCGGATGCTGGTGACGGTGAACTCGCGCTGCTGCTCGCCTACGGAAATCGTAATGCGATCACCCAGGTGCGCGCCGTAGCGCCGCGCCCAGCTGGTTTCCACCGAGGCTTCCGCCGCGGTGCTGCCGGCCTGCCAGAAGCGGCCCTCCAGCAGCGCATTGGCGGGTGGGAAGCTGCTGCGCCAGCTGAAGTTCAGCGGCCGGTTCTCGTCGTCGTCCTCGCGCGGGCCGTTGTTCGCGCCGTTCCCCTCGGCGGCGGCCTGGTCCACGCGCAGCGGCGGCTTGCCGTTGATCGCGATCAGGCGGCCGGTCGCCATCGGCTCGATACTGGCGTCGCCGGCGCCCAGTCCACGCAATGCGGCCAGCACACCGTCGCGTTGTTCGGGCTGGATGTTGATCAGGAAGTAGTTCGGCGTATCCGCAGGCAGGCGCTCGCGCCACTGCTGCAGCAGGCCGGGTCCGGTCACCGCCAGCAGCAACAACGCGCACAGCGACAGCGACAGCCCCACCAGCTGCATCACCGCCAGCAGCCGGCGCCGGGTCAGCGCGGCCAGGCCCAACCGCCAGTTGCCATGCAGGCGGTGCTGCAGGCCGCGCAGCAGCTGCAGCAGCACGAAGCCGACCGCACCGGCCGCCAGCGCCAGCGCGGCCAGGCCGCCCAGCACCCACAGCGCCAGTTTCAGATCGCCGGTGACCTGCACCGCCAGCAGCAGGCTGACCGCCAGCGCCGCCACATAGGCCAGCAGCGACGCCGGCGGCAGGGCGGCGAAGGAACGGTTGAGCACCCGCATCGGCGGCACCCCGCGCAGGCGCAGCAGCGGTGGCAGGCCGAAGCCGAACAGCAGCAGCAGGCCGATGCCGGCACCGGTCAGCGCCGGCATCGCTTCCGGCAGCGGCAGGCGCTGCGGCACCAGGCTGCCCAGCACCTGCACCAGGCCTTCCTGCGCGGCCATGCCCAGGCCGATGCCGAGCGCACAGGCTGGCACCGCCAGCATCAGCAGCTGCAGCGCCAGGCCCAGCAGGATGTCGCGCTGGCGTGCGCCCAGGCAGCGCAGGATCGCCACCTGGTCGATGCGACGCAGGGCGAAGCGGTTGGCCGCCAGCGCGGTGGCCACACCGGCCAGCAGTACCGCCAGCAGCGCGCTCAGGCCGAGGAAGCGCCCGGCCAGATCGAATGCCTGGCGCACGCCACGCTGGGTGTCGTCCACGCTCAGCAGGCGCAGGCCTTTCGCCTGCGGCAGCAGCCACTGGCGCAGCGCCGCGATCGGCTCCGCTGCGCCGGCGAACATCAGCCGGTAGTTGATACGGCTGCCCGGGCCGAGCAGGCCGGTGCCCTCCACATCAGCGCGGTTGACCAGCAGGGTGGGCGAGAGTGTCAGCAGGTCGCCACCGCTGTCCGGCTCGGCCTCGATGATGCCGGCGATGCGCAGCGTGCCGGCGCCGAACTCGAGGTCATCGCCGGCCTTCAGCCCCAACCCCTGCAGCAGGCGTGGGTCGGCATAGGCCTGGCCCTTGGGCGGCATGCCGGCATCGGCGATCAACGCACCGCCGGGCGTGGCCCGGACCCGCAGCGTGCCGCGCAGTGGATAACCTGCCTGTACCGCCTTGATGCTGGCCATCTGGCTGGCATCGCCGTTGAACAGCACGCTGCCGAAACTGGCGATGCGGGTATGCGCCAGGCCGCGCTGTTGCGCCTCGTCGGCGAATGCCTGCGGCGGATCATCGCGCCCGGCGATGCCGAGGTCGCCGCCGAGCATTTCCGCCGCGCTGCCGGTCAGCGCCAGGTTGACCCGGTTCACCAGCGTGCCCACCGCAGTCATCACCGCCACGCCCAGCACCAGCGCGGCGAACACGGTCAGCAGGTCGCCGGCCAGCGCCTCGCGGCGCAGCGCGCGCCACGCGTGGCGCAGCACGTTCATGCCTGTGCCCCACGCTCGACCGGCAGCAGGCGGCCGTCATCGATGCGGTGGATGTACTGGCAACGCTGGGCCAGGCGCAGGTCGTGGGTGACCAGGACCAGGGTGGTGCCGCTGCCGGCGTTGAGTTCGAACAGCAGGTCGCTGATGTGCTGGCCGGTGGCGTGGTCCAGCGAGCCGGTCGGTTCGTCGGCGAACAGGATGCGCGGACGGGTGACGAAGGCACGTGCCAGCGCCACGCGCTGCTGCTCGCCGCCGGACAGCTGGCGCGGGTAGTGGCGGGCGCGATGGGCCAGGCCGACCTGCGCCAGCACCTCGTCCACCCGCGCGCGGTCCTCGCGTCCGGCCAGTTCCAACGGCAGCGCGACATTCTCGGCGGCAGTCAGCGCCGGCAGCAGGTGGAAGCTCTGGAACACGAAGCCGACCGCACGCGCGCGCAGCTGGGCCCGTGCTTCTTCATCCAGGTCGCCCAGGTTCTGGCCCGCCAGCGCGACGTGGCCGCGGCTGGGCAGGTCCAGTCCGGCCAGCAGGCCGAGCAGGGTGGTCTTGCCGGACCCCGAAGCGCCGACGATGGCCACACTGGTGCCTTCATGGACGGTCAGGGTGATGTTGTCCAGTATGTGGACTTCACCCTCCGGGCCCTGCACGGACTTGCCGACCTGGTCGACGGCGATGGCGACGGGCGTGCTGCGGGGGGACAGGCTGTCGATGAGGAGACTCCAATGCGCAAGACGGGATGGAGCCGGCGAGCCGGCGCGATGATGGTGCTGCTGCTGGGATTGCTGCTGCCCGGGCTGGCCGGAGCCAAAGACCCGGCAGGCACGGTGCTGGTGCTCGGCGACAGCCTCAGTGCTGCCCACAATATCCCTGCCGACGCCGGCTGGGTCAGCCTGTTGCAGCAGCGGGTCAGGCAACAGTCGAAAACACCGGCGCGCATCGTCAATGCCAGCATGAGCGGGGAAACCACGGCCGGCGCGCTGACCCGCCTGCCGGGCCTGTTGGCGAAGGAAAAGCCGACGGTGGTGGTGATCGCGCTGGGCGGCAACGACGCGCTGCGCGGGCTGACCCCGGCACAGGTGCAGGGCAACCTGGAAAAGATGGTACAGGCCAGCCAGAAGGCCGGCGCCAGGGTGCTGCTGCTGGGCATCGACGTGCCGCCCAACTATGGGCCCGCTTACCGCCAGCGCCTGGCGGCGGCCTACAAGGCGCTGGCCACGCAGTACAAGGTGCCGCTGCTGCCGTTCCTGCTGGAGGGCGTGGCCCTGCAGCCGGGCATGATGCAGCCCGATGGACTGCACCCCACGGCGCAGGCGCAATCGAGGGTGCTGGACAACGTCTGGCCACTGCTGCGGCCCCTGCTCTGAACGATTTACAACCCTCTTGACGGAACTTCACATCGCGTCCACCGTCGATCCGGCATGTTTCACAAAGCTGAAGTTAGAGGGAATCACATGCGTCAGACGAAGGAGACCTCCGGCTTGGTGCTGGTGGTCGAAGACAACCGCAACATCTCCGAGATGATCGGGGAATACCTGGAAGGTCGCGGCTTCGAAGTCGACTATGCACAGGACGGCCTGGATGGCTACCGCCTTGCGGCGGAGAACAGCTATGACGTCGTGGTGCTCGACCTCATGTTGCCGCGCCTGGATGGCATCGAAGTATGCCGTCGCCTGCGCAACGATGCGCGCAAGTCCACCCCGGTGCTGATGCTCACGGCACGCGACACGCTGGACGACAAGCTCACCGGCCTCGGTTTCGGCGCCGATGACTACCTGACCAAGCCGTTCGCGATCCAGGAGCTGGAAGCCCGCCTGCGCGCGCTGATCCGCCGTGAACGCCGCCAGGTGGGTTCGGAAGTGCTGAAGGTCGCCGACCTGGTGCTCGATCCGGTCAGCATGCGGGCCACCCGTGCCGGTACCGAACTGCAGCTGTCGCCGATCGGCCTGCGCCTGCTGACCATCCTGATGCGCGAATCGCCGCGCGTGGTCACCCGCCAGGAGATCGAACGCGAGATCTGGGGCAATGGCCTGCCGGATTCGGACACCCTGCGCAGCCATCTGTACAACCTGCGCAAGATCATCGACAAGCCGTTCGACCGTCCGCTGCTGCACACCGTGCAGAGCGCCGGTTACCGCATTGCCGATATCGCCCAGCCGATGGCCTGATCGGGGCCAGGCCGGTGCAGCATCAGGCCCGGCCGGGCAACGACCCCGCACCGGGCACGGATGACCGGCCGGCACTGCCGCCGGTCATCCTCCGTGCACGACTACGGCGCAGCGCGCTGCCTATAATCGCAGCGCTCTGACCGGGACCCCGCAATGCCGCACGGCCTGCCGCGCAAGATCCGTATCGCCTTCATCCTGCAGGCAGTCCTGGCCAGCCTGGGCATCCTGCTCGGTGCCTGGCTGGTTTCGCTGGTGATCAAGCACAGCCTGGTCGGCGCCGCCCTGCGCGAGGAAGCGGCCTATTACTGGACGCTGCACGAGGCCTCGCCGGTGCAGCCACCGCCCAACACCCAGAACATCCGCGGCTACCTGCTGGAAAGCGGGCAGTCGGCGCTGTCGTTGCCGGCCAACCTGCGCAACCTGGAACCCGGTTTCCACGAGCTGCCCAAGGATGACCAGCTGGTACTGGTCGATGTGCGTCCGGCCGGCCGCCTGTACCTGGTGTTCCTGCGTTCGCGTGCGGAGATGCTGGCGTTCTGGTTCGGCATCGTGCCGGTGCTGCTGACCCTGTTGGCGGTGTATGGCGCCAGCTGGGTCACCTACCGGGCCTCCAAGCGCCTGGTGTCGCCGGTGAACTGGTTGGCACGGCGCGTCTCGCGCTGGGACCCGGGTCACCCGGAGGCGGCCGACCTGGAACCGAACAAGCTGCCCGCGGACATGCAGGGCGAGACCCGGCAGCTGGCGGCCGCGCTGCATTCGCTGGCCAACCGGGTCAGCGCGCATGTGGCGCGCGAGCGCAATTTCACCCGCGATGCGAGCCACGAGCTGCGCACGCCGTTGACCGTCATCCGTGTGGCCAGCGACATGGCCCTGGGCGATGAAACCCTGCAGCCGCGCCTGCGCCGCAGCCTGCAGCGCATCCAGCGCGCCGGCCGTGACATGGAAGCGGTGATCGACGCGTTCCTGATCCTGGCCCGCGAGGCCGACGTCGAACCCCAGATCGAGCTGTTCGACGTCAACGACATCGTCCGCTACGAGGTGGACAACGCCAACGAACTGCTGGGTACGCGTCTGGTGTCAGTGCACCTGCACAGCGAAGGCCCGGTGCAGCTGCACGCGCCGCCGCGGGTGCTGCAGGTGGTGGTCAGCAACCTGGTGCGCAACGCCTGCAGCTACACCGACGAAGGGCGTATCGACGTGCACGTGCTCAATGACCGGGTGGTGGTGCGCGACACCGGCATCGGCATGTCCGCCGAGGCGCTGTCGCGCGCGTTTGAACCCTTCTACCGCGCCGAGCCGAGCCGCCCGCAGGGCACCGGCCTGGGCCTGTCGATCGTGCGCCGGCTGTGCGACCGCTTCGGCTGGAAGGTCAGCCTGGCCAGCCAGCCGGGCAAGGGCACCGAAGCCACGGTGGTCTTCCGGTAACGCGGCGACCTGCCGGGGTCGGATCCCGTTGCGGCGCAACCGGCTCTGACCCCATCCCGCTGAAATGTCGGTAGATCCAGGCCATGCGTGGATGGGGTGCGGTAGCGCCGGGCCATGCCCGACGTCCACAGTGCCTCAGTTGCAGTTGACCTTCGGCGCCAGCGCCCTGGTCCAGATCGCATAGCCGGCCGGGGTCATGTGCAGCATGTCCTCGCGGAACAGCGTCGCATCCGGCTGGCCGTCGGCGCCGAGCATCGGCGTGTAGATGTCGGTGAAGCCGGTGTTGGGCAGCCTGGCCAGCGCGGCCTTGATCAGCGCGTTGGCTTCCTTGATTGCCGGCAGCAGGTGCGCGCGCGACGGGCTCGGCTTGATGGACAGGTACTCGACCCTGGTCTTTGGCAGGTCGCGGTGCACGCGCTGCACGAAGGCGACCACATCGTCGCGCACCTGCACGGCGCTGCGGCCGCTGTTGAGGTCGTTGTCACCGGCGTAGAAGAACACCTTGCACGGCGCATACGGCACCACGATCTGGCCGGCATACCAGGTGCTGTCGCGCACTTCCGAACCGCCGAAGCCGCGGTTGAACACCGGCTGGCCGGGGAAGTCGGTGGCCAGGCTCTCCCAGAAGCGGATCGAGGAGCTGCCGATGAACTCGATGCCACCACGCGGCGGCGGGTTGGCCTGGTCGGCGCTGGCGAAGCGGGCCATGTCGCCGGCCCAGGCCACATTGGAGACCTGTTCGGGCACCTGCGGCGGCCTGGCCGGGCTCAGGGCCTGGGCAAGCGGTGCGGCAGTCAGCAGGCCCAGCATCAGCAGGCAGGTACGGCGACGGGACATCAGGCGCTCCAGCAGGCAAGGGGACCTCCATCATAGAAGCACGGCCCAGCCCGGTGCTTGCCCCTGGCAGGCCGTTCAGCGGGCCGGTGCGGGGTGCGGTTGGCGGCCTTGTGGCAAAATGGCGGCCATCTGCCTATTCCTGTGCACCCATGATTTCCTGCCGTGCGTCTGAGCGGTCGCTGCGCCGCGCCCCTGTTGCTGGATGTTCCACCCGTGGCTGATCAGTTCGGCCACATGCCCCGCGGCCCGCGCCGCATCTTCCAGGCCGCCCGCTGGTCCTGGCAGGGGCTGCGCGCCGCCTGGCTGCACGAGTCCTCGTTCCGGCTGGAGGTATACCTGCTGGTGATGCTGACTCCGGTCGCGATCTGGCTGGGCCAGACCCCGGTCGAACGCGCGCTGCTGATCGGCTCGATGCTGCTGGTGCTGGCGATGGAGCTTGCCAACTCGGCCATCGAAGCGGTGATCGAACGCTACGGCAGCGAGATCCATGAGCTGGCTGGCCGCGCCAAGGACATGGGCTCGGCAGCGGTGTTCGTGCTGATGATGAACGTGCTGCTGTGCTGGGCGCTGGTCGTGGTTCCGCACGCGCTGGCCGGCAGCTACGGCTGAAACCCCATTCCCCCACTGCCTTGAAGAGTTTCCATGTCCTTTGAGTTCCTCGCCGACCCCAATGCCTGGGTGACCCTGTTCACGCTCAGCGCGCTGGAAATCGTGCTCGGCATCGACAACCTGGTGTTCATTTCCATCGCGGTCAGCAAGCTGCCGGAAGAGCGTCGTCCGTTCGCACGCAAGCTGGGCATCGCGGTGGCCTGCATCACCCGCATCGGCCTGCTGGTCTCGCTGGCCTACCTGGCGCACATGGCGGCCAACCTGTTCACCGTGGCCGGCATGGGCATTTCCATCCGCGACCTGGTACTGATCGTTGGTGGCCTGTTCCTGATCATCAAGGGCTGCATGGAGATCAAGGAACTGATCAGCGGTGGCGAGGACGAAGACCCCAGCACCACCAAGGCCTCGGCCGTGTTCGGCTACGTGATCGCCCAGATCGCGGTGATCGACATCGTGTTCTCGCTCGACTCGGTGATCACCGCCGTGGGCATCGCCGACCACATCCCGGTGATGGTGGCGGCCATCCTGCTGTCGGTGCTGGTGATGCTGCTGGCCGCCAACCCGCTGGGCCGCTTCATCGACGCCAACCCGACCGTGAAGATGCTGGCCCTGGCCTTCATCCTGATGATCGGTGCGGTGCTGATCCTGGACGGCCTGGACGTGCACGTGCCCAAGCCCTACATCTACGCCGCGATGGGCTTCTCGGTGCTGGTGGAGTGGCTGAACCTGCTGATGCGCCGCCGCGCCCGCGAACACAACGTGCCGGGCGCCGGCAACTGGTAAGCGCGCCATTGGCACGTGTGTCCCAGAACCCCCGGCCTGGCCGGGGGTTCTGCGTTGTGGGGCGCGGCTCTACAACGAACGGCGCTGCGGTTTTTGCACTTGCGGCGGCGTTCCGGCCTTCACTTGTGAATCAGGATCAACAGTGTTTTCCCGGGCCGAGGCTTAATCTGGCGCAGCAAAGCGCGCAGGCTACGCACTCCCGATTCCCGCCCCCCAGGAAACCCCCATGAATTCCAGAGCCGCCTTGCTGGCGCTTGCTGTTGGCGCCTTCGCCATTGGAACCACCGAATTTGCCCCGATGGGCTTGTTGCCGGTCATCGCCGACGGCGTGGGCGTTGGCATCCCCACCGCCGGCATGCTGATCACCACCTACGCCGTGGGCGTGATGCTGGGCGCGCCGGTGATGACCCTGCTGATGGGCCGTTTCGGCAAGCGCACCGCGCTGATGCTGCTGATGTCCATCTTCGTGGTCGGCAACCTGCTGTCCGCGCTGGCGCCGAACTACGGGCTGCTGCTGCTGTCGCGCCTGGTCACCAGCCTCAACCACGGCGCCTTCTTCGGCATCGGTGCGGTGGTCGCCGCCAGCCTGGTGCCGAAGGAAAAGCAGGCTGCCGCCGTGGCCACCATGTTCATGGGCCTGACCATCGCCAACATCGGCGGCGTGCCGCTGGCGACCTGGGTCGGCCAGCAGCTGGGCTGGCGCCTGTCCTTCGCCGGTACTGCGGCGCTGGGCCTGATCGCAATCACCGCGCTGGGCTTCGCGCTGCCGGCATCTGCACCGGGGCCGCGCCCGGACGTGCGCCGCGAACTGAAGGCGATCCTGCAGCCGCCGGTGCTGCTGGCGATGGCCACCACCGTGCTCGGCGCCGGTGCCATGTTCACCCTCTATACCTACGTCGCACCGGTGCTGACCGAATTGACCGGCGCCTCCAATACCTTCATCGCGATCTCGCTGGCGCTGATCGGCATCGGCTTCACCCTCGGCAACGGCATCGGTGGGCGCATGGCCGACTGGTCGCTGGATGGCGCGACACGGATCCTGCTGGCCGTCCTGGCGGTGCTGATGTTCGTGCTGCCGCTGGCCTTCATGAGCCACGCCACCGCCGCCCTCGGTGTGCTGCTGTTCGGCGCGGCGACCTTCGCCCTCGTACCGCCGCTGCAGATCCGGGTGATGCAGGCGGCCAGCGAGGCGCCGGGCCTGGCGTCGTCGATCAACGTCGGTGCGTTCAACCTGGGCAATGCGGTGGGTGCGGCGCTGGGCGGTGCGGTGATCAGCTCGGGCCTGGGCTATGCCGCGATTCCGGTGGCCGGTGGCCTGCTGGCGGCATCGGGCCTGCTGCTGGCGTGGCTGGGGCGTCCCCGCACTGCGGTGGCTGAGGCCTGCTGAGGGGAGAGGGTTTACGGCAGGGCTTGCAGCCCTGCACCCGCTGAATCAACGTCAACGGCAAAAGCCTGCATTCCGTGGGTTGGCGGGGTGGGTCCGGTTGAGGGGGACGCTGCAAGTACGTCCATGTAAGCTCGGTCGCCGCATCCATGCGGCTCACGCCCCCTCAACCGGACCCACCCCGCCTTCGACAGATTCCCGCGATCTGTCGCAACGGCGCCCCGCTCTGGTAGCTGTCGACCTTGGTCGACACGAATGCCTGAAGAACCGGCTTTTGCTTTTCATTTTTTCTTTTGATCTTCCCGCGGTGTGCAGGAAATTGTCCGTGGCCGGGAGGGTGGGTTGGCTGGGGGCGTGAGCGCCATGGATGGCGCGACCGAGCCTACATGGACGTATTCACGGCGTCCCCCAGCCAACCCACCCTCCCGGCCAACCCCGATATCCAGCAAACACAGCACCGCGGAGGGGGCAGTGCCCGATGGCCGGTCTTTCACCCGAACCGTGGCATGCTCGGTGCCAAGCCCACCCGGAACCTCCGCCATGCGCCTGTTCACCCGTGTCCTGCCCCTGATGCTGCTGGTCTCCCTGCTGTCCGGCTGCGGCTACAACGCCATCCAGCAGAAGGATGAGGCGGTCAAGGCCAGCTGGTCCGAAGTGCTCAACCAGTACAAGCGCCGCGCCGATCTGGTGCCCAACCTGGTGCAGACGGTGAAGGGCTTTGCCAGCCAGGAAGAGCGCGTGCTGACCGAAGTCACCAACGCCCGTTCGCGCGTCGGCCAGATCAACGTCAACGCCGACGACGAAGCCTCGCTCAAGCAGTTCCAGCAGGCCCAGGGTGAACTCGGCAGCGCACTGTCGCGGCTGCTGGTGGTCACCGAGAACTACCCGGTGCTGAAGTCCGACCAGAACTTCCGCGACCTGCAGGCCCAGCTGGAAGGCACCGAAAACCGCATCACGGTTGCGCGCGGCCGCTACATCCAGCAGGTGCAGGACTACAACACCTACATCCGTTCGTTCCCGCAGGTGGTCACCGCCAAGATCTTCGGCTACAAGACCAAGCCGAACTTCACGGTGGACAACGAAGCGCAGATTTCCAACGCGCCAGCGGTCGATTTCGGCAACGCGCCGCAGCAGCAGCCGGCACCGCAGCCGGGCCACTGACCGATGCGCCTGGCCACTGCGCTGCTGGCCCTGCTGCTGTGGCTGCCGTTGGCAGCGCAGGCACAGCCGCTGGCGCCGATTCCTGCGCTGGACTCGCCGGTGGTCGATACCACCGGCACGCTGGACGCCACGCAGAAGCAGGCGCTGGTGCAGCAGGCGATCGAGCTGCAGCAGCGCAAGGGCAGCCAGCTGCAGGTGCTGGTGGTGCCCACCACCCAGCCGGAGGACATCGCGCAGTACACCACGCGGGTCTTCGACCAATGGCAGATCGGCCGCAAGGGCGTGGATGACGGCGTGCTGCTGGTGGTGGCCAAGGATGACCGGCGCGTGCGCATCGAGCCGGGCTACGGTCTTGAAGGCGCCATTCCCGATGCCATCGCCAACCGGGTGATCCAGGAATACCTGGTCCCGCGCTTCCGCAGCGGCGACTATGCCGGCGGCATCACCGATGCCACGGCGGTGCTGGTCAAGCTGATCGACGGCGAACCGCTGCCGGCACCGGTCAGCGGCCATCGCGGGCGCGAGCCCGGTGGTGGTGGCGATACCTGGTTCCTGGCGCTGTTCATCGGCGTGTTCGCCGGCAGCATCCTGCGCGGCGTGTTCTCGCGCGTGCCGCGTCCGCTGCGCGGCCTGCTCGGCGGCGCGGGTGCGGCGCTGGCAGCATTCCTGTTCACCTCCACGCTGCTGGCCAGTGGCCTGGCCGGCGTGGTCGGCCTGATCGTGGCGATGCTGTCCGGCCACCCGGGTCGCTTTGCCGGCGGTGGCGGTTGGGGCGGTGGCAGCTGGGGTGGCGGAGGCGGTTTCGGCGGGGGCGGTGGATTTGGTGGTGGTGGTGGCTGGGGCGGTGGCGGCGGCCGTTCCGGTGGCGGTGGCGCTTCGGGAGGCTGGTGATGATCCAACGTCTATTCCGCCATGTATTCTCGCCCTCGGTGCGGCGTGCGTTCCCACCTGCCACATTGCAGGCGATCACCGGGGCCATCGCGGCCGGTGAGCAGCGCCACGGCGGGCAGGTGATGTTCGCGGTGGAAGCGGACCTGCCGCTGGGTGCGCTGTGGCACAGGGTGACCCCGCGCCAGGCCGCCGAGCATGCCTTTGCGCGCCTGCGAACCTGGGATACCGCCCACAACAACGGCGTACTGATCTACCTGCTGCTGGCCGATCACGCGATCGAGATCGTTGCCGACCGTGGCCTGCACGGCCGGGTCAGCCCGGCGCAGTGGCAGCGGGTCTGCACCCACCTGCGCGAGGGCCTGCGCGGCGCCCATCCGGTCGAGGCACTGCAGGATGCCATCGACGAGGTCTCCAGCCTGATCGAAGGGCACTTTCCGGCCTCGATGCGGTCCGAGCATGACGCGTTGCCTGACGCGCCGCAGATCCTGGACTGAACCCTGATCTGCGGCGTGGTCCTCCGCCCGTGCCGGCTCCGGCCCCGGGCGGGGCAGGGACGCTAAAATACCCGTACTCCCGCCAGGCGTTTTCCATGATCTATTTCCACGACATCGACCCCATCGCCCTTTCGCTGGGGCCGATCAAGGTGCACTGGTACGGCATCATGTACCTGCTCGGCTTCACCGCAGCGTGGCTGCTGGGCCGCACGCGCATTGCCGCGGGGCGCCTGCCGGGCGTCGATGCCAACGGCTTCTCCGACCTGCTGTTCTACGCCATGCTCGGCGTGGTGCTGGGCGGGCGCATCGGCTACATGCTGTTCTACGCGCTGGGCGATTTCCTGCACAACCCGCTGCTGCTGTTCAAGGTGTGGGACGGCGGCATGAGCTTCCACGGTGGCCTGCTCGGCGTGCTGGGCGCCTGCTGGTGGTGGTCGCGCAAGCACAAGCTGCATTTCTTCGACACCATGGATTTCATGGCGCCGCTGGTGCCACTGGGCCTGGGCTTCGGCCGCATCGGCAACTTCATCGGCGCCGAGCTGTGGGGCAAGTACACCGACGGGACCTGGGGCGTGGTGTTCCCGTCCGGCCTGCCGGCCCCGCTGAACCAGCTCGACCACGCGACGCTGCAGGCGCAGTTCGCCACCGGCGCATTGAACCCGTACGCCCGCCATCCGTCGCAGCTGTATGAAGCGTTCCTGGAAGGCCTGGTGATGTTCGTGGTGCTGTGGGCGGTGTCGGCCAAGCCGCGCCACCGCTACCTGGTGGGTGGCCTGTTCGCGTTGATGTACGGCCTGTTCCGCTTCGCGGTGGAGTTCGTGCGCATGCCGGACAACGGCGTCTACGTGGCCTTCGACTGGCTGACCCGTGGCCAGATCCTCAGCCTGCCGCTGATCGCCTTCGGCCTGGTGCTGCTGGTGATGTCGCGCCGCGCGCCGGTGCTGCAGCCGCAGTTGCCGGTGGCTGCCGAGGGCAAGGCATGAAGCCCTACCTGGACCTGCTGGCGCACGTGCTCGAACACGGCGCCGACAAGAGTGATCGCACCGGTACCGGCACCCGCAGCGTGTTCGGCTGGCAGATGCGCTTCGACCTCACCGAAGGCTTTCCGCTGGTCACCACCAAGAAACTGCACCTGCGCTCGATCATCCACGAGCTGCTGTGGTTCCTGAAGGGCGACACCAACATCGGCTACCTGAAGGACAACCAGGTACGCATCTGGGACGAGTGGGCCGACGAGAACGGGGACCTCGGCCCGGTCTACGGCAAGCAGTGGCGCAGCTGGGCCACCGCCGACGGCCGCCAGATCGACCAGATGCAGTGGCTTGTGGACGAGATCAAGCGCAACCCCGATTCGCGCCGGCTGGTGGTCAGTGCCTGGAACGTGGGCGAGCTTTCGCAGATGGCGTTGATGCCATGCCATAACCTGTTCCAGTTCTACGTGGTGGACGGCAAGCTCAGCTGCCAGCTGTACCAGCGCAGCGGTGACATCTTCCTTGGCGTGCCGTTCAACATCGCCAGCTACGCGCTGCTGACCCACATGGTGGCGCAGGCCACCGGCCTGGGCGTGGGCGACTTCGTGCACACGCTGGGCGATGCGCACCTGTACTCGAACCACTTCGAGCAGGCCCGCGAGCAGCTGTCGCGCGCGCCGCGCGCGCTGCCGAAGCTGTGGTTGAACCCGGAGGTGACCGACCTGTTCGGCTTCCAGTTCGACGACATCCGCATCGACGGCTACGACCCGCATCCGGCGATCAAGGCGCCGGTAGCGGTATGAGCGCCCTGAAGCTGTCGATGATCGTGGCGCTGGACCGCAACCGTGGCATCGGCCAGGGCAATGCCATGCCCTGGCACCTGCCGGATGACTTCAAGCACTTCAAGGCGCTCACCCTGGGCAAGCCGATCCTGATGGGGCGCAAGACGGCCGAGTCGATCGGCCGCGTGCTGCCGGGGCGGACCAACCTGGTGCTGACCCGCAGCGGCCAAGTGCCGTTCGAGGGCATGCGTGCGGTGGCGTCGCTGGACGAGGCGAAGGCGATTGCCGAAGGCGAGGGCGCCAGCGAGCTGTGCATCATCGGCGGCGGCGAGATCTTCCACCAGTTGCTGGACCAGGCCAGTGACCTGTACCTGACCTGGGTCGATGCCGAAGTCCCCGCCGATACCCATTTCCCCGAAGTGGACGTGCAGGACTGGCAGGAAGTGAGCAGCGAGCCGCACCCGGCCGACGAACGGCACGCCTACGCGTTCCGCTTCGTGCACTACGTGCGCCGCAGATCGCGGAAAATACGAACGAAAACACCGACGAAAACACCGACGGGAACACCGACGGGGTAGAGTCGACTGTTAGTCGACTGCTCTCGGCGGTCACCCGAAAAACCCGCGCTGCGCGCGATAGTCGACTAACAGTCGACTCTACCGGGACTGTCGCAACGGCATCCGGTAATGCCCGATGATCGCGTGCTGGAACAGCAGGTTCTCTTCGCGCGTGCCGCGCGCGATGTTGTGCAGCACCAGCGGTGTGCCGTTGGCCAGGCGCCGGTCAGAAACGATGCCCACGTGCAGCAGGCCGTTGCCATTGAGCTTCCAGGCAACGATGTCGCCGGCCGCGTAGTCGGCGGCGAGGGCCGTGACCGGTTGCTGCCAGCCCTGGCGCTCGAACCAGCGCATCAGGTTCGGTACACGACGATGATCGATGTTGCGGTCCGGCCGTGACAGGCCCCAGATCGCCGGATAGGCACTGAAACTGCCGCGCATGTCCTCATGCACGCGTGCCTGCAGGTCCAGGCCCAGATCGCGCAGGGCGCGCACCACCACGTCCGTGCACACGCCGCGATCCAGTGGCACGTCGCCGCCAGGATAGGCCAGTACCTGGTAAGCAGGATCGTAACGGGTGGTGACGCCGACCTGCGCGCGGGCTGCGGCCACCAGTGGCGGCGAAGGGGCCTGCGGCTGCGTCGGCGCATGTGCAGCACCATCCGCAGCCGTGGGAGCAGGCGGCGAGCCGGGCTGGCAGCCGCTGGCCAGGGCCAGCGTCAGCAGCACCGTCCCTGGTGCCCAGCCGCGCCGCGTCACGCCTGCGGCGGGGGACTGTTGTGGGTGCCGCCACCCGCGCCACCCGCGCCACCCGCGCCACCCGCGCCGCCCCCTCCGCCCCCTCCGCCACCACGACGGCGACGGCGGCGTGGGCCACGGTTGCCCGGGCTGGCAGCGGCGTTGCCGCCCTGTTCCTTGCCCTGCGTCGCAGCGCCGGGGCGCTCGTGCGCCGGTCGCGCCGGCGGGCGGGCGTTGGGCACGGGTGCCGGTACGTCGCGGCCCGGGACCTGCACCACGCGCAGCTCGTCGGTATCAAGCTGGAGCGCGGTCAGCTTGCCGCCCCAGACCGCACCGGTGTCGATGGCGTGCACGCCCTGGGTGATGGTCAGGCCCAGCGCCGACCAGTGGCCGCAGACGACCTTGAGGTCGCGCTCGACCCGGCCGGGCACTTCGAACCAGGGATAAAGCCCCTGTTCCTGCGTGCCCGGCGTGCCCTTGTCCTCGATGCCGATGCGCCCCCGCGGGGTGCAGTAGCGCATGCGGGTGAGCACGTTGATGATCGCGCGCGAGCGGTCGTAACCGGACAGGTTCGGGGCCCAGCTCGGCTTGTCGCCGTACATGTTGCGGAACAGCTTGCGGTAGCCGGCGCCATGCAGTTGCACCTCGACCTCGGCGGCATGCTTCTCGGCCATCTGCGTGGTCCACTTCGGCGCCAGGCCGGCGTGCACCATCATCCAGCCCAGCTCGCGGTCCACGTGCACCAGCTTCTGCAGGCGCAGCCAGTCCAGCAGTTCGTCGCGGTCCTCGGCCTGCACGATGCGCAGCAGGTCCGGGTTGACCTTGCGCTGTTCCTCTTCGGTACGCGAACCGACGGCCAGCAGCGAAAGATCATGGTTGCCCAGCACCACCACGCTGTGCTCGCGCAGCGAGTGCACCAGCCGCAGCGTTTCCAGCGACTGCCCGCCGCGGTTGACCAGGTCGCCGCAGAACCACAGGGTGTCCTGCGCCGGGTCGAAGCGGATCTTCTCCAGCAATCGCTGGGTGACGTCATAGCAGCCCTGCAGGTCGCCGATCGCCCACACACTCATCGTTCGGCCTCCGTGTCAGTGCAGGGTACGCGGCACGGCCAGCACGAAGGGTGCGACCGGCGCGGCAAATTCGGTGCCATCGTCGGCGACCATGTCGTAGTGCCCCTGCATGGTCCCGTGATCGGTCCCCAGCATGACACCGGACGTGTAACGGAAGTCTTCACCGGGGCGCAGCCGCGGCTGCTCGCCGATCACCCCGTCGCCATCGACATGCTCGACACGACCATTGGCATCGGTGATGCGCCAGTGGCGCGCGACCAGGCGTGCCGCGACCCGCCCCTGGTTGTGGATGCGGATCGTGTAGGCGAACGCAAAGCGACCGTCTTCCGGCGCGGATTGATCGTCGAGGAAGCGCGGCGCGACTTCGACGGAGATGGCATAAACGTCAGCGTCTTCCATACCGGCAGTGTAATCAGGAGGCATTGGCCAAAGCGATGAATTCGGCCACGTCCAGCTGTTCGGCGCGGGCATCGGGACGCACGCCGGCGGCGATGAACTGCTCGGCGGACACCACGTTGTTCAGGGCATTGCGCAGGGTCTTGCGGCGCTGCCCGAAGGCGGCCTTGACCACGTCGGCGAAGCGCTTGTGGTCGTTGATGTTGATCGCGGCCGGGTCACGCGGCACCAGACGCACCACGGCCGAATCGACCTTCGGCGGCGGCCGGAACGCGCCCGGCGGCACCACGAACAGCGAGGTCACCTGGCAGTAGGCCTGCAGCATCACGCTGAGGCGGCCATACACCTTGCTGCCGGGGCCGGCCGCCATGCGGTCGACCACTTCCTTCTGCAGCATGAAGTGCATGTCGCGGATGACCGCGGCATGCTCCAGCGCATGGAACAGGATCGGCGAGGAGATGTTGTAGGGCAGGTTGCCGACCAGGCGGATCGGCTGGCCGGCAGCCAGTTCGGTGAAGTCCACGCGCAGCACGTCGCGATGAACGATGGTCAGCTCGCCCAGCGGCTCGGCGGCGGCGGTCAGCGGCGCGATCAGGTCGCGGTCGAACTCGATCACCGTCAGCGTGGGGTGCACGCGCAGCAGCGGCAGGGTGATCGCGCCCTGGCCAGGGCCGATCTCGACCAGGCGGTCGCCGTCTTTCGGGTTGACCGCCATCACGATCTTGTCGATGTAGTGGCGGTCGGCCAGGAAATGCTGGCCAAGCTGCTTCTTGGCCGGTGCGGTGAACACCGGGCCGGAGGGGGAATGCGGGGAATTCATGCGCCCAGTGTACGTTGCCGCGCAAGCTGCGCACACAGCGTCGTTGCCGCCTGCAGGCTGGAGGGATCGGCGATGCCGCGGCCGGCCAGCTCCAGCGCGGTGCCATGGTCCACCGCCACGCGCGGATAGGGCAGGCCCAGGGTCAGGTTCACCGCCTGTTCGAAGCCGGAATATTTCAGTACCGGCAGGCCCTGGTCGTGGTACATCGCCAGCACGGTGTCGAAGCCGGCCAGCTTGGCGGGCAGGAAGGCGGTATCGGCCGGCAGCGGCCCGACCAGGTCCATGCCCTCCGCGCGCAGGCGCTGCAGCAGCGGGATGACCAGATCCAGTTCTTCGCGGCCCAGGTGGCCATCTTCGCCGGCGTGCGGGTTCAGGCCGAGCACGGCGATGCGCGGCGCAGGCAGGCCGAACTCACGGCGCAGTGCGGCGTGCACCGTGCGCAGCGCGTGCTCCAGGCCGGGCGCGGTGATCGCATCGGCCACCTCGCGCAGCGGCAGGTGGGTGGTGGCCAGGGCCACGCGCACGATGTGGTTGGCCAGCATCATCACCACCTTCACCCCGGCCTGGTCGGCCAGCAGTTCAGTGGTGCCGCTGTAGGCGATGCCGCCTTCATTGATGACCGCCTTGTGCACCGGGCCGGTGACAACACCGTGCAGTTCGCCGGACAGGCAGGCCTGGCCGGCGCCGAGCAGGGCGCCGATGACCGCGCCGGCATTGGCCGGATCGGCCTGGCCGAAGCGGCTGGGCGCAGCGTTGCGGACAGTGCGCAGGCGCAGATCGCCGGGGGCGCGTGCTTCGGCGTCCTCGGGCAGCAGCTGCAGGGGCAGGTTCAGCGCGGCCGCAGCCGCGTGCAGGGTGTCCGGGTCGGCGAAGGCCAGCAGCCGGCAATCTTCACGCGGCTGCTGGACGAGGCGGACACATAGCTCCGGGCCGATCCCGGCGGGCTCGCCCGGTACCAGAGCGAGCTCGGGGCGCATCGGTCAGGACTGCGGCGGGGTGGCGGTGTTTTCCGCGCGGTCGCCGCTGCGGAAGCTGACGTAGGCTTCGCCACGCAGTTCCTGCAGGAAGCGGTTGTACTCGTCTTCCAGCTTGCGGCGGCCGATGGTCTCGCGGACCTGGGCACGCTGGTTGTCGGTGGTCACGTCGGTCTGGCGGGTCGCCACGCGCTGCACGATGTGCCAACCGGCATCGGTACGGAACGGCTGGCTGACGCCACCGTCCTGGAGGCCTTCCACCTGCTGGCCGAAGGCCGGACCGAACGCGTCGGCCGGGAACCAGCCCAGGTCACCGCCCTGGCCCTTGCTGTTGTTGTCCTCGGAGGACTCCTTGGCAACGGTCTGGAACTCGGCACCACCGGCGATGCGGGCACGCAGGGTGTCGATCTTGGCCTTGGCGGCGGCGTCGGTCTGGTGGTCGTCCACGCGCACCAGGATGTGGCGGCCGTGGAATTCAGTGACCGTATGCTCACCGGCGGCGGCGGAGCTGGCGTCACGCACTTCCACCAGCTTCAGCAGCTGGAAGCCGCTCGGGCCACGGATCGGGCCGACCACTTCGCCGGGCTTCATCTTTTCCATCATCTGGGCAAAGGCCTGCGGGATTTCATCCAGGCTGCGCCAGCCCAGGTCACCGCCTTCCAGTGCATTCGGGCTGTCCGAATAGCGCACGGCTGCAGCGTTGAAGTCCAGCTCGCCCTTGTCCAGCAGGGTCTTCACACCATCGGCCTTCTTCTGGCCGGTGGCAATCTGGTCAGCGTTGGCGCCGTCGGGCAGGGCGATCAGGATGTGCGCCAGGTGGTACTGGTTGCCCACCGTGGCCTGCTGCTTCAGCGCGGCGTCGACTTCACCCTCGCTGACGCTGATGCGGCTCTGCGCGAAGCTCTGGCGCAGGCGCTGCACGGTGATCTCATCACGCACCGAAGCGCGGAAATCGTTGAAGTCGATGCCGTCATGGGCCAGGCGCTGGCGCAGGGCGTCCAGGTTCGACCCATTCTGCTGTGCGATGGAGTTCATCGCCTGGTTCAGCTCCTGGTCGCTGACCCGGATGCCGCTGCCCTGGGCGCGGGCCACCTGCAGCTTGACCAGCACCAGGCGCTCGAGCACCTGGCGGCTGAGCACGTCTTCCGGCGGCAGCTGGTTTTCACGGCCGGCGTACTGCGCCTTGATGTTGGCGATCGCACGCTGGAGCTCGCTCTGCAGGATCACGTCCTCATCGACGACGGCGGCGATGCGGTCAAGCGGCTGCGCCTCCTGGGCAAGCACCTGCAGGGGGGCGGACACGCTGGACACCGCCAGCAGCGAGGCGAGAAGAACGGGGAAGCGCTTGGTCATGGGATCAGGTTCGGATCGTAGTCATCCCGGGTCGCCCCGGTGTTGCTCGGCGGCACGAGATAGAGGTCGTCGCGGTTGTAGCCGAGGATAGCACGGCGCAGGGTACGGTCCGTGTCCTGGCCCAGGGAGCTCAGGCCCTTGAGCACGAACTCCAGCTGGATGGCGTTGTTCATCTCGCCTTCGCGGTTGCGGACGTAGCGGCGGGCGACCGCACGCACGGCCAGGCAGCAGCTGTCCCACTGGACGCCGGCGATGATCTCCAGCGGTTCCTTGTCCTGCAGCGAGTAGTAGTAGCGGCCGACCAGGCTCCAGCGCGCATTCAGCGGGTACAGGAACGACAGGTCGGCCTGTTCCAGCAGCGTGCGGTCATGCTTGTTGGCGGTGGCCGGGGCGCCGGAGTTGATGCGGTAACGGTAGCTGAGGTTGATCACGCCATCGTTGGGCATCAGGTAGCGGGCGCGGACGCTGGCCAGATCCTCGCGCTTGTACTTGGGGTCCCACTGGTAGGTGGCACCCAGGGTCCAGCGGTCGTTGATCATGTAGTTGCCGTCAGCGATCCACGCCGACTTGCCCTTCTCCACCGGCGCGCCACCCGGGGTGACGGTCACCCGCGATTCGTCGAAGTACTGGATCTGGCCGATGGAGGCCGAGAAGCGTTCCTTGCCGGTGGTCTGGTCGATGAAGCGGGTGCTCAGCGCCATGGTCAGCTGGTTGGCGTCGTTCTGGCGATCGGCGCCGGTATAGCGAGAATCGCGGAACAGCTGGCCCCAGCTGAAGGTGAAGTCGCGGGTGTCGAAGATCGGCAGCTCGTCCTGATCGCGGTAGGGCGTGCGCAGGTAGAACAGGCGCGGTTCCAGGGTCTGCAGGAAGGACTTGCCACCGATGCGGGTCTCGCGATCGAAGAACAGGCCGGCGTCGATGCTGCCGATCGGCAGGCTGCGGCTGGGCGAGGTGTTGCCGCGCAGCTGTTCCGGTGTGGCGGTGTTCGGGTCGATGCCCTGCGAACGCAGGATCTGGCCGCGGATGCCGTTCACGCCATCAACCAGGCCACGGTCCAGCTGGTAACCGGTATAGCGGTAGGCCAGGGTCGGCGTGACATACCAGGCCGCGCCGCTGATCGGGAACGACACGTAGGGTTTGACATCCAGCCGCGAGCCGCCGCTGACACCGATGCCGTCGGTCTGACGGCTGCCGTTGCGGGTGTACTGCAGGTCCGGTCCCGCATCAGCGCCGTACTTGAAGTTGATGTCGTCGTGGGTGAAACGCACGGCTTCGGCGTAGATGCCGGTTTCCAGCCACGGCAGGACCGGCTTGTCCCAGTTGAGATACAGGCGCGGCTGGCGGTTGTAGGCCAGCGCACCCTCGTTGAGGGTGTAGTCGGTCAGCTGCCAGCGGTCGGCCATGATGCCGGCCGTCCAGTTCCTGCCAGTGCCGTACAGGCCGATGGTGCTCTGCAGGTTCGACGCGGTGACCCCCACCAGGCGGTTGGCGAAGTCTTCCACATAGCGTTCGTCGCTGACCCAGGCCAGGTTGGCGCGGGCCTGCCAGTGGTCGTCGAGGTTGTGGTAGCCGCCGAACATCACCCGGCCGCGGTCGCGGTCGCGCAGTTTGTCGTTGGGCATGAACGCGGTCAGCAGTTCGCCGCGGCCGCCGTTGTAGAGGTAGCGGAATTCGTTGTCGAGCATCAGGCCGCGCCGGCTCATGTAGCGCGGGGTCAACGTGTCGTCGTAGTTCGGCGCCAGGTTGAAGTAGATCGGCTGTGCGTAATCGAAACCGTTGCGGCCGGACATGCCCAGCTGCGGGAACAGCAGGCCGGTCTTGCGGCGGTCGTCGATCGGGAACTTGAAGTACGGCGCCCACAGCACCGGCACCTTGCCGATGCGAAGCACGGCGTTGCGGGCGGTACCGAAGCCTTCGTCGTTGTCCACTTCGATCTGCGGCGCCGACAGCTTCCACACCGGCTGCGACGGGTCGCAGGTGGTGTAGGTGGAGCGGTGCATCTGGCCGACCGCGCCCTGCAGGTCGACCGATTCGGCATCGCCGTTGCCGCGGCGCGAGACCAGCTGGTACTTGATGTCGGTGATCTTGTGGGTGTCGCTTTCCTGGTTGCCCTCGGCGCGCTTGGCGACCATGCGGATCGAGGAGTCCTGGTAGCGGACATTGCCGTCGGCGATGTAGTTGCCGGTCTCGGTATCGAAGCTGAGCTTGTCGGTGCCGACGAACTGGTCGCCACGGCGCAGGGCCACGTTGCCTTCGTACTGCGGCACGGTGGTGGTGCCCAGCAGCTGGTCACCCTCGATGTCGGTCGGCTGCTGCTCGCGCGCGGCGCTGGCGGCGGCCTTGTCCTGCCCCGGGACCGGGACCGGGACAGGGGCATCGGTGAACGCGGGAATCACGTCGGTAGCCGGGCACAGGCCCCAGTTGAGCGGCTTTTCATCGGCCATTGCCGGCAGGCAGATGGCGATGCTCAGAGGCAGGGGAAGCAGGCGGAGGGCTCGGCGCACGCGGTTCGGATTCGGGCGAAAACGGACGGTAGCTTGCCCCATCCCTTGCATAGGGGCAATGAAGGGCGTCGGATCCTGCCGGTTCGGGTTCATCCGGAGACGCTGCCCGGTGGGGGGGACAGCAGGGCCCGGACATGGGCCACGCTGCACTCGGCAAGGGCCTGCAGGTCATAGCCGCCTTCCAGCATCGAGACCACCCGGCCGGCCGCATGGCGGCGCGCCAGCGCATGCAGTTCGCGGGTGATCCAGGCGAAATCGTCGGTTTCCAGCATCAGGTCGGCCTGCGGATCGCGCAGGTGGGCATCGAAGCCGGCCGAAATCAGCAGCAGCTGCGGCCGGAAGTCGTCGATGGCCGGCAGCATCTCGTCGGCCCACACATTGCGGAAGCGGAAACCGCCGCTGCCGGGGGGCAGCAGGATGTTCATCAGGTTGCCGGCACCGCGGTCGCGGCGCAGGCCGGAGTTGGGGAACAGCCCGGCCTGGTGGGTGCTGTAGTACGAGACCCGGGCGTCGTGCTGGAAGATGTCCTGGGTGCCGTTGCCATGGTGGACATCGAAATCGACCACCGCGATCCGCTCCAGGCCATGGCGGTCGCGGGCATAGGCGGCGGCGATGGCGATGTTGTTGAGCAGGCAGAAGCCCATCGCAGTGCTGCTGGTGGCGTGGTGGCCCGGTGGCCGCACCGCGCAGAACGCCAGCGGGTCCTCGCCCAGCATCACCGCATCTACCGCCGCCACGCCGGCGCCGGCGGCATGCACGGCGGCATTGGCCGAGCCGGGCGAGGTCCAGGTGTCCATGTCCAGCTGGCGCAGCGGCGCGGTCTGCGGCTGCAGCACGAAGTCGAGCAGGGCGCTGTCGTGGACCCGGGTCAGTTCGCCGAACTTGGCCGGCGGCGCCTCGCGCCAGTCCAGCTGGCCGGGGAAGGCGGCGTGCAGGGCATCGAGCACATGCTGCAGGCGTTGCGGGCACTCCGGATGGCCAGGGCCGGGGTCATGCAGCAGGCAGGACGGATGGGTGAAGACCAGCATCGTGCCGACTCAGCGCTGGCGCTGCTGTGGCTGCCACAGCGCTTCGCCATGGCCATCGGCACGGGCCAGCACCCGGGCCAGCACGAACAACAGGTCCGACAGCCGGTTGAGGTACTGCAGCGCCTCGCTGCGCACGGCGTCGTGGCGGGCCAGGGTGACCGTCTCGCGCTCGGCGCGGCGGACGATGGTGCGCGCCAGGTGGCAGCGTGCGGCGGCCTCGCCACCGGCTGGCAGGATGAATTCCTTCAACATCGGCAGGCTGGCGTTGTAGTGGTCCAGCTGCTGTTCCAGTGCCGACACATCGGCGGCGTGGATCGCGGCGTGGCCGGGGATGCACAGTTCGGCGCCCAGGTCGAACAGCTGGTGCTGCAGATGCACCACCAGCGCGCGCACGTCGTCGGGCAGCGCCGTGGCCAGCAGCAGGCCGAGTGCGGCATTGGCTTCGTCGACAGTGCCGTAGGACGCCACGCGGGCATCATCCTTGGCCACGCGCTGGCCGTCGCCAAGGCCGGTACTGCCGTCGTCGCCGGTGCGGGTATAGATGCGCGAGAGGCGATGACCCATGGCGCGGCTCAGTGCCGGATGTCGCGGCGGGCCTGCTGGAGCTTCAGTACCTGCTCCACGGCCAGCTGCAGGGCGGCGGCCAGCGCCACGTAGATCGCGGTGGTGCGCAGGTACGGCCCGAACCACTGTGCGTAGTTCTGTGCCCAGCCGGCCAGCGTCGGTTCGGCCACGTTGCGGCTGGTCCAGTAGAAGCCGCCCTGCGCGAGCAGGTGACAGACCGCCACCGAGGCCACCAGCAGCAGCGCGCCCTTGGCCAGTACCGGCCAGCGTGCCCCCTGGTAGTTGCGGCCCAGCAGCATGCCGCCGGCCCACAGCGAGAAATACGCCGGCAGCAGCAGCCAGTAACCCGGCGACACGCAGTAGTGCTGCCAGAAATCCAGCCCGCTGCTGCGGATCACGATCCAGTCCACCAGCACCGCGAACACCATCAGCAGCGGGAATGCCCAGCGGGTCCAGCCAGCCAGGTAGAAGCCGCCGATGAAGAACACCGCCCAGGAGGCATCCGGGATCGCCGCGAAGTGGTTGACCCGGGTCGCCGCCAGCAACAGCACGAGTACGGACAGGACGAAGGCACGGTTGGCGGTGGCGGACATGGCAGCGGGCCCGGAGCGGATTCAGGTTTCATTCTAGCCCGCCGCGCCGGTTGGCGCAGGTCGGGGGCTGTTGGGTGTTCGGGCGGGGCGAGCGCGTATCATGAACACCATGAGTGAACGACATGACGTGCTGATCGTCGGTGGCGGCCTGGTCGGTGCCAGCCTGGCCATTGCCCTGGACCGGTTGGGCCGCGACGTGGGCCTGCTCGAAGCCAGCCCGGCCGGCGAGCTGCCGGCGGTGTTCGACCAGCGCAACCTCAGTTTCGCCGCGGCGACCGTCAACGCGCTGACCGCGTTGGGGGTCATGCAGAAGCTGGCGATGGCGCCGGGCCCGATCCGCCGCATCCATGTCAGCCGCGCCGGCGATTTCGGCCGCGTGCAGCTGGAGGCTTCCGACTACGACCGGCCGTGGTTCGGCCAGGTGGTTGTCGCGCGTGACTTCGGCCAGGCGCTGGAAGCGCGCCTGCAGGAGCTGCCGCAGCTGCGGCGCTACCGGCCGATGCGGTTCCTGGGCCTGGGCGAGGTGGTCGACGGCTACCGCCAGGTGCGGGTGGCCGACGAGACCGGCGAGCGCGTACTGCTGGCACGGCTGGTGGTCGGTGCCGATGGCACGACCAGCGGTGTGCGTGGCGCGCTGGGCATCGAGGTCGACCGGCATGATTTCCAGCAGACCCTGTTCGTGGCCCGCGTGCGCAGCCAGCGCGCGCCGGATGGCACGGCCTGGGAGCGCTTCACCGATACCGGCCCGACCGCCCTGCTGCCGCGCGGCGACCGCCACTTCGGCACCGTGCACGGCGTGGCGCGGGACCAGGCCGATGCGGTGATGGCGCTGGACGATGCGGCCTGGCTGCAGCGCCTGCAGGATGCGATCGGCTGGCGTGCCGGTCGGCTGCTCGAATCCGGCCCGCGCAGCGCTTACCCGCTCATCCAGGTGCTGGCGCGCGCATTGGCCGGTGAACGCACGGTGCTGCTGGGCAATGCCGCGCAGACCATCCATCCGCTGGGTGCGCAGGGCTTCAACCTGGGCCTGCGCGATGCGCTGACCCTGGCCGAACTGCTGGAGGATGCGCACGAGGATGCCGGCAGCGATGTGCTGCTGCAGGCCTATGTTGCGCGCCGCCAGGAAGACCGACGGCAGACGGTGGCGTTCTCGGGTGGCCTGGCACGGCTGACCAGCAATCCTGCACCGCTTATGCGGCCGCTGCGCAGCCTCGGCCTGGTGGCCGCGCAACGCGCCTCGGTGCAGTCGATGCTGGTCGGTGGTGCGATGGGCTTCCGTGGCGAAGTGCCGCGGCTGTGCCGTGGAGAAGCGGCATGAGCCGGCGTGTGAGCCTGGACGTGGCCATCGTCGGAGGTGGCGTGGTCGGCGCTGCCTGTGCGCTGGCGTTGGCCGATGCCGGCCTGTCGGTTGCGCTGGTGGAAGGTCGTGAGCCCGCGCCGTGGCAGGCCGCACAGCCTGACCTGCGCGTGTTCGCCTTCGCTGCTGACAACGTACAACTGTTGAGCCGCCTGGGCGTGTGGCCGGCGATCGCGCAGGCCCGCGCCTGGCCCTACCGGCGCATGCAGGTGTGGGATGCGGCCGGTGGCGAAGATCTGCTGTTCGATGCTGATCGCTTCGGCCGTCGTGAACTGGGCTACATCGTCGAGAACGGCCTGCTGCAGGATCGCCTGTGGTCGGCACTGCCGGCGGCGGGTGTGCAGCTGCACTGCCCGGCACGGGTGGACGCGCTGGAGCAGGACGAGGAGGGCGTGCGCCTGCGCCTGGATGACGGGCGTCGCCTGGAAGCGGCGTTGGCCGTGGCCGCCGACGGCGCCGAGTCGACCCTGCGCCAGCTGGCCGGGATCGAGGTCGAGCGGCACGACTACCACCAGCGTGGCGTGGTGGCCTACGTGGACAGCGATCTTCCCAACCAAGCCACCGCCTGGCAGCGTTTCCTGCCGGGCGGGCCGCTGGCGCTGCTGCCGGTGGCCGAGCGCCGCACCTCGATCGTCTGGACCCTGCCCGAGGACGAGGCGGCACGTGTGCTGGCCTTGGACGAGGACGCCTTCAACCGGGAACTGACCCGCGCCTTCGCGGCACGGCTGGGTGAGCTGCGACTGGCGTCACCGCGAGCGGCCTTCCCGCTGCGTCGCCAACTGGCCCGTCACTACGTGGCCGGCCGAGTACTGGCATTGGGTGATGCCGCGCATGTGGTGCATCCGCTGGCCGGGCAGGGCGTGAACCTGGGCCTGCGCGATGTCGCCGCCCTGCAGCAGTGGCTGGCGCCGTCGGCCGAGCGCCGTGGCCAGCCGCGGCTGTCGCCGCAGCGCCTGCAGCGCTGGGCACGCGAACGGCGCAGCGACAACCAGATCGCCGCCTACAGCTTCGATGCGATCAACCGCCTGTTCTCCAACGACGAGATGCACTTGACCCTGGCCCGTGGCCGCGCGCTGGGCTGTGTCGGCAAATGGCCGCCGCTGGTACAGGCGTTCTGGAAGCGCGCCGCCGGCGTCTGAAGCAAAAAGGGGACGGAGGGGATTAAGTCGTTTGTGCACATACGACTTAATCCCCTCCGTCCCCTTTTTCAATCCACCAGCCAGCCGGCCAGGTCGGTGCGGTCCAGCTTGCCGCGGTGCCTGCGGTCCAGCGAATTGAATTCGTCGGCCAGCGCCGGATTGGCCTGTGCTTCCTCGCGGCTGATGAAACCGTCGCCGTTCACATCTAGCGCGGCGAAATGGATGCGGTACTGGCCGACCACGCTGCTCGGTTCCAGCGAACGCACGGTCACCTGCGCCTCGCCGGCCGGCTGCGGAATCTCGACGCTGCCGCTGACCCGGCCCGCATCCAGCGGTTGCTGGCGGATCGCGCCGCCGGTGGGGCCCAGCGGCTGGCTCTGCGCCGGCGTGGACGGGCCGTGCTGGGCGATGGCCGGTACCGAGGCCATCAGGATGGTCAACAGCAGCGCAGCACGCGGAAGGTTCATGACAGGCTCCTTGCCAGAGGGTACCGGGAGCGTACTCCCGGCAACCTGTGCCGCCGATGACGGATCAGCGCAGCGGCGAAGCCAGCACGGTGATCTCTTCACGATCGTGATAGAGCTGCTTGGCGCGGACCACCAGCGGCTTGCCGGCCTGGTCCTGGAACAGGTCCAGGCACAGCCGGGTTTCGTCCCAGCGCTTCTTCATCGGCAGTTTCAGATTGAAGATCGCATGCCGGCACCAGCCCTCGCGGAACCAGGTGGCCATGCGTTCGGCCACGCGGCGCGGCTGCTCGACCATGTCGCAGACCATCCAGTCCAGCGGCTGTTCCGGGTGCCAGTGGAAGCCATCGGCGCGCAGGTGCTCGACCAGTCCGGTGTCCAGCACGTGCTGGCGCAGCGGGCCGTTGTCGATGCTCAGCACGTGCATGTGCTGGCGGGTCAGCACCCAGGTCCAGCCGCCGGGGGCGGCGCCCAGGTCGGCCGCACGCATGCCCGGCTTGGCCAATGCTTCGCGTTCTTCCGGCGTCAGCAGGGTCAGCAGCGCCTCGTCCAGCTTCAGCGCCGAACGCGAAGGCGCCTCGGGCAGCAGCTTCAGGCGCGGGATGCCCAGCGCCCACGGTGCGCTGTCGGCCGGGTCGGCCACGCAGACGAAGGCATGGGTGCCATCGACGAACACCACATGCAGGCGCGGCAGGCGGTTGTTCGGCTTATCAGTGAGCTTGCCGGCCTTGCGCAGCGCCGGGCGCAGTGCATTGCCGAAGGCACGGGCCAGACCGGACAGTGGCTTGCCGGCGTCCGAATCGGGGTGTTCCACCCACAGGTCGCCGAAGCGCGGCGCATCGGCCAGCACTTCCAGCATCGGGGTGATCCGGTCCGCCGGGTCCAGCTGCGGCAGTTCGGCCAGCACCACCAGCTTCTGCCGCGCGAAGATCAGCTCGCGCCAGCGCAGGCGCGGCGCCAGCGCGGCGGCTTCGTCGCACATGAAAAGCACGTAGCCGTCATTGCGCTGGGTGCGCGCATAGCCGGCGAAACCGGCTTCACCGGCGCGGAACTGCAGCTCGCCAGCCAGCTCGGGCTCGAAGCCCTGCCGGCACAGGCACAGCAGGCCGATGCCGGTTTCAGTAACGGGCGCCATCGCTTTCCCCATAGGCACGCAGCACGCTGCGCGCGGCGTCGCGGTTCAGGCCTTGCACCACTTCGATGCCGCGCTTGTTGAGTTCACCCACCCAGTCGGCCGGCAGCGGGCCTTCATCGAACGGGGTCAGTTCCTCGACGTCGGCCGAGTTGGCACCGATCAGCAGGCGGTCGATGCCGGCCCACACGGTGGCGCCGTAGCACTGGCAGCACGGCTGCGAGCTGGTGGCCAGGGTGACCGGCGACAGCACCGCGTTCAGGCGCGGGGTCTGCAGGCGCTGCTGGGCCAGCATGTAGGCCATGTTCTCGGCGTGCGCCAGCGAGGTCGCGTGCGGCATCACCCGGTTCACGCCGGCGGCGATGACCTTGTCGTCCGGTCCGAACACCACCGCACCGAACGGACCGCCACTGGCGTGCTCGACGTTCAGCCGCGACAGCTCGATCGCCAGCGCGACCTTGGCCTCATCGCCCGGATATCGACGATCCAGGTCGATCTGGTCGTGGATCCAGGCGGGAAGGGTCAGGTGGACTTGCGCGTACAGCATCGCGGGGGTGCCTCGTGTGGGATGGGAAAAAGTGCGGTTGCTTGGGGAAACCGGCGCGCAGTGTAGCCGCACCGGCCTGTACCGGGTGTGGGCGTGGCTCAGCCCGGCGAGCCGGTGCGGATCACCACGTACTGCTTGCGGAATTCCAGCCCGGCCTGCGGCCAACTGGCAGCATAGGCGCGCAGCAGGGGCAGGGCGGCGGCGAAGTCGTGGCCGTTGACCCGGCAATCGGCCTCGCACAGGCCGTCGGCATCGCGCGAGGCGAACAGGCGGATGGCGAGGAAATGGCGGGCTTTCAGCAGCTCGTCGAAGGCCTCCATGCTGCGGGTGAACAGGCAGCAGGGGCAGGAGCCATGATCGTCTTCGCTGCAGGTGGAGGCATCCACGTCCTGTGCACGGTAGTGCGCCAACGGCCCCAGCACCACGGTGCGCTGATGTTCCTCACCCTCGTCGCCGACCGGATAGGTCAGGCCCATCATCGGCAGGCCCTGTGCGTCTTGGGCGCCGATCGCGGTCTGCAGGGTCACCAGGTCCACCCGGGCCCAGGCCTGGAAGCCGGACAACAGCGATGCCTGCTCATCGGCACCATTTGCGTGCTGGTACTCGAACAGGCCATCGGCGAACAACTGCGGATGCTGGCTTTCAATGACGGTGGAGGTCTGCCAGCCGCCGTTGTCGCGCGGCTGCGCGGCCATCGCATGCGGGGTCAGGCGCAGGCCGCTGTCGAGCAGCAGCGCGTTGCCGTCGATGCGGCTGGCGGTGCCGGTGTCCTGCAGGGCCTGCTGCAGCAGCGGGAGGAGGGCGGTGGCGCTCGCGGTCATGTCAGGCCTGTGGATGGATGGGGCGGAACATCCAGGCAGGGCCTGGGGCTAGCGGTCGAGTGCGTCGAGCTCGGCGCGATATCGCTGCGCGTCGGATTGCTGCTGCGGGTCGCTGCCGTGGTTGCGCAGCCAGCTTTCCAGTTCGCGGCGATAGTCGGCGCGGAACTCGGCATTGCCCGGGCTGAAGTGCAGCTTGCGCGCCGCCACTTCCACCCGCTCGCGCGCGCTGGCCCGGGCCTGGGCGATGCCGTGCGGTGACTCGTTGGTGAGGATGACGATGTTGCGCGGGAAGCCCGGCGTGTACTTCACCACGAACGGCTGGTCGCGCGCCGGGATGCGGATGGCGTTTTCCAGCGGCCACAGCGAAGCCGTGTTGGTGTGGAACACCACGTCCACGTCGCGGCCCTCGGCCGTGCGCAGCACCGCTTCGTAGCGCCAGATGTACTGTTCGTTGAGCGTGGAGCTGGTTCGCTCGGCCTTGACGATCACCGCTTCACCACGCTCGCCCACCACGTTGAGGAAGGCGGCGTTGAGGAAGTGGCCGAGGAACATGTTGAGCATCGCCAGCGGGAACACCACGATGGCGTAGCCCGGAAAGCGCCGCCACCACGAGACCAGCCCGGCCAGCACCATTGCTGCAAAGAACGTCAGCAGCGGATGCTGCGAAATGAACCAGAGCAGGACGGAAAGGGCGGTGATCATCGTCGCGGTCCTGCGGGCGCCATCCAGGCGCCCGCGCAGGTCCTCAGGCCGACCAGGTATCGCGCAGGGTCACGCTGCGGTTGAATACCGGCGTGGCTGCGGTATGGTCGCGGCGGTCGGCCACGAAGTAGCCGGTACGCTCGAACTGGAACGACTGCTCCGGCGCGGCGCTGGCCGCGGCCGGCTCGACATAGCCGGTGACAGTGCGGCGCGATTCCGGGTTGAGGTAATCGCGGTAGGTCTTGCCTTCCGATTCGTCGTCCGGGTTCGGCACCGAGAACAGGCGGTCGTACAGGCGGATCTCGGCCGGCACGCCATGCACGGCGCTGACCCAGTGGATGGTGCCCTTGACCTTGCGGTTGGCGCCTTCCATGCCCGGACGCGATTCCGGATCCAGCCAACCACGCAGCTCGGTGATGGTGCCGTCGGCATCCTTGATCACTTCGTCGCAGCGGATGATGCCGGCGCCACGCAGGCGCACTTCGCCACCCGGGACCAGGCGCTTCCAGCCCTTCGGCGGCACTTCGGCGAAGTCCTCGCGGTCGATCCACACTTCGCGTGCGAACGGTACTTCGCGGCTGCCAAAGCTTTCGTCCTTCGGGTGGTTGCTGAAGGTCAGCTGCTCTTCGTGGCCCTCCGGCAGGTTGGTCAGCACCAGCTTGACCGGATCGACCACTGCCATGCGGCGCGGTGCGGCACTGTCCAGGTCCTCGCGCAGCGCGCCTTCCAGCACGCTGAAGTCGATCAGCGAGTTCTGCTTGCTGATGCCCACGCGTTCGGCGAACAGGCGCATCGCGGCCGGGGTGTAGCCACGGCGGCGCAGGCCCTGCAGGGTCGGCATGCGCGGGTCCTCCCAGCCGTCGACCAGCTGTTCGGTGACCAGCGCCATCAGCTTGCGCTTGCTCATCACCGTGTAGTTGATGTTCAGGCGCGAGAACTCGATCTGGCGCGGCTTGGCCGCTTCGCGCGGCAGGCCGGCATCGACCAGCGGCTGGGTCAGCGCGTCGTCATGGGCGAAGTCGACGTTGTCCACGCACCAGTCGTACAGCGGGCGGTGGTCTTCGAATTCCAGCGTGCACAGCGAGTGGGTGATGCCTTCGATCGAATCACCCAGCGCGTGGGCGAAGTCGTACATCGGGTAGATCGGCCACGCATTGCCGGTGTTCTGGTGCTCGACGTGCTTGATGCGGTACAGCGCCGGATCGCGCAGGTTGATGTTGCCGCTGGCCATGTCGATCTTGGCGCGCAGGGTGCGCGCACCATCCGGGAATTCACCGGCGCGCATGCGGCGGAACAGGTCGAGGTTTTCCTCGACGCTGCGGTCGCGCCACGGCGACGGGCGGCCCGGCTCGGTCAGGGTGCCGCGGTAGGCGCGCACTTCCTCGGCCGACAGGTCGCAGACGTAGGCCTTGCCCTGTTCGATCAGCTTCTCGGCGGCCAGGTAATAGGCCTGGAAATAGTCCGAGGCGTGGCGCAGCTCGTTCCACTCGAAGCCCAGCCAGCGCACGTCGTCCTGGATCGCGGCCACGTATTCCGGATCTTCCTTGGCCGGGTTGGTGTCGTCGAAGCGCAGGTTGCAGACGCCGCTGAACTCGCCGGCGATGCCGAAGTTCAGGCAGATCGACTTGGCGTGGCCAATGTGCAGGTAGCCGTTCGGCTCCGGCGGGAAGCGGGTCTTGATCGCCTGGTGCTTTCCGCTGGCCAGGTCCTCGCGCACGATCTGGCGGATGAAATCGCGCTTTTCGTGGCTGTCGGCGGGGGTCTCGGGGCTGGCGGGGGTGTGCTCGGACATGAGTCGGCGAAAAGAAAGGCAGAAAGACCAACAGTCTAGCGCGTACGGGGCGGGGCTGCCCGGTGGGGTGTGGGGATGCCGGCCAGCGGCCGGCACTACCCTTGCCTGCAATGCCAGCCCCACCCTCTGGTAGTGCCGGCCGCTGGCCGGCAACTCTCGGATCCCGCCCCCGGCACCATTCAGCCCCCGGGCGTATGCTGGAGCCCTGCCCCGAGGAGCCGCCGCATGCACATCCTGTACAAGGCCGACAACCTGTTCGACGCCCATCTGGTCAAGCACGCGCTGGAAAACGCCGGCATCCCCGCCTTCGTGTTCGGCGAGCAGCTGCTGGGGGGCATGGGCGAGCTGCCGTTGTTCGGTGTGTTGCGGGTCGGCATCCCCGACGCGGCGCGGCCGCAGGCGGAGGACATCATCGCGGCGCTGGACTTGGGCCAGGCCGCCGCCGACCCCATTTCCGATGCAGACGATATGGCCGGACTGCCGGCGTAGGAGCGCATCATGTTGGGAATTGGCCAGGGCATCCTCGGCATCGGGGCCTTCAAGCAGCGCCTGCCGCGCCCGGAAGAGGCATTGCCGGGGCGCGAGCAGCCATTGCCGCTGCACAGCAACCAGCACTTCGTGAACAGCCATCCGCTGAAGGACCGCTTCGCCGGCCTGCAGCAGATCCGCTTCGCGCTGGGCTGTTTCTGGGGCGCCGAGCGCAAGTTCTGGACCGAGCCGGGCGTGTACAGCACCTCGGTCGGCTACGCCGGCGGCATCACGCCGAACCCGACCTATGAAGAAGTGTGCTCGGGCCTGACCGGGCACACCGAAGTGGTGCAGGTGGTGTTCGACCCGGCGGTGGTGAGCCTGGAACGGCTGCTGCAGCTGTTCTGGGAAAGCCACGACCCGACCCAGGGCATGCGCCAGGGCAACGACACCGGCACCCAGTACCGTTCGGCGATCCACGCCACCGACGAGGCACAGTACGCTGCCGCGCTGGCCAGCCGCGAGGCCTACCAGGCCCAACTGGATGCGGCCGGCTACGGCCCGATCACCACCGAGATCGTGTACCCGGCACCGGCGTACTACTACGCCGAGGACTATCACCAGCAGTACCTGGCGAAGAATCCGAACGGCTACTGCGGCATCGGCGGCACCGGCGTGAGCTGCCCGATCGGGTTGGATGTGGAGGCGCCGCGCTGACGCGCGGTGGTCCGCCTGCGGCGGGCAGAAGCCAAAGCCAAAGCCAAAGCGGCTCTGGGTTGCTGACGGTTTGGCGGGACGGGGGCGGCTGGCAGGACACGCCGTAAACCCATCCCTGGGGGCTCGATGGCGCCATCCATGGCGCCAACGGTCCTGCCAGCCGCCCCCGTCCCACCTTCGACAGTTTCCCGGTGACGGTGGGCAAGAGCATTGGTTGGTGACAAACTGATGGAAAAGAAAAAGGACGCGGCGTTCGCCGCGTCCTTTTTATTTGGTTCTGCATTGTCCTTGTAGAGCCGAGCCATGCTCGGCTCCGAGCAAGCGAAGCGCGCGACCCGCTGTTGCTCTTCTTTCTTTCTTCCGTGGCGGGTGGCCACCGGAAACTGTCAGAGGGCGGGCGGGGGGGGGT
>NZ_JBMRGJ010000007.1:0-171313 GCF_049384325.1 Stenotrophomonas sp. CASM114 | reverse complement strand
ATGGCGGGGTGGGTCCGGTTGAGGGGGTGTCCGCGGCATGGATGCCGCGGCCAAGCCCCCAGGGACGGGTTTACGGCGTCCCCCTCAACCGGACCCACCCCGCCATCCCACGGAATGCCCGCTTTTGACGTTGACGTTGCCGTTGATCCAAGCGGGTGCAGGGCTGCAAGCCCTGCGGAAACCATCACCCCGCCGGGGTGCCGGCACCGTGCAGGTAATCCAGGCTCACCTGCAGCAGCGCGCGGAACCCGACATCCAGCGCCTTCTCATCCAGCAGGAACTTCGGCGAATGGTTCGCCGGCGCCGTTGCCGGATCGATGCCCGCGCTGGTGGAGCCGACGAAGAAGAACATGCCCGGCACCTCCTTGGCGTACAGCGAGAAATCTTCCGCACCCATCTGCAGCGGTGGCTCGTATACGTTGTCCTTGCCCACCACCGCCTGCAGGCTCGGCAGCATCTTCGCGGTCAGTGCCGGGTTGTTCACCGTGGCCGGGTTGCCATCGGCTTCGTAGATCTCGGTCACCGCCTTGGCACCATGCGCGGCGGCGGTGTGCTCGGCCACGTTGCGCAGGTCGGCGAAGATCTGCTGGCGCATGCCTTCGTCGAAGGTGCGGATGGTGCCGACCATCTCCACTTCATCGGGAATGATGTTGTAGCGGATGCCGCCGTTGATCGCGCCGAAGGTCAGCACTGCCGGCTGCTTGGACAGGTTGGCGCGGCGGCTGACGATGGTCTGCGCGGTGCCCACCAGGTCGGCGGTGGCGACGATCGGATCAACCCCGTTCCACGGCGCCGAGCCATGCGTCTGGCGGCCGATCACCTTGATCCCGAACCGGTCCGAGGCCGCCATCAACGGGCCACCGCGCACCGCGATCTGACCCACCTGCACGCTGGAGAACACATGCAGGCCGAACACCGCTTCCGGCTTGAAATCGGCGAACAGGCCTTCCTTCAGCATGAGTGCCGCACCACCCTCTTCCGGCGGCGGTGCGCCCTCCTCGGCCGGCTGGAAGATCAGCATCACCTGGCCCGGCAGGTCCTTCTTCATCGACACCAGTGCTTCGGCCACGCCGAGCAGGGTCGCGGTGTGGGCGTCATGGCCACAGGCATGCATCACGCCCACGGTCTGCCCGCGGTACTGGTCAGTGGCCTTGGAGGCGAACGGCAGGCCGGTCTGCTCGGTCACCGGCAGCGCGTCCATGTCGGCGCGCAGGGCGATCTTCGGCCCCGGCTTGCCGCCCTCGATGATCGCCACCACGCCGTGGTGGGCGATGCCGGTCTTCGGCTTCAGGCCCATCGCACGCAGGCGCTTGGCGACCTCGGCCGAGGTGCGCGCCTCGCGGTTGGACAACTCCGGATGCTGGTGGAAATCGCGGCGCCATTCGACCACCTTGGCCTGCAGCCGCTGCGCGGCGGCGGTCACTTCCGGGCGCTGCCCGTCCTGGGCGTGGGCAAGGGCCGGCAGGGCCAGCAGCAGGGCGGACAGCAGCAGCGAACGGCGCATCGCAATCTCCACGGCAGAAGGGTTCCAGCTGAATGTAGGGCAACACCGCCGCCACGGGAACCTCCGGCGCTCGATCCGGTCTTAGCGCCCGTCCCATCCGTCATGCAGGAAACGTGATGTGGCACAGGTATGCTTTGCGCATTGCCCCGGCGTCCCGCCTGGTCCAGCCCTCTCGGAGTCCTCGTAATGTCACGTGTTTGGAAGATCGTGCTGCTGGTCGTGGCAGTGCTGGTGCTGGCCGTGGTCGGCCTGCGCGTCATGGGCGGGGGCAAGGACAAGGCCGGTGGTGCAGCTGCGGGGGCGCGCCAGGGCGGCGAGGATCCGAATGCCGGTCCAGTACCGGTGACCGTGGTGGAGGCCACGCGCCAGGACGTGCCGGTGTATGCCAGCGCGCTGGGCACGGTGACTGCGATGAACACCGTTACCGTCAGCCCGCAGGTCGGCGGCCAGCTGATGAGCCTGAATTTCCGCGAAGGCCAGGAAGTGAAGCAGGGTGACGTGCTGGCGGTGATCGATCCGCGCACGGCCCAGGCCAGCTATGACCAGGCCGCCGCAGCCAAGCGCCAGAACGAAGCCCTGCTGGCCACTGCGCGCTCCAACTTCCAGCGCTCGAACGCGCCTGAGTATCGCCAGTACGTCGCCAAGACCGATCTGGATACACAGCGAAACCAAGTGGCACAGTACGAAAGCGCCGTGGCCGCCAACGAGGCCAGCATGCGTTCGGCGCAGGTGCAGCTGCAGTACACCAAGGTCACCGCACCGATCTCCGGCATCGCCGGCATCCGCGCGGTCGACGCGGGCAACGTGGTCAACGCCGGCACCGCGCTGGTCACGCTGACCCAGATCCATCCGATCCACGTGCTGTTCAACCTGCCCGAGCGCCAGCTCGGCGACGTGCGCCAGGCGCAGGCCGCCGGCACGGTGCCGGTGGCCGCGCTGGACCGTGCCGATTCGCATGTGTTGTCCGGCGACGGCAAGCTCGACGTGGTCGACAACCTGATCAGTGCCGACAGCGGCACGTTCAAGGCGCGCGCGATTTTCGACAACACCGACAACGGCCTGTGGCCGGGCCAGTTCGTCAACGTGCGCATGCAGCTGCGCACGATCGCCGGTGGTGTGGTCATCCCTACCCAGGCGGTGCTGCGTGGCCCGGATGGCGAGTACGTCTACATCGTGCAGGGCGACAACACGGTAAAGATGCAGACCGTGCGCAGCGGCGTGGAAGTGGGCGACAGCCAGGTGCAGATCGCCGAAGGCCTGAAGGGCGGCGAGCGGGTGGTCAGTGAAGGCCAGTTCCGCCTGAAGCCGGGCAGCAAGGTCACCGCGCTGAAGCCGGGGGAGACCCCGGCCGCACCGACCGAGGCCGAACTGAAGGCGGCCGAGCAGAAGAACGCAGGCGGCGGTGGCCGCCGCGGTGGTGGCCCGCGCTGAGCGCAGGCCACTGATCTCCCTCGCGCCGGCATACCCGCCGGCGCCGACATTGAAGTGCCAGCAAGGATCAGTCCGTGGGCTTTTCGACGATCTTCATCCGCCGCCCGATCGCCACCTCGCTGTTGATGGCGGGCCTGTTGCTGCTGGGCATCCTCGGTTACCGCAAGCTGCCGGTGTCGGCGCTGCCGGAAATCGATGCGCCCAGCCTGGTGGTCACCACCCAGTACCCCGGCGCCAACGCCACCACCATGGCCTCGCTGGTCACCACCCCGCTGGAGCGCCAGTTCGGGCAGATTTCCGGGTTGGAGCTGATGACCTCCGACTCGTCGGCCGGGTTGTCGACGATCATCCTGCAGTTCTCGATGGACCGCGACATCGACATCGCCGCGCAGGACGTGCAGGCGGCGATCCGCCAGGCCACCCTGCCCTCGTCGCTGCCCTACCAGCCGGTCTACAACCGGGTGAATCCGGCCGACGCGGCCATCGTCACCCTGAAGCTGACCTCCGACACGCGCCCGCTGCGCGACGTCAACAATTACGCCGACTCGATCCTGGCCCAGCGCCTGTCGCAGGTGCAGGGCGTGGGACTGGTGTCGATCGCCGGCAACGTGCGCCCTGCCGTGCGCATCCAGGTCAATCCGGCGCAGTTGTCGAACATGGGCCTGACCCTGGAGCAGCTGCGCAGCGCACTGACCCAGGCCAACGTCAATGCGCCCAAGGGCTCGTTGAACGGCAAGACGCAGTCCTACAGCATCGGCACCAACGACCAGCTGGCCAGCGCCGCCGAGTACCGCGACACCATCATCAGCTACAAGAACGGCCGCCCGGTGCGCCTGTCGGACGTGGCCGAGGTGATCGATGGCGTGGAGAACGACCAGCTGGCCGCCTGGGCCGATGGAAAGCCGGCGGTGCTGCTGGAAGTCCGGCGCCAGCCTGGTGCCAACATCGTGCAGACCGTCGAGCGCATCCGCGCGATCCTGCCGCAGCTGCAGGGCGTGCTGCCGGCCGACGTGCACCTGGAGATCTTCAACGACCGCACTGAGACCATCCGCGCCTCGGTGCATGAAGTGCAGTTCACCCTGATCCTCACCATCGGCCTGGTGGTGGCGGTGATCTTCGTGTTCCTGCGCCGGTTGTGGGCCACGATCATCCCGTCGGTGGCAGTGCCGTTGTCGCTGGCCGGCACCTTCGCGGTGATGGCCTTCGCCGGGATGTCGCTGGACAACCTCTCGCTGATGGCGCTGGTGGTGGCCACCGGCTTCGTGGTCGACGATGCGATCGTGATGATCGAGAACATCGTGCGCTACATCGAGCAGGGCAAGAGTGGCAAGGAAGCGGCCGAGATCGGCGCGCGCCAGATCGGCTTCACCGTGCTGTCGCTGACCGTCTCGCTGGTGGCGGTGTTCCTGCCGCTGCTGCTGATGCCCGGCGTCACCGGACGCCTGTTCCACGAGTTCGCGTGGGTGCTGAGCATCGCGGTGGTGCTGTCGATGCTGATCTCGCTGACGCTCACCCCGATGATGTGTGCCTACCTGCTCAAGCCCGACGCCCTGCCCGAGGGCGAGGACGCGCATGAGCGCGCGGCAGCGGCCGGCAAGCAGAACCTGTGGACGCGCACCGTCGGCCTGTACGAGCACAGCCTGGACTGGGTGCTGGGCCACCAGCGCCTGACCCTGGCCGTGGCCGGCGGCGCGCTGGTGCTGACCGTGCTGCTGTATGTGCTGATTCCCAAGGGCCTGCTGCCCGAACAGGACACCGGCCTGATCACCGGCGTGGTGCAGGCCGACCAGAACATCGCCTTCCCGCAGATGGAACAGCGCACCAAGCAGGTCGCCGAAGCACTGCGGCACGATCCGGATGTGACCGGCGTGTCGGCGTTCATCGGTGCCGGCAGCATGAACCCCACGCTCAACCAGGGCCAGCTGTCGATCGTGCTGAAGGAGCGCAGCCAGCGCGATGGCCTGGACGAGATCCTGCCGCGCCTGCAGAAGGCGGTGGCCGGCATTCCCGGCGTGGCGCTGTACCTGAAGCCGGTGCAGGACGTGACCCTGGATACCCGCGTGGCCGCTACCGAGTACCAGTACTCGCTGTCGGACGTCGATTCGGCAACGGTGGCCACCCAGGCCACGCGCCTGACCGAAGCGCTGCGCAAGCGCCCGGAACTGGCTGACGTGGACAACAACCTGTCCAACCAGGGCCGCGCCCTGGAGCTGAACATCGACCGCGACAAGGCCAGTGTCCTGGGCGTGCCGATGCAGACCATCGACGACACGCTCTACGATGCGTTCGGCCAGCGCCAGATCTCCACCATCTTCACCGAGCTCAACCAGTATCGCGTGGTGCTGGAAGTGGCGCCGGAGTTCCGCACCAGCACCGCGTTGATGGAGCAGCTGGCGGTGGCCTCCAACGGCGCCGGCGCACTGACCGGCACCAATGCCACCAGCTTCGGCCAGGTCACCTCGTCCAACTCGTCGACCGCCACCGGCATCGGCGCGCAGAACACCGGCATCACCGTCGGCGCCGGCAACATCATCCCGCTGTCGGCGCTGGCCGAAGGCAAGGTCAGCAGCGCGCCGCTGGTGGTCAGCCACCAGCAGCAGCTGCCGGCGGTGACGGTCTCGTTCAACGTGGCGCCGGGCTATTCGCTGTCCGAAGCGGTGCGTGCAATCCAGGAGACCAAGGACAGCCTGGACATGCCCACCCACCTGCATGCCGAGTTCATCGGCAAGGCCGCCGAGTTCACTGGCAGCCAGACGGACGTGGTGTGGCTGCTGCTGGCCTCGCTGGTGGTGATCTACATCGTGCTGGGCGTGCTGTACGAGAGCTACATCCACCCGATCACGATCATCTCCACGCTGCCGCCGGCCGGTGTCGGCGCGCTGCTGGCGCTGATGCTGTGCGGCCTGAGCCTGTCGGTGGATGGCATCGTCGGCATCGTGCTGCTGATCGGCATCGTCAAGAAGAACGGCATCATGATGGTGGACTTCGCGATCGAGGCCCGCCGCGCCGGTGCCAACGCGCACGAAGCGATCCGCCGTGCCTGCCTGCTGCGCTTCCGCCCGATCATGATGACCACCGCCGCGGCCATGCTGGGCGCGCTGCCGCTGGCCCTGGGCACCGGGATCGGCTCGGAGCTGCGCCGCCCGCTGGGCATCGCCATCGTCGGTGGCCTGCTGCTGTCGCAGCTGGTGACCCTGTACACCACCCCGGTGATCTACCTGTACATGGAGCGCTTCTCCGAGTGGCTTGCCCGCCGCCGCGAGCAGCGTGCGTTGCGCGACGGTTCGCTGCAGGAGCCGCAGGCATGATCCACGCCCCGCTGCTGCAAGGGGCCGCACGATGAACCTGTCCGGCCCCTTCATCCGCCGCCCGATCGGCACCGCGCTGCTGGCCATCGGCCTGTTCATGGTCGGCCTGATCTGCTACCTGCGCCTGGGCGTATCGGCACTGCCGAATATCGAGATCCCGGTGATCTTCGTGCATGCAAGCCAGTCCGGCGCCGATGCGGCGACCATGGCCTCCACGGTCACCGCGCCGCTGGAACGCCATCTCGGCCAGCTGCCGGGCATCGACCGCATGCGCTCGTCGAGCTCGGAAGGCAGCTCGCTGGTGTTCATGATCTTCCAGAGCGGCCACAACATCGATTCGGCCGCGCTGGACGTACAGACCGCGATCAACTCGGCGCAAGCCGACCTGCCCTCGGGCATGGGCTCGCCGATGTACCAGAAGGCGAACCCGAACGACGACCCGGTCATCGCCATCGCGCTGACCTCGCAGACGCAGTCGGCCGACGAACTGTACAACGTCGCCGATTCACTGCTGGCGCAGCGCATCCGCCAGATCAGCGGCGTTGCCTCGGTCGACATCGCCGGTGCCTCCACGCCAGCGGTGCGGGTGGACGTCAACCTGCGCCTGATGAACGCGCTGGGACTCACTGCTGACGACCTGCGCAACGCCGTGCGCGCGGCCAACGTGACCTCGCCCACCGGCTTCCTCAGCGATGGCAACACCACCACTGCGATCATCGCCAACGATTCGGTGGCGCGTGCGGCCGACTTCGCCGACCTGGTGGTCAAGACCCAGGGCGATGGCCGGGTGATCCGCCTGAAGGACATCGCCAATGTCTACGACGGCCAGCAGGATGCCTACCAGGCCGCATGGTTCGACCACAAACCGGCGGTGGTGATGTACGTGTTCACCCGTGCCGGCGCCAACATCGTGGAGACCGTGGACCGGGTCAAGGCGCAGATCCCGACCCTGCGCGACTACCTGCAGCCCGGCACCACGATGACGCCGTACTTCGACCGTACGCCGACCATTCGTTCGTCGCTGCATGAAGTGCAGATCACCCTGCTGATCAGCCTGGCGATGGTGGTGCTGACCATGGCGCTGTTCCTGCGCCGGCTGGCACCGACGCTGATCGCCGCAGTGACCGTGCCGCTGTCGCTGGCCGGTGCCGCGCTGGTGATGTACGTGATGGGCTTCACCCTGAACAACCTGAGCCTGCTGGCGCTGGTGATCGCGATCGGCTTCGTCGTGGACGATGCGATCGTGGTGATCGAGAACATCATGCGCCACCTCGATGAGGGCATGCCGCGCATGCAGGCGGCGCTGACCGGTGCGCGCGAGATCGGCTTCACCATTGTCTCGATCACCGCCTCGCTGGTCGCGGTGTTCATCCCGCTGCTGTTCGCCAGCGGCATGATGGGCGCGTTCTTCCGCGAGTTCACCGTCACCCTGGTGGCGGCCATCGTGGTCTCGATGATCGTTTCGCTGACGTTGACCCCGGCGCTGTGCAGCCGCTTCCTCAGCGCCCATGACCACAGCGCGCCGCCGTCGCGCTTCGGACGCTGGCTGGATGCCGGCCACGAGCGCATGCTGCGCATCTACACCGTGTTCCTGGACTTCTCGCTGCGCCACGCGCTGCTGCTGTCGCTGACGCCGCTGATCCTGATCGGCGTCACCATCTTCCTGTTCGGGGCGGTGAAGAAGGGCGCGTTCCCGCCGCAGGACACCGGCCTGATCTGGGGCCGCGCCAATTCCAGCGCCACCGTCTCCTTCGAGGACATGGTCGCCCGCCAGCGTCGCATCACCGACATGCTGATGGCCGACCCGGCAGTGAAAACCGTGGGTGTGCGCCTCGGCAGCGGCCGTCAGGGCTCCAGTGCACAGTTCAACATCGAGCTGAAGTCACGCAGCGACGGTCGCCGCGAAACCACCGCACATGCGTTGGCGCGACTCAGTGCCAAGGCCGATCGCTACCCCGACCTGCAGCTGCGCCTGCGCGCGATCCAGGACCTGCCCAGCAACGATGGCGGCGGTTCCAGCCAGGGCGCGCAGTACCGCATTTCCCTGCAGGGCAACGACCTGGCTGCTTTGCAGGAATGGCTGCCCAAGCTGCAGGCGGAACTGAAGAAGAACCCGAAGCTGCGTGACGTCGGCACCGACGTGGACAATGCCGGACTGCGCCAGAACATCCAGATCGACCGCGCCAAGGCCGCGCGCCTGGGCATCACTGTCGGCGCCATCGACGGCGCGCTGTACGGTGCGTTCGGCCAGCGCCAGATCTCCACCATCTATTCGGACATCAACCAGTACAGCGTGGTGGTCAACGCCCTGCCCTCGCAGACCGCCACCCCGGCGGCGCTGGATGAGGTGTACGTGCGTGCGCGCAACGGCGACATGGTGCCGATCACCGCGGTGGCCACACAGATGCCCGGCCTGGCTCCCTCGCAGATCACCCACGAGAACCAGTACACGACGATGGACCTCAGCTACAACCTGGCTCCGAACGTGAGCATGGGTGAGGCCAAGGCGATCATCGATGCCACCGTCGCCGGCATGCGCATGCCTGGCGACATCCGCCTGGCCGACGATGCGGGCTTCGGCTTCAATTCAGATCCCAGCGACATGCTGATCCTGGTGTTTGCCGCGATCCTGACCGTCTACCTGGTGCTGGGCATGCTCTACGAGAGCCTGATCCACCCGGTCACCATCCTGTCCACGCTGCCGGCGGCGGGCGTCGGTGCGCTGCTGGCGTTGTTCGGCACCAACACCGAACTGTCGGTGATCTCGATGATCGCGCTGGTTCTGCTGATCGGCATCGTCAAGAAGAACGCGATCATGATGATCGACTTCGCCCTGGTGGCGCAGCGCGAGCATGGGCTGGCGCCGCGCGATGCCGCACGCGAGGCCAGCATCGTGCGCTTCCGCCCGATCATGATGACCACGATGGTCGCGATCCTGGCGGCGGTGCCGCTGGCGATCGGTCTGGGTGAAGGGTCCGAGCTGCGCCGCCCGCTGGGCATCGCGATGATCGGCGGCCTGCTGTTCTCGCAGAGCCTGACCCTTCTCAGCACGCCGGCGCTGTACGTGATCTTCTCGTGCCTGGCCGAGCGTTGGCGCGCACGCCGCGCACGCAGGCGCGAAGCCAAGCTGCTCAAGCGCGCGCAGCGGGCGTAGAAGGGCCCATCCACGCGCGGCGTGGATCTATGGGTAGAGCCGGCCGCTGGCCGGCTTTCTCCGTACCGCAAATCTGCCGGCCAGCGGCCGGCACTACCACTACCGTGGGTGCGGACCGTTGGTCCGCACTCCATATTTCACCCCACACCCGCAATAATGGTCGGAGACCCTTCCGCCGAGCCTGCATGTCCGCCCGACAATCCCGCCTCAGCCGCCTGTGGGCCCACGAGAAGGCCAGTTACGGCCTGCGGGTGTTCATCGCCCTGACCGCGGCGCTGGCGGTGTGCTGGCAGCTGGATGCGCTGACCGCCCTGCCCGGCGTGTTCCTCGGCATCATCGCCAGTGCCATCGCCGAAACCGATGACAACTGGTGGGGCCGGACCAAGGCGGTGGCGCTGTCGCTGCTGTGCTTCTGCATTGCCGCAGCATCGGTCATCTGGCTGTTCCCGTGGCCGTGGATCTTCATCGGCGCGCTGGCGCTGTCCACCTTCGGCCTGACCCTGCTCGGCGCGCTCGGCGAGCGCTATGCGTCCATTGCCCAGGCCACGGTGACGCTGGCGATCTACACCATGATCGGCCTGGAACAGCACGGTGCCAGCGACCTGCACAGTGCGCTGGAAGCGGTCAGCCACCTGCTGGCCGGTGCGGTCTGGTACGGCCTGCTGTCGATCCTGTGGACCGCGCTGTTCGCCAACCGGCCGGTCCGCGAGCGGGTGGCGCGACTGTACGTTGAGCTGGGCCGCTACCTGCAGCTGAAGGCCGCGCTGTTCGAGCCGGTGCGCGAAGCCGACCTGCAACGTCGCCAGCTCGACCTGGCCGAACAGAACCGCCGCGTGGTCGGCGCGCTGAACGAGGCCAAGACCGCGATCCTGGCCCGCTTCGGCCGCTCCGGCCGACCCGGCGTGAACTCCGGCCTTTACCTGCGCCTGTACTACATGGCGCAGGATTTCCACGAGCGCGCCAGTTCCTCGCATTACCCGTACGGCGCGCTGGTGGACGCGTTCTTCCACAGCGACGTGCTGTACCGCTGCCAGCGCCTGCTTGACCTGCAGGGACAGGCCTGTGCCCGCCTGGGCGAGGCAATCCGGCTGCGCCGTCCGTTCGTGTACGGCGAAGGCAACCAGCAGGCCGGGCGCGACCTGGCCGATGCGCTGGCCTACCTGCGCGACCAGCAGCGGCCGCAATGGCAGCGCCTGCTGGGCTCGCTGGACCTGCTGGTGCACAACCTGCGCAGCATCGAACGGCGCCTGCTGGATGCCGAGCGCTCCGAAGCCAGCCTGGACAACGTCGATACCCGCCTGCGCGACAGCAACCCGCACACCCTGCGCGAGATGGGCGTGCGCATCCGCCAGCAGCTCACGCCCGGCTCGGTGCTGTTCCGGCATGGGCTGCGCATGGCGCTGGCGCTGATTGCCGGCTTTGCAGCGATCCGCCTGTTCAATGCGCAGAACGGTTCGTGGGTACTGCTGACCATCGTGTTCGTGTGCCGGCCCAACTTCGGCGCCACCCGCCAACGCCTGGCCCAGCGCATCGTCGGTACCCTGGCCGGACTGGTGCTGACCTGGGCGCTGCTGCAGCTGTTCCCGCAGCTGCACGTGCAGCTGCTGATCGCCTTGCTCTCTGCACTTCTGTTCTTCTTCACCCGCACCGACCGCTACCTGGTGGCGTCGGCGGCGATCACGGTGATGGCACTGACCTGCTTCAACCTGATCGGCGACGGCTTCGTGCTGATCGTGCCGCGCATGGTCGATACGGTGCTGGGTTGCGCGATCGCAGCGGCGGCCGCGTTCCTGGTCCTGCCCGACTGGCAGGGCCGGCAGCTGCATCTCGTCCTGGCACGCGTGCTGGACACTGCGGCTCGCTACCTGGATTCGGTGCTGGGCCAGTACCGCAGCGGCATGCGCGACGACCTGGCCTACCGCATCGCGCGGCGCGACATGCACAATGCCGATGCCGCGCTGTCCACCGCACTGTCGAACATGCTGCGTGAGCCCGGCCATGTGCGCCGCAATCTGGATGCCGGCTTCCGCTTCCTGGCGCTGTCCAACACACTGCTGGGACACCTGTCGGCGCTGGGCGCGCATCGCGACCAGGTGGACAGCTATGCGGGCGACCCGCTGGCATTGGCGGCCGGCGAGCGCGTGCGCAAGGCACTGCAGCAACTGGCCTCGGCGCTGACCGCACGGCAACCGGTCGCCGACGATGACAACGACGCCGACCGCGCGGTGGCCGCCGAGCTGGAGCAGATCGACGAGGCGATGCCGCCGAAACTGCAGCTGATCCGCACGCAGATGGCGCTGGTACTGCGGATGCTGCCGAAGGTGCGGGCAGCGGCCAATGAAGCGGTGACCAGCCTGACCTGACTCCTCATCGCTGATCGGAGATCCCACCCACGCGTGGCATGGGTCAATTGCGCCGTGTGCAACGGCGCGTTGCGCCTGGCGCTGCGGTTCGATCACGCGGCCGCGCGGATACTGGGCAATCCCCCCGCTCCGGACTATCGCCATGAAAATCGAGCTCAGTGGCCGCACCGCGCTGGTCACCGCCTCCACCGCCGGCATCGGCCGGGCCATCGCCCAAGGACTGGCCAGCGCTGGTGCGCGAGTCATTCTCAATGGCCGCAGCACCGACAGCGTCGAGCGCGCCCGCCGGCACCTGCTCGCCACCGTGCCGGGAGCCGACGTGGTCGGCGTCGCCGCCGATCTCTCTGATGCAGCCGGTGTCGAAACACTGTTGGCCGGCCTGCCCAAGGTCGACATCCTGGTCAACAACGCCGGCATCTTCGGCCCACAGGACTTCTTCGAGACCGATGACGCGACCTGGGAGCGCTACTGGCAGACCAACGTGATGTCGGGCGTGCGCCTGTCGCGTGCGCTGCTACCGGCAATGGTCGATGCCGGCTGGGGCCGCGTGCTGTTCATTTCCTCCGAATCAGCGCGCAACATTCCCGCCGACATGATCCATTACGGGGTCAGCAAGACCGCGCAGCTGTCGTTGTCGCGCGGCCTGGCCAAGCGCGTGGCCGGCAGTGGCGTCACCGTCAACGCGGTGCTGCCCGGCCCGACCCTCTCCGACGGTTTTGCGGCGATGTTCGAGGATGAACGCCAGCGCAGCGGCAAGCCGCTGGAGCAGATCGGCCGTGAGTTCGTGATGGCGCACCGGCCGTCCTCGGTGATCCAGCGCACCGCCACGGTCGAGGAAGTGGCCAACATGGTGGTGTACCTGGCCTCGCCGCAGGCCTCGGCAACCTCGGGTGCGGCGCTGCGCGTGGATGGCGGCGTGGTCGACGATATCGTCTGAGAGTGCTGGCAGGTGTGCGGACCAACGGTCCGCACCCACAGGTCCGCATCCACAGCGGAGGGGAAGGAATGCTAGGCTGCGCCGGTCAAGGAGGTTCCATGTCCGGTCACAACCAGTTCGCCCTGCTGCGCCAGCGCCGTTTCCTGCCGTTCTTCGTGGTCCAGGCGCTCGGTGCGTTCAACGACAACGTGTACCGGCAGGCGATCATCAGCATGTTGCTGTTCATGGCTGTGCCGGAGGAAGAACTGGGGTTGTACGCCACCCTGGCACCGGCCATCTTCATCCTGCCATATTTCCTGTTCTCGGCGCTGGCCGGGCAGATCGCCGACAAACTGGAAAAATCGCGACTGATCGTGATCACCACCACCATGGAGATCGTGATCATGTCGCTGGCGGCCACCGGCTTCCTCACCCAGAGCCTGCCGGTGCTGCTGGTCGCGCTGTTCTGCACCGGCATGCAGTCCACCCTGTTCGGCCCGGTGAAGTACTCAGTGCTGCCGTCGGTGCTCAGGCCAGAAGAGCTGACCGGCGGCAACGGCCTGGTCGAGATGGGCACCTCGATGTCGATCCTCTCCGGCATGATCGTCGGCGGCCTGGTGTTCACCGTGGCTGGCAGTCACGGCACGGTGGTGGCCGCGTGCGCGATCATCGCCCTGGCGATCTGCGGCAACATCGCCGCGCGCCTGATTCCCAAGGTCGATGCCGGCGACCCGAATCTGAAGATCAACTGGAACCCGTTGCCGGAATCGCTGGCGGTGCTGCGCATGGCGCGCCAGCAGAAAGCCGTACGCAACTCGATCCTGGGCGTGTCCTGGTTCTGGTTCGTCGGCACCGTGCTGACCTCGCAGTTGCCGGCCTATGCGGTGACCAACCTGGGCGGCCAGCCGACCCTGTACATCTTCGCGCTGGCCCTGTTCTCGGTGGGCACCGGCGTCGGCTCGCTGCTGTGCGAGAAGCTGTCAGCACGTACGGTGGAAATCGGCCTGGTACCGCTGGGCGCGTTCGGCATGACCGCGTTCCTGCTCGACCTGTACTTCGCCCGCAGCGGCGAAGCGACAGTGCACGGGCTGACCATCGGGCCGTTCCTGCAGCAGCCCGGCAGCATCCGCATCGTCATCGACCTGATCGGCATCGGCCTGTTCACCGGCATCTTCGTGGTGCCGCTGTTCGCACTGATCCAGAGCCGCACGCCGAAGGCGCAGATGTCGCGCGTGTTCGCCGCACTGAACATCCAGAACTCGGGCTTCATCGTCGCTGCGGCGCTGCTGTCGCTGGCCGCCCACAAGCTGCTGCACTGGACCATTCCGCAGCAGTTCCTGGCGCTGGCCATCGCCAACGCGCTGGTGGCGATCTACATCTTCACCATCGTCCCCGAATTCCTGATGCGCTTCCTCAGCTGGCTGATGGTGCGCACCCTGTACCGGCTGCGCCCGCACGGCATCGAGGCCAACGTGCCGGACGAAGGCGCCGCACTGCTGGTCTGCAACCACGTCAGCTACATGGACGCGCTGATCCTGTCGGCGACCATCCCGCGCCCGGTGCGCTTCGTCATGTACTACAGGATCTTCAACATCCCGGTGATGCGCTGGATCTTCCGGACCGCCAAGGCGATCCCGATTGCCGGGGCGCGCGAAGACCCGGCGCTGATGCAGCGTGCGTTCGATGAGATCGACGCGGCGCTGGCCGAAGGCGAACTGGTCTGCATCTTCCCCGAGGGCGCGCTGACCCGCGACGGGCAGATGGCGCCGTTCAAGTCCGGCGTCGAGAAGATCCTCGAGCGGCGGCCGGTGCCGGTGGTGCCGATGGCGCTGCGCGGCATGTGGTCGAGCATGTGGAGCCGCCGCGACAGCCGCCTTGGCCGCATGCGGGTGCCGCGTCGTTTCCGCGCCACGGTCGAGGTGGTGGCGGCACCGGCCGTGGATGGCCGCATCACCAGCGCCCCGGTGCTGGAGGCCCAGGTGCGGGCCCTGCGTGGTGATCACGCCTGATCGACCGCACGGACACGGGTAGACCGTCCCAGCGACAAGCCCCCATCCTCGCCCTCCGATGCATCGCAGAGGTCCGTCAGATGCGTCAGATCAAGGGCCATACCGGCCAGTATCTGACTGTAACCGCATACATGCAGCGCGGGTTGAGGTAGATTACGCACCCACAGGGGGGAGGTTCGGCCGTTTCATCATGGCCGGCCACCAAGGAATGGAGTCTTGCTTTGAATCAACCGCCACCGCTCAGCCGCCCGGTCTACATCCCCAACCATCTGGTCTGGGCGATCCTGACGACGCTGTTCTGCTGCCTGCCGTTGGGCGTGGTGTCGATCGTCTATGCCTCCCAGGTCGATAGCCGCCGCGCCGCCGGCGACCTGCCGGGGGCCTACAGTGCGTCGCGCAAGGCGGGCTGGTGGGCGGTGGCTTCGGCCGTGGCCCTGCCGGTCCTGTTGCTGTTGTGGTTCGGGCTGTTCGGCGGCTTGGCCGTACTGGGCGCTCTTTCCGACCAATGATTCACCACCACCACCCATCAAGGAGCTTGAACCCATGAACACCGCCACTCCGCAGGTCCCGAACAATCTGGTCTGGGCCATCCTGAGCACCCTGTTCTGCTGCCTGCCGGCCGGCATCGTGTCGATCGTCTACGCCGCGCAGGTCAACGGCAAGCTGGCCGCTGGCGACATCGCCGGTGCCCAGGACTCCGCCGCCAAGGCCAAGAAGTGGGCGATCTGGTCGGCCATCGCCGCCGTCGTGGTCGGCGTGCTGTACGGCATCCTGATCGTCGCTGTCGGCGGCATGGGTGCAATGAACAACAGCGGCTACTGATCCGCGTGGACGGATCCGGCGCCTGCGCCGGATCCGTTGCTGCAATGTCCGCACTTCCCGCCCGCTCCCGATTCGCCCGCTGGGCACCGCTGCTGGCCGCCACCGGCCTGGCCGCCGGTGCCGCGGTGGTGCTGCGCAACGTCAATCCGTATGTCGCCGGCAATCCTTTGCCGAGCTGCCCGCTGTACGCGCTGACCGGCCTGTACTGCCCGGGCTGTGGCAGCACCCGCTGCCTGTATTCACTGGTCCATTTCGACCTGCCCGGCGCGATGGCGATGAACCCGCTGCTGGTCATCAGCCTGCCGTTCCTGCTGCTGATGCTGCTGAACGTCGCCGGCATCCGTCCGCGCGTGCTCGACCCGCTGATGCGGGTACTGGCCAATCCCACGTTCTGGCTCTGGGTGCTGCCCGGGTATGCGCTGCTGCGCAACCTGCCGTGGGCACCGTTCACCGCACTGGCACCCGTCTAGGTTTTCCAGCCAACGGCGCAGCCCCTCGCGGTGGGCGGCGTTTGAAGGCAAAAGCCTTGGGGTTGGCCGGACGGGATGGGTTTGCGGGGGACGCCGTGAATCCGTCCATGGAGGCTTGGCCGCGGCATCCATGCCGCGGACACCCCCGCAAACCCATCCCGCCCGACCACGGACAGTTTCCGTGTGCCCACCACGGAAAAGAAAGAGAAGATCAAAAGCGGAAGCGGATCGCTTCGCTCTGTATCCACGCATGGCGTGGATCGACCGTGTCGACCAAGGTCGACACCCACCGGCAGTCGCGGTTGACCCACCGTCACCGGGAAACTGTCGGGGGTGGGGCGGTGTGGGGCAGCAGGACCGTTGGCGCCATGGATGGCGCCATCGAGCCCCCAGGGACGGGTTTACGACGTGTCCTGCAGCCCCACACCGCCCCGCCCAACCCTCAGCAATCCAGAGCCGCTTTGGCTTTGGCTTTGGCTTTGGCCTCTGCAGGTGCAGGGCTGCAAGCCCTGCAAAGCAACTACGTCACCCAGCCTGCAATCACCAGCAGGGCGAGGACCGCCAGCCACAGCAGCAGCATCCGCCACACCAGGCTCATCGCATCACGCAGGTCCGGCAACCGCTGCCACACCGGCAGCAACCCTGCCTCGGTGTAATCGTGCGCATCCTCACGCAGCTCGGCGTTGACGCTGGCCCGCGCCACCGCGCCAAGGAACCCGATGTTGCCGGCCAGGCGTTCGCCATGGGCCTGGCGCCAGGCCTTCCACGCCGTATCGAAATTGCCCACCAGCGCCATCGAGAAGGCCATCAGCTGCGCCACCGGCCACTCGATCCAGCCCAGCAGGCGCTGCGCCAGCGCCAGCGGCTCCACCGGCACGCGTGCGCGCATCGGGCTCTCCGCCATCAGCGCCAGCAGCCGGTAACCGAGCGCGCCAGCCGGGCCCAGCAACAGGAACCAGAACAGCACCGCGAACCAGCGCCGCAGTGCGTTGAGCACCGTCGCCTCGACCAGTGACGGAATGTCCTCGCGCAGGCTGCCGCCGGCCGACTGCAGGTTGCGCACTGCAGCCTGCCGCGTCGCCGCATCATCGGCATCGATAATGGCCTCGATATCGCGGTCCAGGTCACGCGGGCCCCAGCACCAGGCCAGCACCGCCACGCCCAGCAGCAGCGACGGCAGGCCGAACAGCACCCCGCGCAACAGCCACGCCAGCAGCACCATCAGCAACAGCGGCGGCAGCAGTGCCAAGGCAACGCCGGCCGGTCCCTGCCAGGCCTTGCCACCACGCGCATCCAGCCAGCCCAGCCAACGCCGGAAACCGTCGAAACGGCGCAGCGAGGCAGCAGCGGCCGGAGCAACATGGCCCAGGGCCAGTGCCACCAGCACGGCGGCCAGAGTGGTGAACATGGCAGGTCTCCCTACGAAACAAAACGCTCGGCGCCGCTACCTTACCTGTCGCAGCGGCGCCCTCCGCGATGACCCGCACTGTAACCCGGGCCGTGTTCAGGTGGCGGCAATGCAATCGCCCCAGCCGGCCCGGCTCAGCCCTTCTGCTGCCGGTACCAATGCTCGATCAGGCCGCGCGAAATCGAGATCGGCGGCGACAGGCGGATACCCTGGCCATCGTCCTCCACGTCGCGCGCCAGTGCCGCGCCGACCTCGTCGGCACTGAACCAGCGCGCGTCTTCCAGCTCACCGTCCACGGTCGGCAGGTCATCCTGCGCCTGTGCGCGGAAGCCAACCATCAGCGCACCCGGGAATGGCCAGGGCTGCGAACCGAGGTACTGGCAGGCCGTCACCCGCACCTTGCTCTCTTCATGGACTTCGCGCACCACGGTCTGCTCGAAGGTCTCGCCGGGTTCGACGAAGCCGGCCAGCACCGAGTAGCGACGCGGGGCCCAGTTCGACTGCCGGCCCAGCAGCAGCCGGCCCTGGTTTTCCACGGCGACGATCACCGCCGGGTCGACACGCGGGTAGTGCTCGGTGGAACACTGCCCGCAGCGGCCGACGAAGCCACCACGGGCAAACGCCACGGCGCCGCCGCACACGCCGCAGAAGCGGGTGCGCGAGTGCCAGTACGACATGCCGCGGGCATAGCTGAAGGCGGTCGCATCGGCCATCGACCACAGCAGCGCGGCCTGGCGCAGATCAAGCCGGCGTGGTGCGCTGATGGTGACGTTGGTGGCTTCAACCGAGAACCACGCCTGCTCTCCGCGCAGGCCGAGGAAGATCGCGGCACCCGGGCCGCCGCCGATGTCGGCGCCGGTCAGCGCCAGTGGCTGATCGTCATCGCCGGTGAAGGCGCTGCCGTCCTGATCGAGCACGAGAATGCGCGCGCCCGGCCACAGGCGCGCCAGTGCATCGGCATCTTCGCGCAGGGCATCGGCGCGCTCCAGCGGTTCACCCACGAAGGCGAAACCGGAAAGCGGCGAAGGAGTATTGGGCATCCTGCAAGCGTGCCGCCAATCGATGCGGGTGGCAAGGTCGGCGCTGTGCGCAATCTGCCGTTGTGGATGCAGGAAGGATCATCCACGCATGGCGTGGATCTACCCGCTCTGGCAGGTGCCAACCCTGGTTGGCACATTCCGGCCACAGGCCTTTTACATGCTGAAGCTGCTGCCGCAGCCGCAGGTGGTCTTTGCGTTCGGGTTGCGGATCACGAACTGGGCACCGGTCAGGCTCTCGGTGTAGTCCACCTCGGCGCCCATCAGGTACTGCAGGCTCAGCGGGTCGACCAGCAGGGTCACCCCGCTGGTCTGTACCGCCAGGTCATCCTCGGCACGGTTCTCGTCGAACTCGAACCCGTACTGGAAGCCCGAACAGCCGCCGCCCTCGATGTACACACGCAGGGCCAGGTCGGGGTTGCCCTCTTCCTGGATCAGGGATTTGACCTTGGCGGCCGCCGACTCGGTGAAGTTCAGCGGGCGCTCCAGCGATTGGTAATCGGGCGCGGCAAGCGGGGTGGCGCCGGGCAGGGAGACTAGCGTGCTCATGGTGCCAGCATGGGGGTGCCGGGGATGGCTTTCAAGCCATCGCCTCGGCCAGCTTGCGGCGTGCGGCGGTGTCGCCCTTGCCGCCATTGGCCTCATCGCCTTCCGGCGCCGGCAGGGCCGCCATCGGGGCGCTGGCATGGATCAGGCGGCCGTTCAGCTGGGCGCCCGCATTCATCTCCACCACCTGGTAATGGACGTTGCCATTGACCCGTGCGCTGGGGGTCAGCTCGACCTTCTCGGTGGCGTGTACATCGCCGTCCAGACGGCCGCTGATGACCACCACCTGGGCCCGGATCTCACCCTCGATCACGCCATGCTCGGCGACCGTCAGGGTCGCGCCGCTGGCGCCTTCTGTGGCGATCACCTTGCCGTGGATGCGACCTTCCACATACAGGCCACCACTGAATTCCACATCACCGCGGATCACCACCTGGTTGCCGATCAGGGCATCCACCACCAGCTGGCCTTCACGGTTGGATTTGCTGCTTCCGAACATCTGCCTACTCCCCTTTGCTGGCCGGCGCGCCGGCCTGTTTCCAGTCGAATACCTGGGTGGTACCCCCCGTACCACTCCCCAATGTCACCCGCACGCGTTGCGGGGTGAAGTCAGCCGGCAGCATCACGCTGCCGGTGAGCTGCTGGAAGTACCGGAACGAGTAATCCTGTCCCGGCACCTTGCTGCGCTGGTGCAGATCATCCCAGCTGATCGTGGCCAGCTTGCCGTTCTTCACGCCTTCCACGGTGAAGCGCATCTGCCCCTGGCTGATGGCGCCGCGGTTGAGGTTCTGGGTCAGCACGGCGGTGTACTGCCAGGTGCCGGCCGCTTCCGGGCTGAACTCGATCGAGTGGGTGTTCAGGCCCTTGCGCTGGCTGGTCGAACCCACCAGGCGCTCATAGAAGGCAACGTCGGCGCGCAGGCCGGCGATTTCCTCATCGCGCTCGGCCAGCGAGGACTGCACCTCGTTATTGGCGGCGCGGCTGATGCGGTCGGAGGCTTCCAGCGTGGCCTGCTTCTGGCGCAGCTCGGTCAGCTGCGCCTGCAGCGTCTCGGCGCGCTTCTCGGCAGCCTGCAGGCGCTGGCCCTGGGCATCGCGTGGCGTGGCCATCCAGCAGCCACCCAGCACCGCCAGCACCAGGCTGAGCAGCCAGATGCCGCCGATCACCAGTAGGCGGCGACGGTCGGCCGGCGGTTGCGGCGCGCCGGGCAGGCGTACCTGCACGCGCATGGGAGGACGGTTGGTCATGGGTGGTTTCCGGGGTATCGCGAGGGCGACACCGGTACGGCCCCTGTGGCAAACGACGGGCTAGTGTATGACAGGACGGGTGGGTTTCCTGCGCCGTGGCCGGCCACGGTCTGTGGCGTTCAGGCATGCCATCGTCGATAGTGTGGTCCCCTGCACAGTTCCGTCGCCGGAGCATCGCCATGACCGAAGCCCACCTGTTCGTGATCGGCATCCTGCTGGCCTGGCTGGCCGGCATCCGCGTCTACCTCACCGTGTTCGGCGTCGGCCTTGCCGGCCTGCTCGGCTGGGTCGACCTGCCGCCCGCCCTGCAGGCCACCGAATCCTGGTGGGTGCTGGGCACGTCGGCGGCGCTGGCCATCGCCGAGTTCTTCGCCGACAAGATTCCCGGCGTGGACTCGGTCTGGGACCTGGTGCAGACGCTCGCACGCGTGCCGGCCGGCGCGTTCCTCGCAGCGGCTACCCTGTCGCCGGACGGTCAGCTCGGCGCCGGCGCACTCGCCGCCGGTGCCGGCGTCGCCCTCGCCAGCCACGGCCTGAAGGCCGGTACCCGCGCGCTGCTCAATACCTCGCCGGAACCGGCCAGCAACTGGGTCGCCTCCGCCGCCGAGGACACCGTGGTAGTCGGTGGCCTGGCGCTGGCCCTGGCACACCCGTGGATCGCGCTGATCGTGGTGCTGGCCTGCAGCCTGGCCGGCGCGCTGCTGGTGTGGCTGGTCTGGCGCGCGCTGTGGAAGGGCGTGCGCTGGCTGGCGCGCGGTGCATCGGCAGCACCGCCGGGGCACAGCAGTACCGGTTGAGCACCGGGCTTGTCGCATAATGGACGCGAACACCAGGAGCACCGATGGCCGCAAACGAATCCCCCGCGGGCGCCCGCCCGGGACGCGCTGAAACCCCTCCGGCCGATCATTGGCAGCGCTGGGCGCCCGAGGCGGCAGGCCCCGCTGTGGCCGCACCGACGGCTGCGACCCCGCCGCCCATCGCGACCGATGCCCCGGCGCCGGTCAACAGCGCACCGCCGCCGCTGCCCGGCCCGATCGCACTGGCCGAAGCCGGCAACAACGATCTGGCCCCGCCGCCCGCGGACTCGCCCTACCGCGTGCTGATCGTTGAAGATGATCGCGCCCAGGCGCTGTTCGCGCAGAGCGTGCTGCACGGCGCCGGCATGCAGGCGATCGTGCACAGCGATGCCGATGCCGCGCTGCAGGCGATCAAGGAGCACCGCCCCGACCTGATCCTGATGGATCTGCACCTGCCCGGGCTGGACGGCATGCGCCTGACCGCGCTGATCCGCCAGCAGCCCGGCCTGCAGCTGCTGCCGATCGTGTTCCTCAGCGGCGATCCGGATCCAGAGCGCCAGTTCGAAGTGCTCGACAGCGGCGCCGACGACTACCTGAGCAAGCCGATCCGGCCGCGCCACCTGATCGCAGCGGTGGCCAACCGCATCCGCCGCGCGCGTGCCCAGGCCGCGACCCTGCCGGGCGCCACCGGCGCACCGGCCACCAGCAATCCGGAAACCGGCCTGCCGACGCGCCACCATGTGCTGCAGCAGCTCAACACCGCACTCGCCCACCGCGACCGGGGCGGCGTGTTCTTCATCGAAGTGGCCAGTGCGCTGGGCCTGCGCGAACGCTATGGCTATGCCGCGTTTGAACGGCTGATGGTGCAGGCCGGGCAGCGCCTGGCCGAAGCCGGCCATCCGCACCTGCTGGCGCGGCTGAACGACAACAGCTTCCTGCTGCTGGCCCGCAACGCCGACGAGGACGCCCTCGAAGGCATCGCCGCGAGCTTGCGCGAGCAGCTGTCGGCCCGCGCCTTCGTGATCCGCGACGACGAATCCGTGCATCTGCGCGGCGTGGTCGGCTATGCGCCGCTGTCGCCGGGCTTCGAGGATGCCAGCAGTGCGCTGGAAGCGGTTGAGCGCACCACCCTGCAGGCGCGCCTGCTCAGCGCCGGCGTGGCGGGCCATGTGCATCGCCAGGCAGTCACCGAACAGGAACACCTGGCGCTGCTGGAGGGCCAGCTGGAACTGGCCTACCAGCCGATCGTCGCCGTGGCAGGCGGCAACACCGCGCAATACCAGTTGCTGCTGCGCCTGCGCCAGGCCGATGGCACGGTGCTGGCGGCCGGCCAGGTGATCCCCGCCGCGGAAGCCGCCGGGCGCATCGCCGACCTCGACCAGCAGGTGATGGACCACGCACTGGGCCTGCTGGATCTGTACCGGCACGCAACGCAGCCGCTGAGCCTGTTCGTCTCGCAGTCGCTGCGCACCCTGCAGCGCGATGCCTTCGCCGACTGGCTGCTGGAATCACTGCAGCAGCGTGACCTGCTTGGCAGTGCGCTGGTGATCGACGTGCGCCTGCCCGACGCACTGATCCACACCGTGCCGCTGCAGCAGTTCTGCCAGCGCATGGCCAGCGCGGGGGTGCGCTTCTGCCTGAGCCAGTTCGAACCCAGCGGCGAGGCCGATGCACTGCTGACCCAGCTGCCGCTGTCGTTCGTGCGCATGGCTGCGCGCTTCTCCAGCAGCCACTCCAATCCGGCCACGCGCGAGGCGCTGCGCAAGACGATCGAACAGGCCCATGCCGCCGGACTGCAGATCATCGGCCAGCAGATCGAGGATCCGCAGGCTGCAGCGGCGATGTGGGTAGGCGGCGTCGACTACATCCAGGGCAACATGGTGCAGTCGGCCGGCAGCGACCTGAACTTCGACTTCCACAACGCGGTGCTCTGACGTGCCGCTGTGGGGCGTGCTGCTGGTTGCCCTTGCTGCGGCCGCCATCGCGCTGCTGCTGTTGGGCCTGCGCCTGCGCGCGCGCAACCATGCGCTTGCCCAGCTGCAGCGCACGCACAGTGCGCTGGCCGCCGAACGCGACCAGCTTCGCCATACCACCGAACGCCAGGGCCAGCTGGAGCAACAGCTGCTGCAGGCCAAGCAGGCCGCCGAGGCGGCCGTGCTGGCCAAGGGCGAGTTCCTGGCCACGATGAGCCACGAGATCCGCACCCCGCTCAACGGCATCCTGCCGATGCTGGAGCTGATCGCACGCGGGCCGCTGGGCGAAGACCAGCGGCAGATGCTGGCCACCGCCTCGGCCAGTTCGCAACAGCTGCTGCGCATCGTCGACGACATCCTCGACTACTCCCGGCTGGAAGCGCAGGCGCTGGAACTGGAGATCACCAGCTTCAACCTGCGCGACCTGCTCGATGGCGTGGTACAGCTGATGCAGCGGGCCGCCGACGCCAAGGGCCTGGCCCTGGGCCTGCAACTGGATCCATCGGTGCGCCTGCCGGTGCGCGGCGACCCGGTGCGCCTGCGCCAGGTGCTGAGCAACCTGCTGGCCAACGCCATCAAGTTCACCGCCCGCGGCCAGGTGCAGCTGCGCGTGCTGCGCCTGGGTGAAAGTGCCGCGCAGCACCAGCTGCGCTTCGAGATCATCGATACCGGCATCGGCATCGACGACGCGCTGCAGGCACGCCTGTTCCAGTCCTTCAGCCAGGCCGACGCATCCACCACCCGCATCTATGGCGGCACCGGCCTGGGCCTGGCCATCTGCAAGCGCATCATCGACCTGATGCACGGGCACATCGGCGTGCACTCCACGCCGGGCCAGGGCGCAACCTTCTGGTTCGAGATCCCGCTGCTGAAGGTCGCTGGCGACCTGCCGGCGATGGCGCGCGCACCGGCACCGCTGCTGCTGTTCAGTGCCGATGCAACGCTGCAGGCACGTATCGAGCGCATCGCCGCCCACCATGGGCTGCAGGTGCAGGTGCTGGCACAGCTGGATGCCGTGGTCGAGCGCCTGCGCGCTCCCGCGCGGCCCGGACAACCGGCACCGGCATGGCTGCTGGTCGATGCCCGCGCACGCCGCAACGGTGAGGCCACGCTGCAGCTGGCGCTGAGTGAACGTGGTGACGACGATGCGCTGCAGGTGCTGTGGCTGCAGGAGGGCGCACTTCCACAACGCCAGCGCCAGCGCCAGCTGCCCCCGCACTTCGACGATGCGGCCCTGCATGCACTGCTGGCTGCACCGGTCGCCCCCGCCCGCCCCGCTGCGCTGCTGGCCAGCGCGGACAACGAGCAACCGGCTGCCACGCTGCCGCCGTTGCATCTGCGTGTGCTGCTGGTGGAGGACAATACCGTCAACCGGATGGTCGCCGAACAACTGCTGCGCGTGTTCCAGTGCGAAGTGCGCAACGCCGCCGATGGCGAGCAGGCGCTGGCCGCCCTCCGCGAAGGCGGCGTGGACATCGTGTTGATGGATTGCCAGATGCCGGTGCTGGACGGCTACGCCGCCACGCGCCGCTGGCGCGCCGAAGAAGTGGAGACCGGGCGCGCGCGCCTGCCGATCATCGCCATGACCGCCAACGCCATGGCCGGTGACCGCGAGCGCTGCCTGCAGGCGGGCATGGACGATTACCTGTCCAAGCCGATCGCGCGCGCCACGCTGCATGCGCTGCTGCTGCGTTGGGGTGGCGGCAAAGCTGCATCACCTGGACAATTTTCTGTGGAGCCGTCTGCAGAGCCGAGCCATGCTCGGCTGACGGCCAGTGGCACTCCCACTCCATCAGCCGAGCATGGCTCGGCTCTACAGGAGACGACAAGCCAAGCCGCGCCGAAACCGGTGATCGACCGCGACGTGCTGGATGAACTGCACACCGTGATCGGCGACGCTGCCACCCAGATCGTCATGGTCTTTCTTGAAGATGCGCCGGTGATGGTGCAGCAGTTGCAGCTGGCCGCGCAGAACGGCGATGAGCTGCGCTTGCAGGCCACAGCGCACAGCCTGAAGTCATCGAGTGCAAACGTCGGCGCATTGTCGCTGTCGGCGATCGCGCAGCGGATCGAGCACGAAGCCCGTAGTGGCAGCCTGCAGCGCCCCGCGGTGGCGGTGGCGCTGCTGGTTGCGGAATTCGCCCGGGCGCGCGTTGCACTGACGGGCTACCTGGCACAGCACCGCCCCGGCCAGGGCGGCTGACTCACTCTTCCAGCTTGCTCAGCAGGTACTTCGGCTCGCCGATACGCTCGATCAGGTCCAGCTGGGTTTCCAGCCAGTCGATGTGCTCCTCTTCCGAATCGAGGATCTTCACGAACAGCTGGCGGCTGACGTAGTCGCCAACCGAATCGGAATAGGCCACGGCCTCGCGCAGGGTGACCACGCCATCGCGTTCCAGCGACAGGTCGCACTGCAGGATCTCGGTCGGGTTCTCGCCGATGCGCAGCTTGCCCAACGCCTGGAAATTCGGCAGGCCTTCAAGGAACAGGATGCGGTCGGCGAGCATGTCGGCATGCTTCATCTCGTCGATCGATTCCTTGTACTCGTGTTCGGCCAGTTCCTTGATGCCCCAGTTCTTCAGCATCTTGGCGTGCAGGAAGTACTGGTTGATCGCGGTCAGCTCGTTGTAGAGGACCTTGTTGAGGAATTCGATGACCTTGGTGTCGCCCTTCATGGGGGTGCTCCTGCACGCTGAAAACGCAGGCACTTTAACGCCTCGCGTGCGCTCGTGAAGGAACGCGAATCGTGCGCATTGGCCTGCCGCGGCCGAAGGTGAAGGATGCGAAAGCGCGGCGTCAATGCGCCGCGAAAAGGCGATCAGGCGACCTGCGCCAGGCCCAATACCGGCAGCGGCAGATCGTGGGTCGCACGTGCCTTGGCCAGCAGGTCGCCGGCCATGTCCAGGCAGGAACCGCAGGTGGCACCACAACCGGTACGCATGGTCAGTTCGGCCACCGTGCTGACGCCATGGCTGGCGGCTTCGCGGATCTGGTGGTCGGTGACTCCGTTGCAGATGCAGACGTACACAGGCGTGAACCGGGCTGACAGGCCACAAGCGGCCTGGTGGCTATTCCAATGGAAACGAGAATGGTTGTCAATCAGAGACCTGAACCATTCTCGATACCGTTCAGCCGGTCAGCTGGCCGGGCCGTCGCCCGTGACCTTCTTCGGCCAGTACCCTCGGGTCCGCGGGCGCTTGCGCGGGCGATCGTGCCCGGCGGTGTGGCCCGGCATCCAGGCCTCGGCGGCGCTCTTGGGCATGGCGGTGACGCCCTGCCCGGCCACGCCACGCGCCAGTGGCGCCAGGTGTCGCAGGGCACGCGCATAGACGCCGCGTTTGAACATCACCACGTGCTCTACCGGGTACCAGAAGTCGACCCAGCGCCAGTGGTCGAACTCGGGCGAGTCGGTGTGGTCCAGCGTCACGTGGGATTCGTCGCCGGTCAGGCGCAGCAGGAACCAGACCTGTTTCTGGCCGATGCAGACCTGCCGCTCGTTGCGGCGGATGGCCCGCGCCGGCAGCTTGTAGCGCAGCCAGCCGGGCGTGGCCCCGAGCACTTCCACATGCTCAGGCAGCAGGCCGGTCTCTTCCTGCAGTTCACGATACATGGCCTCGACAGGCGTCTCGTCGGTGTTCATGCCACCCTGCGGGAACTGCCAGCCATCCCGGCGCACGCGTCGTGCCCAGAACACCTGGCCGTCCTGCCGCATCAGCACGATGCCGACGTTCGGTCGATAGCCGTCCGGATCGATCACGATGCGGACTCCTAAGAAAATCTACTGGTCGGGACTATCCCATGCCCTCTGTCGGCCCACAAGCACGACACAAAAGTGTTGACAGGGTCGATACACATCCGCAGAATAGCGGGCTCACCAAGGCTATGTAGCTCAGCCGGTTAGAGCACAGCACTCATAATGCTGGGGTCGGTGGTTCGAGTCCACCCATAGCCACCACACTGAAAATCAAGTTGTTTTTCAGTGTGAAAAGTGAGAAAATAGTTGCACGTTTTGCCCCGTCGCCAAGCGGTAAGGCACCTGACTCTGACTCAGGCATTCGGTGGTTCGAATCCATCCGGGGCAGCCAAATTAAAAGCAAAAGGCCAGATCGAAAGATCTGGCCTTTTGCTTTTAATTTGATCGCGCATTCCACCTTATCCCCGCGCCTGTCGGCGCACCCCCTTGAACAACAAGGGGGCTCCTCTCCAGAGAGAGGCCCGGGGTCGGATCCTTTTCCAAAGGAAAAGGCTCTGACCCCACCCCTTCCGAGATGCGAAACCCCGGGTAGTGCCGGCCGCTGGCTGGCAACCAGGAAATCCACAACCCCAGAACGACAAAAGCCCGGCCGAAGCCGGGCTTTTGCTTTTCCAACCAGCGGGCTCCCGCAGGAGCCCAACCAGGCGCGGTAGATCAGCGCTTGGAGAACTGGGTGGCGCGGCGGGCCTTGTGCAGACCGACCTTCTTACGCTCGACTTCACGGGCGTCACGGGTCATGAAGCCGGCCTTGCGCAGCTCGGACTTCAGGGTTTCGTCGTACTCGACCAGCGCACGGGCGATGCCCAGGCGGATCGCACCGGCCTGGCCGGTGGTGCCGCCGCCAGCGGCGGTGACCAGGATGTCGAAGCTTTCGGTGTTCTTGGTCAGCTCGAGCGGCTGGCGCACGATCATGCGCGCGGTCTCACGACCGAAGAACTCGTCCAGCGGACGACCATTGACGGTGATGTTGCCCGAACCCTTGCGCAGGAACACGCGAGCGGTGGAGGACTTGCGGCGGCCAGTGCCGTAGTTTTGAGTGATAGCCATGATTAGATATCCAGAACCTGCGGCTGCTGTGCGGCGTGCGGATGCTCAGTGCCGGCGTAGACCTTGAGCTTGCGGTACATCTGGCGACCCAGCGGGCCCTTCGGCAGCATGCCCTTCACGGCGATCTCGATCACGCGCTCCGGGTGGCGCTCCAGCGCCTGGGCCAGGGATTCGGTCTTCAGGTTGCCGATGTAGCCGGTGAAACGGTGATACATCTTGTCCTGCAGCTTCTTGCCGGTGACGGCAATCTTTTCTGCATTGATGACGACCAGGTAGTCGCCGGTATCAACGTGGGGGGTGTAGACCGGCTTGTGCTTGCCGCGCAGACGGCGGGCCAGCTCGGTGGCGAGACGGCCCAGGGTCTTGCCCTCGGCGTCGACGAGGTACCAGTCGCGCTGGACGGTCTCGTTCTTGGCAGTGAAAGTGCTCATGAAGAACTCTAGGTTAGGTCGGGCTCATTGCGGCGAAGGACTCGCCGGAACTCTGCCACGCGTTGTGAAAGGTGAAGCGCAAGAGGCGGGATTGTACGCAGGTCACGCCCTCGGTGCAAGCTGGCCCTGCCCCGGGTTGGCAGGGGAGCGGGGGCGGGCGAGAATCGGCGGGTCTCCCGCCCCACCGCGTGCCGCCATGACCGTGCTCCGCCAGACCACCCCGCTGGACCACCTGCTGACCGAGGCGCAGCGCGCCCTGGACACGGTGTTCGGCAACCCTCCGGCGGCCCGCCCCTACCCGGCCGCAGGCACCGGCGAGCCGGGCATGGACCGCGCCGAGCGCCGCCACGCCGCGGGGCTGATGCGGATCAACCATGTCGGCGAGGTCTGCGCACAGGGCCTGTACTTCGGCCAGGCGGCCGTGGCCCGCGACCCGGCCACCCGTGAACACCTGCTGGAAGCGGCCCAGGAAGAGACCGATCACCTGGCCTGGTGCGCGACCCGGCTGGATGAACTGGACAGCCGCCCGAGCCTGTTCAATCCGCTGTGGTACGCCGGCAGCTACACCATCGGCACCCTGGCGGGTCTGCGCGGCGACGGCTGGAACCTGGGCTTCGTGGTTGAAACCGAGCGCCAGGTGGAAGCCCATCTGGACGAGCACCTGGTCGACCTGCCGGCCGGCGATCTGCGCAGCCGCGCGGTCATCCAGGTGATGAAGGAGGACGAGGCCCGCCATGCGGAGCACGCCGAACAGGCCGGCGCACGCCGCCTGCCGTTCCCGATCCCGGGCGCGATGGCGCTGGCTTCCAGGGTGATGAAGACCATCGCCTACCGCATTTGAAGGGTCGCCCGCACCAACGGTGCGGGCCTACCAGGAGGTGCGGGGGGCGACGGTGGGGCCCGACCGTTGGTCGGGCCATCAATCAGTTCGGCGAGACCAGCTTCAGGCCGATCACGCCGGCTACGATCAGGCCCACGCAGGCCAGGCGGGCCGGCGACGCACTGTCGTTGAACAGGTAGATACCCAGCACCGCCACGCCCATGGCGCCGATGCCGGTCCAGATCGCGTAAGCGGTGCCGACGGGGATGCTCTTCATCGCCTGGCTCATCAGGTACAGGCTGATCAGGGCGGACACCACCGTGGCAACGGTGGGCAGGGGTTTGCTGAAGCCTTCGGAGTACTTCATTCCGAGGGCGAAACCGATCTCGAACAGGCCGGCCAGCAGCAGATAGATCCAGGGCATGGGTGGGGGCTCCTTACCTTTTTGGGAAAAACGAAACGGCCCGGTGTTTTCACACCGGGCCGTGGGTCGGTACATCACCGTGGAACTGTAACGCGTGCGAGGCACTGGTTCCACGGGGCGGGTCGTCCCGCCTGGGCGGCGATGCCTGCGGGCATCGCACATGGGGCTTACTCGGACAGGTTCCGGCCGTGGAACAGCTCTTCGATCTCGCGCTTGAGCAGCGCTTCGATCTTCATGCGTTCCTTGAACGACAGGTTCTTGGCCTTTTCCTCGAACAGGTACTGGTCCAGGTCGAAGTCCTTCAGGTGCATCTTCGTGTGGAAGATGTTTTCCTGGTAGACGTTGACGTCGAACATCTCGTAACGCGACTTGATGTTCTTGGCCAGGAAGTTCTGGATCGAGTTGATCTTGTGATCGATGTAATGCTTCTTGCCCTTCACATCGCGGGTGAAGCCACGGACACGGTAGTCCATGATCACGATGTCCGATTCCAGGCTCTCGATCAGGTAGTTCAGGGCCTTCAGCGGCGAAATGACGCCACAGGTGGCCACGTCGATGTCCGCGCGGAACGTCGCGATGCCTTCCTGCGGATGGGTTTCCGGGTAGGTATGGACAGTGATGTGGCTCTTGTCCATGTGCGCGACCACGGCGTCGGGAATCAGTTCCTTGCCGGCCTGCTTCTTGTCGATCACCGGCTCTTCGGAGATCAGGATGGTCACCGAGGCACCCTGCGGGTCGTAGTCCTGGCGGGCCACGTTCAGGATGTTGGCGCCGATGATCTCGGCGACATCGGTCAAGATTTGAGTCAGCCTGTCGGCGTTGTACTCTTCATCGATGTATTCAATGTAACGCTGACGCTCCTCTTCGGTGCGCGCGTAACACACGTCATAGATGTTGAAGCTCAGCGCCTTGGTGAGGTTGTTGAAACCCTGCAGCCTCAGGCGAGGCAACGGCTTGACCACGGCGGTCGATTCCTGTGTAAGAAGGGAAAGGGGGAATTATGGGGCAAACTGCCCCCGGGGGGAACGTGAAGACGCAAGAGTTCTGGCACACTGTTTGCCCTTAACAATTGCGCTGGTTAAGCTCCGCTATCGACCCCGTGAATCCGTTCATGCGCAGAGGGAGCGCCCCTATCGTGTCAACCGTGCGCCTAGCTAGCAGTCCACTGGCCCTGGATATCGCCACAATCGATCGTTTCCTGGCGCACAGCCACAGGCGGCGATATCCCACCCGTACCGACGTCTTCCGACCCGGTGACCCGGCGGGAACCCTGTATTACGTCATCAGCGGCTCGGTTTCGATCATGGCCGAGGAAGATGACGATCGCGAGCTTGTGCTGGGCTACTTCGGTGCCGGCGAGTTCGTCGGCGAGATGGGCCTGTTCGTCGAATCGGACCGCCGCGAGGTGATCCTGCGGACCCGTACCGCCTGCGAGCTGGCTGAAATCAGCTACGAGCGCCTGCATCAGCTGTTCCTCGGCCCGCTGTCGGCCGACGCCCCGCGCCTGCTGTACGCGCTGGGCCAGCAGATCTCCAAGCGCCTGCTCGACACCAGCCGCAAGGCCAGCCGCCTGGCATTCCTGGACGTTACCGACCGGATCGTGCGCACCCTGCACGACCTGGCGCAGGAACCGGAGGCGATGAGCCATCCGCAGGGCAGCCAGCTGCGCGTCTCCCGCCAGGAGCTGGCACGCCTGGTCGGCTGCTCGCGGGAAATGGCCGGCCGCGTGCTGAAGAAGCTGCAGACCGACGGCCTGCTGCATGCCCGTGGCAAGACCGTGGTGCTGTACGGCACCCGTTGACCGTTGAGCACCCGGTGGGTGCGGACCTTGGTCCGCACTCCTTCGCGCGCTAGGCTCGGGGCATGGAACTGAGCAGCGAATTCTGGTGGTTCATCCTCATCGGCCTGGGCGCACAGCTGGTCGATGGCGCGCTGGGCATGGCGTTCGGCCTGGTGTCTTCGTCGGTGATGCTGAGCATGGGCCTGCCCCCGGCGCAGGTCAGCGCCAGCATCCACACCGCTGAAGTGTTCACCACTGGCGCCTCGGGTGTGTCGCACCTCGCAGCCGGAAATGTCGAGAAGCGCCTGTTCCTGCGCCTGGCCCTGCCTGGCGCGGTGGGCGGTGCCGTGGGCGCGTACGTGCTCACGCAGATCCCGGGCGAGATCATCCGGCCACTGATCTACCTGTACCTGCTGGTGCTGGCGATCATCATCCTGGCCCGCGCGGCCGGACGCTGGATGCCCAAGGGCGAGATCCGACGGGTACCGGTGCTGGGCTTCTTCGCGGGCCTGCTCGACGCCAGCGGTGGCGGCGGCTGGGGGCCGATCGCCACGTCCACCCTGCTCGCCCGGGGTGGCCAGGCGCGCACCACGATCGGCACGGTCAATGCGGCGGAGTTCGTGGTCACGCTGACGGTGTCGGCGACCTTCCTGCTGTCGATGGGGGTGCAGCACCTGCAGATCGTCGCCGGCCTGCTGATCGGCGGCATGATGGCCGCGCCGGTAGCCGCCATCCTGGTCAAGCGGGTGAAGGAGCGCTGGGTGCTGGTGGCCGTCGGCGTGCTGGTGCTGGGGATCAGCCTGTTCCAGATTGGCCACGCGGTGTACGGGCACCTGTACCGCTGAGCGTTTGCCGGCCAGCGGCCGGCACTACCGGGACAGAGAAGCGCCGGCACAACCGCGACGGAGAAGGGTAGTGCCGGCCGCTGGCCGGCAGATCCATCACCGTGCGGCGGGATCAGGCCTTGTCGCCGCCCCGGTCCACGCAACCCCAGTTGAGGATGCGGGTGCCCGCCGGCAGCACGCGGCGGAAGAACGCCACCCGGCCCGGCTTCGGGTTCACCACTACCGGCGCCTTGGCTGCCAGCAGCAGCGGCAGGTCGGCGGTGCTGTCGGAATAGGCGATATCGATGTCGCCGTAGCCGCGCTCGCGCAGCATGCGCATCTTCTCTTCATTGTGGCAGTGGCGGGTCGGGCCGACGCCGCCCAGCCGTGGGCCGACCTCGGTGCCGATCACCGGTACGTCCTGGTGGGCCACGAAAGCCAGGATCGCGCGCGCCAGCTCCGGCGGCGCACCTGTGGCAACCACCACGCGGTCACCCTTGGCGCGGTGCGCGGCGAACACCTCCAGCGCCTGCGGCAGCAGCTTGGCGCGCATCTGCGCCTGGTTGCGCAGCACATAGGCGTCGATCACCTTGTTGAAGTCACGCGCACGGTGCAGGCCGAAGCTGCCGATCCACACATAGACCGAGATGCCCGCGCGACGGGTCGGCAGCATCGCCACCATCGGCCCGGCGATCGGCGTGACCAGCAGCGCCGCCAGCATGCGCAGCGGGTTGCGCTTGATCAGCGAGGCGAACAGGTGGGTGCCCGAATCGCCGTCGTACAGGGTGTGGTCGAAGTCGAAGACCACCAGCGGCGCATCCTCGCGCGGCGTTGGATAGTGCGTTGTCATGCCGCGAAGAATAGCTGACGCAGGCCCTCGCCCGGCTCTTCCACGCGCATGAAGGCTTCGCCGACGAGGAAGGCATGGATGCCGGCGTCACGCATCAGCGCCACGTCCTGCGGGCCAAGGATGCCGCTCTCGGTGACCAGCAGGCGGTCACGCGGCACCGCGTTCTGCATCTCCAGCGTGGTCTGCAGCGACACTTCGAACGTGCGCAGGTTGCGGTTGTTGATGCCGATCATCGGCGCCGGCACCTGCAGCGCACGCTCCAGCTCGTCGATGTCGTGCACTTCCACCAGCACGTCCATGCCCAGCGACAGCGCCAGTTCGGACAGCGTGGCCAGCTGGGTGTCGTCCAGCGCGGCGACGATCAGCAGGATGCAGTCGGCGCCCAGCACGCGTGCCTCGTACACCTGGTAGGCGTCGATGACGAAGTCCTTGCGCAGCACCGGCAGCGTGCACGCCTCGCGCGCCTGCTGCAGGTAGGCGTCGGCGCCCTGGAAGAAGTCCACGTCGGTCAGCACCGACAGGCAGCTGGCGCCGCCGAACTCGTAGCTGACGGCGATGTCGGCCGGGCGGAAGTCCGGGCGGATGACGCCCTTGGACGGGCTGGCCTTCTTCACCTCGGCGATCACCGCTGGATCGCCGTTGGCCACCGCCGCCTGCAAGGCGCGCACGAAGCCACGTACCGGCGGGGCGCTGGCCACGGCGGCCTGCAGCGCCTCGAGCGGGCGCTGGGCGCGGCGCTGGGCCACTTCTTCGGCCTTGCGGGCCAGGATCGTCTGCAGGATGTCGCTCATCGTCTTCGGTTCGGTGCGGGGGCGGTGAGGACGGCCATTATCGGCCATCGACGGGGTCAGGCTGAACCGCGCGCTCAGGCAACCAGCGCGCGGGTGGTCTCAACATACTGCTGCAGGCGCTGGCGGGCACTGCCGTTGGCGATGGCGGCACGGGCGCGGGCCAGGCCGTCGCCGATGTCGCTGGCCACGCCGGCAACGTACAGCGCGGCGCCGGCATTCAACGCAACGATGTCCAGCGCCGGGCCGGGCTCATTGTCCAGTACCGCGCGCAGCATCTGGATGGACTGCTCCGGGCTGTCCACGCGCAGGTTGCGGCTGGCCGACATGGCGATGCCGAAGTCCTCCGGGTGGATCTCGAACTCGCGCACCTTGCCGTCGCGCAGTTCGCCCACCAGCGTGCCGGCACCCAGCGAGATCTCGTCCATGTTGTCGCGGCCCCAGACCACCATGGCGCGCTCGGTGCCCAGCTCGCGCAGCACGCGGGCCTGGATGCCCACCAGATCGGGATGGAACACGCCCATCAGTACCGACGGTGCGCTGGCCGGATTGGTCAGCGGGCCGAGGATGTTGAAGATGGTGCGCACGCCCATCTCGCGGCGCACCGGCGCGACGACCTTCATCGACGGGTGATGGATCGGCGCGAACATGAAGCCGATGCCGGTCCGGTCGATGGCCGCTGCCACCTGATCCGGCTGCAGTTCGATCACCGCGCCCAGCGCTTCCAGCGCGTCGGCACTGCCGGACTTGGAAGATACGCTGCGGTTGCCATGCTTGGCCACGCGCGCGCCGGCGGCGGCCGCGACGAACATCGAGCAGGTGGAGATGTTGAAGGTGTGCGAGCCATCGCCACCGGTACCGACGATATCAACCAGGTTGGAGGTATCGGCCACCGGCACTGGCCGGGCGAATTCACGCATCACGGTGGCCGCCGCGGCGATCTCGTCCACGGTCTCCTTCTTCACGCGCAGCCCGGTCAGGATCGCCGCGGTCATCATCGGCGAGACGTCGCCGCGCATGATCTGCCGCATCAGGTCGACCATTTCGTCGAAAAAGATTTCGCGGTGTTCGATGGTGCGATGCAGGGCTTCCTGGGGGGAGAAGCTCATGGGAATGCTCCTTGGATCAGGCCGCCGGGCGCTGCAGGAAATTGCGCAGCAGGGCGTGGCCGTGTTCGGTGAGGATGGATTCGGGATGGAACTGCACGCCTTCCACCGGGAACTGGCGGTGGCGCAGGCCCATGATCTCTTCGATCGAGCCGTCGTCGTTCTCGGTCCAGGCGGTCACTTCCAGCACATCGGGCAGGCTGTTCTTGTCCACCACCAGCGAGTGGTAGCGGGTGGCCTGGTAGCGGTCCGGCAGGCCGGCGAACACGCCCTTGCCTTCATGGCGGATCGGCGAGGTCTTGCCGTGCATGATGTTGCCGGCACGGATGACCGTGCCGCCGTAGACCTGGCCGATGCCCTGGTGGCCCAGGCAGACGCCGAGGATCGGCGTGGTCGGACCCAGGCGCTGGATCAGCTCCAGCGACACGCCCGCTTCGTTGGGCGTGCACGGGCCGGGCGAAATGACGATGCGCTCGGGCTTCTGCGCGGCGATCTCGTCCACGCTCATCGCATCGTTGCGCACCACCTTCACCTCGGCGCCCAGCGTCTGCAGGTACTGCACGAGGTTGTAGGTGAAGCTGTCGTAGTTGTCGATCATCCACAACATGGTCAGGTTCCGTCGCTTATCAGGAAAATGGCGTACACGTTTTCGGTGTAGGTGATGGGGCCGGCTTCAATGGATTCGGGCTCAGCGGGCGCGGGCGCGGGCGCGGAGGCGGGCGCGTAGCTGCCGGTCACCGAGATCCTGTCGAGGTCCCCGCCGTCCTCGCCCTGCTGCGGCCATTGCCCGGCCCGGATGCCGTAGGCGAAGTCCGGCGCCACATCGGAGATGCTGTACAGGCCACGCACTCTTGTTCCATAGGCCTTGGCCAGGCCCTGCGCGGACTCGCGGGTCTGGGCCGCTGCCTCGCCCTTGAGTTCGCGGCGCAGCGCCACTTCGCCCGAATAGGTCGGCGCCAGGCTGCTCACCTGTACGTTCTCGTTGGCCTTCAACGCCCCCAGCACATCCTGCATCGCCTTCACGCTGGCGAAGCTGGCACGCAGCTGGCGCGATACGCGGGTACCGATGAAGACCTGCCGGTTCTGCTCATAGCGCGTGGCCGGGCCGATCCGCAGGTTGTCCGCGCGCACGCTGCCCTCCACCGCCTTGTGCTGCTTGAACAGTGCCAGCACGCGGGCAACGTTGTCCTGCACGCGGCGGCGTGCGGCGTCGGCGTCCATGTCGGTCTCTTCGATGTTCAACTGCAGGCCGAACCGATCCGGCATCACCGTGCGGCTGCCCTGCCCCTTCACCAGCAGGTGCGGCTGCGAGGGAATCGTGTTGGCCTGCGCCCACGCAGACGGGGCCATCGTGGCCAGCAGTGACGACCACAGCAATGCGCTCAGCAGCTTCATGCGGTACTCCTTGTCTTGAATGGGAACAGCGGAAGGTGCCGCGGCGCAGGCCACGGCACGGGGAGGATCACAGGCCCTTGGCGGCCTGGGCGACGGCGCGGAACAGCGCGCGGCCCTTGTTCATCGTCTCGTCCCATTCCTTGTCCGGGTCCGAGTCGTAGACGATGCCGGCACCGGCCTGCACGTACAGGCGGCCATCCTTGATCACCGCGGTGCGGATCGCGATCGCGGTATCGGCATCGCCGTGCCAGCCGATGTAGCCGATGCTGCCGGCGTAGACATTGCGCTTGATCGGTTCCAGCTCGCGGATCACTTCCAGCGCGCGGATCTTCGGCGCGCCGCTGACCGTGCCGGCCGGGAAGGTGGCACGCAGCACGTCGGCATAGCTCAGGCCCGGCTGCAGCTGCCCGGTCACTTCGCTGACGATGTGCATCACGTGGCTGTAGCGTTCGATCACGAACTGCTCGCCCACCTCCACGGTACCTGCCTTCGAGACGCGGCCGGCATCGTTGCGGCCCAGGTCGATCAGCATCAGATGCTCGGCGCGTTCCTTCGGATCGGCCAGCAGCTCGGCTTCCAGCGCCAGGTCCAGCTCGGGCGTGGCGCCACGCGGGCGGGTGCCGGCGATCGGGCGCACGGTGACTTCGCCATCCTGAAGGCGTACCAGGATTTCCGGCGATGAACCGACCACCTGCAGGTCGCCGACATCCAGGAAGTACATGTACGGCGACGGGTTCAGTGCACGCAGCGCGCGGTACACATCCACCGGGCGCGCCTTGAACGGCACGCTCAGGCGCTGGCTGAGCACCACCTGGAAGATGTCGCCGGCGCGGATGTATTCCTTGCTGCGCTGGACCGCATCGACGAACCCTTCGCGGGTGAAACCGGAGACGAAATCCGATTCGTCCAGCACGTCGCTGTTGAGCGGCGCCGGATAGCCGGCACCCGGTGCACGCAGCTTGGCAGTCAGTGCATCCAGGCGCGCCTGGGCCTGCTCGAAGGCACCGTCGACGCGCGGGTCGGCGTGCACGATCAGGTACAGCCGGCCCTTGAGATTGTCGAACACCGCCAGCTCGTTGGAGTCCAGCAGCAGGATGTCCGGCGTGCCCAGCTCATCGCGGCCGGCCGGCGGGGCCAGGCGCGGCTCGATGTAGCCGATGCACTCGAAACCGAACCAGCCGACCAGGCCACCGGTGAAGCCCGGCAGGCCGTCCAGCTTCGGCACCGAGTGGGCGCTGCGCAGCGCCTCGACCTCGGCGAACGGGTCGGCCACTTCGCGGGTGTCCACCACCTGGCCGTCTTCGCGCACGGTCAGCGTGTGGCCATGGAAGGCGTAAACGCGACGCGCCGGCAGGCCGATGATCGAGTAACGACCAAAGCGCTCGCCGCCTTCGACGGATTCAAACAGGTAGGTATTGGGGCCGTCGGCGAGCTTCAGATAGACCGAAAGCGGCGTGTCCAGGTCGGACAGCACTTCACGGACGACGGGAATATGGGTGTGGCCTTCAGCGGCCTGCTGCTGAAACTGAGCGTGCGAGTTCAAGACGACTTTCCTTCCGGGACACAGCGTTATGGGGGCGGACGACGGCAACGGGCCACCATCGCCACCAACGGCGTGCGGAAGAAAGGGTATGCGGGGTCGTCAGGCTGGACACCCCTTGACTGTATCGCAGCTTGGTCGGCAGGGGAACCCTGGGAAACTGAACCACGGGACGGGCGGGGCCGGCCACGGGAACCGACGACGCGGTCCGGTAGAGTCGACTGTTGGTCGACTTGCGCGCGTCGCGCGGGGTTCTACGCCGTCGGAACGAAGAGCAGTCGACTGACAGTCGACTCTACCCCCTACCCATCTACCCCCTGCCCCGCCAGCAACGGGCAACCGACCGGCAGGTGCATCCGCACCCTGCCCGGCACGCACGCGATGCGGAACTGGCGGGCCTGCACCGGCTCGCCGTCCAGGTTGAGCGTCAGCGGCCGCTCGGCTTGCACCTGCAGCCACGGCAGCCTCGCACGCGTGGCCAACTGTTCGAGTGCGGCCTGCGTGCCCGACTTCAGCATCTGGCCGAGGGTCGCGGTGACCTCCCCTTCCAGCTCTGGCAGCACGGTGACATCCAGCAGCCCGTCGTCGATCAGGGCCTGCGGGCACAGCTGCTGGCCACCGCCGGCCTGGCGGCCATTGCCGATGCCGAGCGCGATGAAGTCGCCTTCCCAAGCGAAATCCGGGCCGGACAGGCGCGCGGTGATCGGCTCGATGCGGCCCAGCTTGGCGATGCCGGTGATCACGTAGGCCAGCCCACCCAGCATCTTCTTCAAGCCGGCATCGGTCTCCACCGTCACCTGCGTGCCGAAGCCACCACTGGCGAGGTTGGCGCACCACCAGGGCGTGCCATCGGCGTCCACGCGCAGCAGGTCGATGGCATGCGGCGGTGCCTGGCCGATCAGGGCGAAGGCCTCCTGGGGCCCGGTCGGGATGCCGGCAGCCGTGGCGAAATCGTTGGCGGTCCCCATCGGGATCAGCGCCAGCGAAGGCAGCGCCTGCGCCGGTTCATCGCGATGGGCCAGGGTTTCGGCCACGGCACTGAGCGTGCCGTCGCCACCGGCGGCCACGATCACGTCCACGCCATGGTCGATGGCTTCGGCAACGTAGCGTTCGGCGTCGCCGTCTTCCCAGGTCACCCGCACGTCCAGCTGCATGCCCTGCCCGCGCCAGTGGCCGACGGCATCGCGCAGCTCCTCGTTGCCAGCGGATTTTCCATTGAGGATCAGGCGCCAGCGCGGGGTGGTCATGCAAAGCTTCCAAAGATGGGGACGACCAAGGCTAGCAGCGCCCGACGACGGGCCTGGTGAAGTCGGCGAAACCGTTCAGCCAAGCGCAACGATCCCAACCCTGAGGGGACGTTCTTCCGTGTACATCGGCTCCTCTGTGTCGGCGTCGATTTCGTCATCGGCATGGTCCTGTTCAACGCACATGTATCGAGAGTTGTTCCAATCGTCGACCACGATGGCCTGTACAACACTGCGGATATCCGTCGTTTCAATGAGGTGGCAGCCAAATGGCAGACGACCGTGCTCGGATGACACCAGGCTCAGGCGCAGCTGGCGCACCAGCATGTCGTGCCAGCAGTAGAACGTCATTGCATGACCTGCGATCTGCGCAGACCGGTGCGCGGCAACCCTGTGAAGGAAGGCAACCACCTGTTCGACATCCAAAGTCACTTCCGCTGGCGGAGAGAATGCGCAGAGATTTCCGCGCGCCTCAGCGTTGATGTGCTCCAGATCCATCACCAGCGCATCTTCTGTTGCAAACTGAAACCACGATTCAAGCAGGTCGGCGACATCATTCTTCATCTGCGCACTTTAGTGCGCCTGTGCCAGTCCCGACAGGGCGATTAACGACATCATGTCACCAGGTTGTCATTGAAGACCCGGAGAATGGAAGGCCATAGCAGGGACGACGGATGGAGGCAGGATCAGCCTCCCACGCATGCAGCGAAGCCACGCCCGTGATGGGCGTGGCTTTTTTTTGCCCGGCCGTAGATCCACGCCGTGCGTGGATGCACGTCATCTCACCCGTTGGCGAAATCGTGCAGCGCCTGGCCCTGCAGCCGGTACACGGTCCACTCGTCCTGCGGCTTCGCGCCGGCAGCGGTGTAGAACGCGATGGCCGGGGTGTTCCAGTCCAGCACCGACCACTCGAACCGGCCGCAGCCTTCGGCCACGGCCTGGCGGGCGATGTACTTCAGCAGCGCCCTGCCAGCGCCTGCGCCACGCTTTTCCTGGCTGACATACAGGTCTTCCAGGTAGATGCCCTTGCGGCCCAGCCAGGTCGAGTAGTTGTAGAAGTACACGGCGTAACCGATGGCCTCGCCACCGGCTTCGCAGATCAGGGCGCGTGCCGTGGCATCGGGTCCGAACAGGCTCTCGGCGATGCCGATCTCATCGGTCTGCACCGAGTGCTCGGCCTTCTCGTAAATGGCCAGCTCGCGGATGAAATGCAGGATCAGACCGGCATCGGCCACGGTGGCCGGGCGGATGTTCAACACGGCCACCGTGCTCATGGTTCAGCCCCGCGCCGCGGCAACGTTGGCGCGCATCTGCGCGATCACGTCCTGGTAGCTGGTCTTCGCATTGAAGATGGCCGAACCGGCGACGAAGGTATCGGCGCCAGCGGCAGCGATCTGGCCGATGTTGTCGGCCTTCACGCCACCGTCGATCTCCAGGCGAATGTCCTTGCCGCTGGCGTCGATCATCTTGCGCACGACCTTCAGCTTGTCCAGCGCCGAGGGGATGAAGGCCTGGCCGCCGAAGCCCGGGTTGACCGACATCAGCAGCACCAGGTCCAGGTCCTCCAGCACCCAGTCGAGGATGTCCACCGGCGTGGCCGGATTGAGCACGATGCCCGGCTTGCAGCCCAGCGAGCGGATCAGCTGGATGGTGCGGTGCACGTGGCGGCTCGCCTCCGGATGGAAGCTGATGTAGGTGGCACCGGCCTCGGCGAAGTCCGGGATGATGCGGTCCACCGGCTCGACCATCAGGTGCACGTCGATCGGTGCGGTCACGCCGTGCTTGCGCAGCGCCTGGCAGACCATCGGGCCGATGGTCAGGTTCGGCACGTAGTGGTTGTCCATCACGTCGAAGTGGACCCAGTCCGCGCCGGCGGCGAGGACGTTGTCGACTTCCTCGCCGAGGCGGGCGAAGTTGGCGGACAGGATGGAGGGGGCGATGAGGCAGTGGGACATGGCCGGGGCCTTCGGAACGGGGAAAAGGTTCTCCCGCCCGCAGGCGGGACTCTGGAATCAGCGCTTGCGCAGGGTCTTGATGCGGTCGTAGGCGGCATTGATCCGCCGCGACTTCTGCTCGGCCTGCTGCTGCAGCTCGGGGGCGGCACCGCCCAGCTTGTCGGGGTGGTACTGCGAGATCAGCTTGCGGTAGGCGCGCTCGACCTCGGCATCGGTGGCCTCGGAGGTCAGCCCAAGCTCCCGGTACGGGTTCTCCTTGTTCAGGCGGAACCAGTCCGAATCGAAGGCGTGGCCGATCAACAGGCCGACCACCGCGCCGAACAGCGGATTGGGCCGGAACAGCAGGGCGCCGGCGATGAATCCGAGCAGTTTTCCGTACCAGCGCATGGCGCTCCGGGGTCGACCGACGAAATGGACGCTCATTTTACGTCACAGCGGGCCCGGACCGCTTTACACTAGGCCGCCCGCTGGTCAGCGGGCCCGCCGGGTCCGTTGGGCAGCAGCCGTATCGACAACGCCCCAGGAGTGCCCGTGCCAACCACGCTGTTGCAATCCGATCTCCCCGGCCTGCCCTTGCGCCATCGCGGCAAGGTGCGTGATGTGTTCGATATCCCGCGCGAGCGGCTGCCAGCCGGAACCCCGCCGGGCGAGTACCTGCTGATGGTCGCCACCGATCGCCTGTCGGCGTTCGACGTGGTGCTGCCTGACCCGATTCCGGGCAAGGGCGAGATGCTCTGCCAGGTCTCCAACTTCTGGTTCGCCAAGACCGCGCACCTGATGCCCAACCACCTTACCGGCATCGACGTGGCCAGCGTGCTGCCCGAAGGCGTGGACCCAGCCCTGTACGCCAAGCGTGCGGTGGTCACCCGCAAGCTGAAGCCGGTGCCGGTGGAAGCGATCGCCCGCGGCTACCTGATCGGCAGCGGCTGGAAGGACTACCAGCGCACCGGCAAGGTCAGCGGCATTGACCTGCCCGATGGCCTGCGCCAGGCCGAGCAGTTGCCGGAGCCGATCTTCACCCCCTCGACCAAGGCCGCCGTCGGCGACCATGACGAGAACATCGATTTCGATGCGATGGTGAAGCAGGTCGGTGCGGAACTGGCCGAGCGCGTGCGCGACGCCACCCTGCGCATCTACAAGTTCGCGGCCGATTACGCCCGCGAGCGCGGCATCATCCTGGCCGATACCAAGTTCGAGTTCGGTACCGACGCCGATGGCCGCCTGTACATCATGGACGAGATGCTGACGCCGGATTCCTCCCGTTACTGGCCGGCCGACGAATACGAAGTGGGCACCAGCCCGCCGAGCTACGACAAGCAGTTCGTGCGCGATTACCTGGAGACGCTGGACTGGGGCAAGACCGCCCCGGGCCCGAGCATCCCGGCCGAGATCATCGAGCGCACCCGCGCCAAGTACGCCGAGGCGCTGCAGCGCCTGGCCGGGATCAGCGTCGACTGATCCCCCCGCGTCCCCCCCGGCCGGAAAGGCGGGGGGCGCTCTGATCGCGGTAGTGCCGGCCGCTGGCCGGCAACCTCGCGAACTCGGCTATGCTCTGGAGTGCCGGCCAGCGGCCGGCACTACCGTTGCCCGAGGAAGCGACGCAGCATGCAGACATCCACCCAGCTTGCGCGGCCGATCGACCGCTATTTCGCCAGCTACTCCGACGACCACCGCAATGTGATCAACCAGCGCATCCACGTGGTGGCGGTCCCGGCGATCCTGTGGTCGGTGGTGGCCCTGCTGTGGTGCCTGCCGCCGCTGATCACCTGGTTCCAGTACGGCATCTGGTCGGCGTTGGCGATGTTCAGCGCGTGGTGCTTCTACAACAAGTTGTCGCGCCCGCTGGGCATCGGCATGCTCATCCAGTTCTTCGTGTTCGGCTGCCTGTGCCGGCTGCTGGAGGCCGAGATCGGCCTGCAGGCCCTGCGCTGGCTGGCGGTGGGCGTGTTCGTGGTGGCCTGGATCGCGCAGTTCATCGGCCACAAATTCGAGGGCCGCAAGCCCAGCTTCCTGACCGACCTGACCTACCTGCTGATCGGCCCGGCCTGGGTGATGGCCAAGTTCTACCGCAAGCTGGACTGGCGCTACTGACCTGGCGGCGGCCGACAGCGGCCGTCGTTTCCTGAACGGGCGGATTCCGTCACCCGTAGTCCACGGGAGCCCTGCCAGCCTGCGCCGGTGATCCGCTCCCCATTGCCCGCCCGTCGACGGCAGCCCCTGTGCGACAGGGCCTGCGGTCTCCCTGCGTGGGCGTAGGGTGTCCCCCGAGGGCAGCCAGGGAAGGGATGCAGGAATGTGATGTTGCATCGCAGAAAAAATGAATCAGCGAACGTTACATGCAATTGATCGCTGTTCGATGGGTTTCGGCGACATTTCGCAGCCTGTTATCCTCCCTGACCTGCTCGTGAATCATGGATTCCCTGCATGCTCCCCAGCCTGCCCCTGCTGCTGGCCCTGCCGTTCCTGATGGCAGCGGCTGTTGCGGCCTTCCCCCGTAGTTCGCGCTCGACTGCTGCCTGGCTGGCGGCGCTGGCGCCGTTGGGCGGGCTGGCCATCCTCGGCTGGCTGACCCCGTCGGTGCTCGATGGCCAGGTGGTCCGCACCCTGGTGCCCTGGCTGCCGCAGATCGGGCTGGACTTCACCCTGCGACTGGACGGGCTGGCCTGGATGTTCGCCGGGCTGGTGCTCGGCATCGGCGCGCTGGTGGTGCTGTATGCGCGCTACTACCTGAGCCAGCAGGACAACGCGCACCGCTTCTACTGCTACCTGCTGCTGTTCATGGGCGCCATGCTGGGCATGGTGCTGTCGGGCAACCTGCTGTTGCTGATGATCTTCTGGGAAATGACCAGCATCAGTTCGTTCCTGCTGATCGGCTTCTGGTCGCACCGCCAGGACGCCCGCGAAGGCGCACGCATGGCGCTGGTGATTACCGGTGGCGGTGGCCTGGCCCTGCTCGGTGGCGTGCTGCTGATCGGCCGCATCGTCGGCAGCTTCGACCTGGACGTGGTGCTGGCTGCTGGCGAGCAGATCCGCGCCAGCGCGCTGTACCCCTACGCCCTGTTCCTGGTACTGGCCGGCATCTTCACCAAGAGCGCGCAGTTCCCGTTCCACTTCTGGCTGCCGCACGCGATGGCGGCGCCGACCCCGGTCTCGGCCTACCTGCACTCGGCCACCATGGTAAAGGCCGGCGTGTTCCTGCTGGCGCGCCTGCATCCGGCACTGGCCGGCAGCGACCTGTTCTTCTACACGGTCAGCGGCATCGGCGCACTGACCCTGCTGATCGGCGCCTGGAATGCGATCTTCCAGCATGACCTGAAGGGCCTGCTGGCGTACTCGACCATTTCCCACCTGGGCCTGATCACCCTGCTGTTCGGCCTGTCCACGCCGATGGCGGTGGTGGCCGGCGTGTTCCACATCCTCAACCACGCCACCTTCAAGGCCTCGCTGTTCATGGCCGCCGGCATCATCGACCACGAGACCGGTACCCGAGACATGCGCAAGCTGGGAGGCCTGCGCAGGCTGATGCCGTTTACCAGCGCGCTGGCGATCATCGCCTCGCTGGCGATGGCTGGCATCCCCCTGCTCAATGGCTTCCTGTCCAAGGAAATGCTGTTCGCCGAAGCGATCACGGCCGGCGGCCCGGGAATCATGCGCACGGCGGTGTCGATCGCAGCGTTGCTGGCGGGCGTATTCGGGGTGGCGTACAGCCTGCGCTTCGTGCACGACACCTTCTTCGGCCCCGGCCCGCACGACCTGGACCGCGTGCCCCACGAACCGCCGCGCTGGATGAAGGTGCCGGTGGAACTGCTGGTGGTGATCTGCGTGGCGGTGGGCGTGGCACCGGCACTGACCGTAGCGCCGGTGCTGCACGCCGCTGCGGCCTCGATCCTCGGCGACGCCATGCCCGAGTACAGCCTGGCGGTATGGCACGGCTTCAACCTGCCGCTGGCGATGAGCGCGATCGGCGTGATCGGCGGCGTGGCGCTGTACTTCGGCCTGCGCAAGCTGATCAACCTGCACGCCGTGACCAACGTCAGCACTGGCCGCAATGTGTTCCATGCGCAGCTGGACGCGATCTCCGCACTGGCCATGCGCCTGACCAACGGCATCGCCAACGGCAGCCTTCAGCGCATGCTGCTGGGCCTGGTGCTGGTGGCGATCGTGGCCGCCGCCGCGCCGTTCGTGGCCAACCCCGCCTCGCCGAACTGGACCAGGCCACAGCCGATCCCGCTGCTCGGCTGGGCGCTGTGGCTGGTGATGATGGCCTGCGCGGTGGCTACCCTGCGTATCTACAAGCAGCGCCTGCTGGCGGTGCTGCTGGTCGGCGGCGTCGGCCTGATGGTGGCGCTGACCTTCGTGTTCCTGTCCGCGCCGGACCTGGCCCTGACCCAGCTGCTGGTGGAGATGGTGACCCTGGTGCTGATGCTGCTGGGCATGAACTACCTGCCTGCGCAGTCCGGGCCGGAGCGGCCGCGCTGGCGCAAGCGCCGTGACGCGGTGATCGCGATCATCGCCGGTGCCGGACTTGGCGCCTTGGCCTATTCCGCGATGACCCTGCCGCCGAACACCATGGCCGGCGAGCTGCTCGCCCGTGCCCTGCCCGAGGCCTATGGCCAGAACGTGGTCAACGTGATCCTGGTCGACTTCCGCGGCTTCGATACCTTCGGCGAGATCACCGTGTTCGGCATCGCCGCGCTGGTGGTGCATGCCCTGCTGCGGCGCACGCGGATGGCGCCGGAGCAGATCATGCCCGGCCCGCCGATCAAGCTGCCGGTGCCGGCCGACCTGGCCCAGATCATGTTCCCGCTGACCTTGACCGTGTCGATCTTCCTGTTCCTGCGCGGCCACAACGCGCCGGGTGGCGGCTTCATCGCCGGCCTGGTGCTGGCGGTGCCGCTGCTGATCCAGTACGTGATCCAGGGCACCGCGTCGGTGGAGTCGCGCTTCGGCTTCGACTACATCCGCTGCATCGGCATGGGCCTGCTGATCGCCCTGCTCAGCGGCAGCGCGTCGATGCTGTTCGGCGTGCCGTTCCTGACCAGCGGCCACCTCGACCTGCACCTGCCGCTGATCGGCGACGTGCCGCTGGCCAGTGCGATTGGTTTTGACATCGGCGTCTATCTGGTGGTGTTCGGCGGTGCCATGCTGATGCTGTCGATGATGGGCACGATCAAGCCATCGCGTACCCGTACCGCCCGCAAGGGTGAGATCGACCTGCAACGCCGCTCGGCACGCACCGGGGAGATGCACTGATGGAACTGGCCCTGGCTACCGCGATCGGCGTGCTGACCGCCATCGGCATCTACCTGCTGCTGCGTGCGCGCAGCTTCGATGTGATCCTCGGCATGACCTTCCTGTCCTATGCGACCAACCTGCTGATCTTCGCCGGTGGCCGCGTGGTGCTGGGCAAGGCGCCGGTACTGCAGGAAGGCGTGGACAGCCACCTGGGCAACTACACCGACCCGCTGCCGCAGGCGCTGGTGTTGACCGCGATCGTGATCGCCTTCGCGATGACCGCGGTGAGCATCGTGCTGGCCATGCGCAGCCGCAGCGACAACCACAGCGACCATGTGGACGCCCACGAGCCGGATGACGACCTGCAGGATGAGCGCGTGCCGCCACGCCAGGGCGAGGACCGCGCATGAACCACCTGGTGATCCTGCCGATCCTGATTCCGCTGCTGGGTGCGGCACTGTCGCTGTTCGTCGAACACCGCCGCTATGGCCCCAGGGTGCAGCGCGCGGTGGCCTGGACCGCGCTGTCGGCGCTGGCGCTGGCGGTGGGCCTGCTGTTCGCGTCGACCGCGGGCGGTGATATCAACGTCTACCTGCTGGGCGACTGGCCGTCGCGGCTGGGCATCGCGCTGGTGGCCGACCGGCTTTCGGCGTGGATGCTGCTGACCACCCTGCTGCTGGCCATTCCCTGCCTGCTGCACGCCTGCTCGGGCTGGGACCGCCGCGCACCGCACTTCCATGCGCTGTTCCAGTTCCAGCTGGTCGGCCTCAACGGTGCGTTCCTGACCGGCGACATCTTCAACCTGTTCGTGTTCTTCGAGGTGATGCTGATCGCCTCCTACGGCCTGCTGCTCAGTGGTGGCCGTGGCCTGCGCATGCGCATCGGCCTGCACTACGTGGTGTTCAACGTCACCGCCTCGACCCTGTTCCTGATCGCGCTGGGCCTGCTGTACGCCACGCTGGGTTCGCTGAACATGGCCGAGCTGTCGCAGCGCATCGCCGAAGTACCGCCGGCGCAGCTGACCCTGGTGAAGGCGACGATGGGCCTGTTGCTGCTGGTGTTCTGCGCCAAGGCCGCCCTGATGCCGCTGTACCTGTGGCTGCCGGAAGCCTATTCGCGCGCACCGGCGGCGGTGGCTGCGCTGTTCGCGATCATGACCAAGGTCGGCCTGTACTCGGTGCTGCGCATCCAGATGCTGTGGTTCGGCGACGATGCCGGCGCGATGGCCGGCTACGGCCGTGACTGGCTGCTGTGGGCCGGTGTGGCGACGCTGGTGCTGGGCGGCCTGGGCGCCCTCGCCGCGACCCGCCTGCGCGTGCTGATCTCCTACCTGGTGATCGTGTCGGCAGCCACGCTGTTCATCGCCTTCTCGGTCGGCACACCGCAGGTGCTGTCGGCCGGCCTGTACTACCTGCCGCACAGCAGCTTCGTCGCCGCCGCGCTGTTCCTGATCGCCGACCTGATCCGCCGTCGTCGCGGCGGTGCCAGCGACCGCAAGGAAGTGGTCGCGCCGATGCCGGGCAAGGAGACACCCGCCGTGCTGTTCCTGATCGGCGCGGTGTCGGTGGCCGGCCTGCCGCCGCTGTCCGGTTTCCTGGCCAAGGCCGCACTGCTGGCCGGCATGCCGGCGCAGTACACCGCTCCGGTCTGGACCGCGGTGCTGGTCAGCAGCCTGCTGGTGATCATGGGCCTGACCCGCGGCGGCATCCGCCTGTTCTGGCGCGTGCCGCCTGTCGATCCGGAGGCACCGAAGCCGCGCAAGGCTCCTCTGCGCCGGGTGGAGCTGTACGCCGCGTGCATCCTGCTGGCCTACGGTATCGCCATGACCCTGGCCGCTGCACCGTTGATGCGCTACACCGACGCCACCGCCGCACAGCTGCTGCAACCCAGCGAGTACGTGCAGCAGCTGCGCGCGACCGCACCGGAGATCCGCCAGCCATGACCGCCCAGCGCTCCCTGTTCCGTCGCCTGATTCCCTCGCCAATGCTCAGCATCATGGTGGTGGCGTTCTGGCTGCTGATGTCCGACAGCTTCACCCTCGGCCAGATCGTGCTGGGGCTGGTGCTGGGCGTGGTGGTGCCGCTGTTCGCCGCACGCCTGGACCGCGAGTTCGCGCGCATCGGCACGTTGCGGCCGCTGCCCAAGCTGGTGTGCGTGACCCTGTGGGACATCCTGATGTCCAACATCCGCGTGGCCCTGCAGGTGCTGGGCCCGGAGAAGAAGATCCACCCCGGTTTCATCTGGCTGCCGCTGGACATCGCCAACATCCACGGCATCGCGGCGCTGACCAGCATGATCACGCTGACCCCGGGCACGGTCTCGGCCGCGCTCAGCGACGACCGCAAGTTCCTGCTGGTGCACGTGCTGCACCTGGAGGACCCACAGGACCTGATCGATACGATCAAGCGCCGCTACGAGGCACCGTTGATGGAGATCTTCCCATGACTGGATTCCAGATCATCCAGACCACGCTGGTGGTGTGCATGCACGTGGTCGGCCTGGCCATGCTGCTGGCCACCTGGCGCCTGCTGCGCGGACCGACCGTGCCCGACCGCATCCTCGCACTGGACACGTTGTCGGTGACCGCCATTGCCGAGCTGATGCTGTTCGGCATGTACCTCAACTCCGCGATCTACTTCGAAGCCGCACTGGTCATCGCCATGCTCGGCTTCGGCAGCACCGTGGTGCTGAGCAAGTTCGTGCTGCGCCGGGACATCGTCGAATGATCACCGCGATACAGATCGGCCTGTCGATCCTGCTGCTGTTCGGCTGCTTCTTCATCCTGGTCGGCGCACTGGGGCTGGTGAAGCTGTCCACGTTCTTCAAGCGCCTGCACGCGCCGACCAAGGCCAGCACGCTGGGCGTGGGCTGCGTGCTGGTGTGCTCGGTCTGCTACCACATCTTCCTGGGCCAGGACCCGCAGCCGCGCGAGCTGCTGATCACCGTATTCCTGTTCATCACCGCGCCGATCAGCGCCCACATGATGGCCAAGGCGGCGCTGTCGCTGCTGATGGAAACCCGTCCCAGCCTGCCGGGCAACGAGCCGGCTGCCGAGGAACAGCTTCCGCCGCCGGAACCGGCGCGGGAAGAGGAAGCCACGCAGAACCGGTAGTGCCGGCCGCTGGCCGGCAGTGGCAAGGGTTCCGTCAGAGGCAATGAGGTTGCCGGCCAGCGGCCGGCACTACCTCATGCCGCGCCGACCAGCAGCAGCTCCAGCACGAACCAGCCGGCGAACGCGACCAGCAGGATTCCGCCTTCACTGCGGCTGATCTTCAGGTCGCCACGCAGCATCGGGTACAGCACCAGGGCGAACGCCAGCAGTGCCGGCAGTTCCAGGCGCACGAACGAGGCCGGCAACGCCAACGGCTGCAACACCGCCATCGCCCCGATCACCAGCAGCAGGTTGACCACGCTGGAGCCCAGCACGTGGCCAAGCACCATGTCGCCGTGGCCGCGACGCGCGGCAGCAATTGCGGTTGCCACCTCCGGCAGTGCGGTGCCGATCGCCACCGGCAGCAGGCCGACCAGCAGCGGTGTCCAGCCCAGCGCGGCACCGAAGTCAGCGGCGGCGCCCACGACCAGGCGCGCGCCCCAGTACAGCGTCAGCGCTGCGATCAGCACCCGCAGCACGTTCAACGGCAGGCTGGTGCGGCTCAGGGCGGACTCGGCGATGGCCGCCTGCACCTCGGCACGCTCAACGCGGCCGCGGCGCAGCAGCAGCACCTGCATGACGATGAAGCCTGCCACCAGCACGCCGCCTTCCCAGCGCGCCAGGCGACCATCCAGCCCGAACAGGACCAGCAGCACGCCGGCCACCAGCAGCGACCACCACAGCACCGTCTGCAGGCGCGCGCGCAGCAACAGGGGCGCGGCGATGGCTGCCACCGCCAGGGTGAAGCCCAGGTTGACGATGCTGCTGCCCACGGCATTGCCCAGTGCCAGCTCCGGTTGGCCGACCGCCAGCGCGCGCGCATTGACCGCCAGTTCCGGCAACGAGGTGGTCACCCCGAGCAGCAGCAGCCCGGCAGTGAACGGGCTGGCCCCGAAGCGCTGGGCCAGGCCGGACACGGCCTTGACGATGGAATCCCCGCCCAGCGCCAGCAACAGCAGGCCGAGCAGGAACCAGGCAATGGCAATGGCGATCATCGAGCACTCCCCAGCAGTGGTGGCGCGATTCTACGCTTGGCCCGAGCGCATGGCTGGGCGGTGGATCAAGGATCAGCCACAGCCTTCGGCGTAATCGACCTGCGGGGTCTGGCCGACGCGCCAGGCGCTGACCCGACCATCGGCGCCGAGCGCGAAGTCGATGACCGCCCCGCCTTCCTGCGCCGGCCGCACGCGCAGGTGCTGCGCTTTCTCGTCGTACTTGTCAGGACCGACGTCCGCGCGCTCTGGGTACAGCACCTGCAGCTCGCCCAGGGTCATGCCGACCTTGCCGCCGCCCGGAGCGACGATCGCCGCACTGCGCACGTCATAGCGCACCAGCTTGCGTGCCTCGATCATCAGGCGAGGGTCTTCGGCGCCCTGCGGACGCAGGAAGTAGCAGCCGTCGTTGCTGTCGTCGGCCGGCAGGGGCTTGCCATTGGCGTCGGTGCCCAGTCCCTGCAGCGGCGTGCCGAAGCCGCTGCGGACCTCGGCGATGCCGGCGCCCAGCGTGACGCCGCCGAAGCCGTCCAGGCGCGCTGGACTGTCCTTGCGGAGGTCGTTGGCCGGGCGGGCGGCCAGGTCGGGATCCGCCGACTGCGCGGGCCCGGTCGCCGAGGCGGTTTCGGCCGGAGTGTCGCTGCCACTGCCGGCCGCCCCCTGCTTGTCGGGGCCAGCACTGCAGGCGGTGAGCGAAAGGAGCAACAGACCAGCAAGCGGAAGGTGCTTCATCGGTGCGGTTCCCTGGCACGAAGATGGCTGCACGCTAGCCCATCCCGTGTGCAGGCGCTGCATTGTCATCGCGGTTTCATCGCCTTCGTTCAGGCTCGGCGTGCACCGACTTGGCTGTCCCTTCCATGCAACCGCGCAAGACCGAACTCGCCCGAACCGCGCTGCAGGCCCATCGCGCGCCGCTGGACATGCGCCAGCGCCGGCTGCTGATCCTGTGCGACGGCCAGCGCAGCATCGCCGATCTGACCGGCCTGCTCGGCCAGGACGCGCCCGCCATGGTCATCCAGCTGGTGCAGGCCGGCTACCTGAGCACCGGTACCGGCGCCACAGCCGCACCGCCACCACCCGCAGACGCGGCAGCACCGGCACCCACCACGCCGGCGGCGGCACCGGCTGCACCCGCAACCGGCAGCGAGCGCCGCCGCTCGCTGGTGGCCGCGCGCATCTATGTACTGGGCATCCTGGAAATGCAGCGCCACCCGCAGGCGGCGGCGCTGTTCCGCGACCTGCAGCAGGCGCGCGCCGAAAGTGAAGTACTGCAGGTGCTGCACTCGGCGATGCAGATGCTGCCCGGGCTGACCTCGGAGGGTTATTGCCAGCGTGTGCGGCAACGCCTGCTGGAAGCGCTGCCGCTGGAGCATTGCGACGCGTTCACCGAGGCCGCCTGAAGAAAAAGGGGACGGAGGGGATTAAGTCGTTTCAGGCACACGTGTGCTGATTGCGGCTTAATCCCCTCCGTCCCCTTTTCCGGGTCAGCGGTAGTTGTTGCGCAGGCCGTTCCAGCACTGCTGGTAATCGCCCTGGCGATGGCCGGCGGCCAGCGCCTGCGCGGTCGGGCGGATCACCGCGCGGGTCTCGAACATGAAGGCCATCGTGTCCTTGATCACATCGGCCTTGGACAGATCGGCATTGGAGGCCTTGTCGAAGGTCGGCGCATCCGGGCCATGACCGCTCATGCAGTTGTGCAGCGATGCGCCACCCGGCACGAAGCCTTCGGCCTTGGCGTCGTAGGCGCCATGCACCAGGCCCATGAACTCGCTGGCGATGTTGCGGTGGAACCACGGCGGGCGGAACGTGTTCTGCGCCACCAGCCATCGCGGCGGGAAGATCGCGAAGTCCATGTTGCTGGTGCCGGGTGTGTCGCTGGGCGAATGCAGCACCAGGAAGATCGACGGGTCCGGATGGTCGTAGCTGATCGAACCGATGGTGTTGAAGCGACGCAGGTCGTAGCGGTACGGCGCGTAATTGCCGTGCCAGGCCACCACGTCCAGCGGCGAATGGTCGATCGGCGCGCGCCACAGGCGGCCCTCGAACTTGGCGATCAGTTCGAAATCGCCATCGACATCCTCGAACGCCGCGTGCGGGGTCTCGAAGTCACGCGGGTTGGCCAGGCCGTTGGAACCGATCGGGCCAAGGTCGGGCAGCTTCAGCAGCGCGCCGTAGTTCTCGCAGATGTAGCCGCGGCTCGGGCCATCGGGCAGTTCCACGCGGAACCGCACGCCGCGCGGGATCACCGCGATCTGCTGCGGCTCGATCTCGATCACGCCCAGCTCGGTCAGCAGGCGCAGTGCGCCCAGCTGCGGCACGATCAGCAGTTCACCGTCGGCGTCGTAGAAGTAGCGGCCGACCATGTCGCGGTTGGCAGCGTAAAGGTGGATGCCCACGCCGGCATGCGCGTCGGGCGAGCCGTTGCCACCCATCGTGTACAGGCCTTCGACAAAGTCGGTCGGCAGCTCCGGCAGCGGCAGCGGGCTCCAGCGCAGCTGGTTCGGTGAAGCCGGCTGTGCGCCGAAATCACACTGCAGCTGCGACTGCGCGAACGGAGTGAACTCGCCATGGGTCACCGCCGGGCGGATCCGGTACAGCCAGCTGCGGCGATTGCTGCCGCGCGGCGCGGTGAAGGCGGTGCCGGTCAGCTGTTCGGCGTACAGGCCGTGGGCCACCTTCTGCGGTGAGTTCTGCCCGACCGGCAGCGCGCCGGCGACGGCCTCGGTGGCGAATTCGTTGCCGAAGCCGGACTGGTAGCCGCGGGCGGTGATGGCGGGGGACATGGGAACTCCAGAGATTGCCGGCCAGCGGCCGGCACTACCATTCGGACAGGCAATGCCGGCGGGACGCCGACATTGCCTGCGGACCTTACAGCACGCCGCGGCGGATCTGGTCGCGCTCGATGCTTTCAAACAGCGCGGTGAAGTTGCCTTCGCCGAAGCCTTCGTTGCCCTTGCGCTGGATGATCTCGAAGAAGATCGGGCCAATGCAGTTCTGGGTGAAGATCTGCAGCAGCTTGCGCTGGTGGGTTTCCGGATCGGCGTCGATCAGGATCTTGTTCCTGGCCAGGCGCGCCACGTCTTCACCGTGGTTCGGCACGCGCTGGTCGATCACGTCGAAATAGGTTTCCGGCGTGTCGAGGAAATCCACGCCCTGCGCGCGCATCGCTTCGACGGTCTCGTAGATGTTCTCGGTGAAGCAGGCGATGTGCTGGATGCCCTCGCCCTTGTACGCGTCCAGGTACTCGTTGATCTGGCTCTTCGGGTCGGACGATTCGTTCAGCGGGATGCGCACGATGCCATCCGGCGCGGTCATCGCCTTGGACACCAGGCCGGTCTTCAGGCCCTTGATGTCGAAGTAGCGGATCTCGCGGAAGTTGAACAGGCGCTCGTAGTAGTCCGACCACTGCTGCATGTTGCCGAAGTACAGGTTGTGGGTCAGGTGGTCGATGAAGGTCAGGCCGAAGCCGAACGGGTGCAGGTCGGCCCCTGCGATCGGCTCGTAGTCGCCGTCGTAGATGCTGCCGGCGCTGCCATAGCGGTCGACCAGGTACAGCATGCAGTCGCCGATGCCCTTGATGACCGGCGCGCTGACCGCCTTGCTGTCCGGCTTGAAGGCGATGGCTTCGGCGCCGTTGCCCAGCGCGGTCTGGTAGACCTCCTGGCCCGGCTTCTTGAAGCGGATGGCGAAGCCACAGGCGCAGGGGCCATGCTTTTCGGCGAAGTCGGCGGCGAACGAATCGGGGTCTTCGTTGACCAGGAAGTTGACGTCGCCCTGGCGATAGACGGTAATCGGACGCTGCTTGTGCTTGAGCACCGCGCTGAAGCCCATCTTCCGGAAGTACTCGTGCAGCTCCTGGCCACGGCCGGCCGGGGCGGCGAATTCGACGAACTCGAAGCCGTCGATGCCCATCGGGTTCTCGAAGGTGGTGACCTGCATGCCGGGGTTGGGATGCGAGGCGGTCGGGACTGCGGTATTCATGGCGTGGCTCCGAATCGGTACCGCATCGGTACAAACCAGGTGCGGGCAGGTAGGGACCCGGCGAGAATGCAGGGTCTGGACCCACCCCTTATAGTTACACTTGAAACCACCAGCAAGGTGCACCGCAACATGAGCCCCGCCGATCCCGTTTCGACCCGCCTGCGTGCCTCGCACGTCCTGCTCGACCTGGAACAGTTCCTGCCGTACCGGCTGAGCGTGCTGTCCAACCGGGTCAGCGGCAACATCGCCAAGCTGTACGGCGATCGTTACGGTCTGGCGATCCCCGAGTGGCGGGTCATCACCATCCTGGCGCTGTACCCGGGCTCCTCGGCCAGCGAGGTCTCCGACCGCACGGCGATGGACAAGGTGGCGGTCAGCCGCGCCGTGGCCCGCCTGCTGGAGCGCGGCTTCATCAAGCGCGAGACCCACGGCGACGATCGCCGCCGCTCGGTGCTGGCGCTGTCGGCCGCCGGTTTCGAGGTGTACGAGACCATCGCGCCGATGGTGATCGAGATCACCCGCAAGCTGATGTCGGTGCTGAGCGAGGAGGAAGAGCAGGTGCTGGAGAAGCTGATCCTGCGCCTGGCCGGCGAAGGCCTGGAGCGGATGGGCGAAGGCGTCTGAAAGAAAAGGGGACGGAGGGGATTAAGCCGCATCAGGCACACCTGTGCTGATTGCGGCTTAATCCCCTCCGTCCCCTTTTTTCAGCTGAGGTGCTTGCGGCGTGCGTGGATCCACGGCACGGCCAGTGCTGCGATGGCGCCGCCGGCGAAGCCCAGCGAGGCGGCCACCGTCGCTGCTTCGACCGCCCCCGGCAGCGCCAGCGCCGCCGCCACCAGCAGCAACGACGGCAGGCCGACGAAGGTGCCCAGGAAGAAGTGCCAGCGCGGTGACCAGGTGTTGAGCTGCAGCAGGCTGACCGGCTGCCAGGCGTCCGAGGCGGCGTCCTCGGCGATCTTCGCCACGGCCTTGGCCAGGTCCACTTCCGGCAGCGCGCGCCCCAGGCGGGCGGTCGCCAGCAGCTCGGCCACCGCTTCCACCGGCGGGAAGCTGGACGGCCACGCAACCGGCGCCGGCACGCCGTAGGCGGTCAGCAGCGGCACGCTCAACCACGGCGCCACCAGCGGGCGCATGCGGCGGCGCCCGTGCACGCACCAGATCTGCGGCTGGCCGTGCGCAGTGACGCTGTACAGCGCCAGTTCGTTGGCCGGCGGATAGCCGAGCATGGTCACCCGCGCGGCCAGGCTGTCCTGGCCCATCGCGCGCAGGAAGCCGGGGCGGCTGCGACCTTCCTGCATCCACGCCAGGCCCAGTGCGCCCACCAGATACGCCTCGGCGACGTCCTTGCTGCCGGCCGTGGCGCGCTCGTCACTGGCCAGATACCACGCCAGTGATTTCGGTTCGGCCACATCGTCCAGGCCCCAGCGGCTGTCATCGCCCAGTACGTGCCGCACCGGCAGTCGCGCGGGAGCGGTTTCGCCACGTTCGCCTGGCTGCAGGAAGGGCAGCACGCCCTGGATGAAGGTGGACAGCTCGATCGCGCGCGCGCCGTGGCCCTGCCATTCGGGCGGCAGCAGCCCGGCCAGCTGGCCTTCGGCGGCCAGCGCATCAAGCCGGGACTTCTGCTCGACCAGCTTCTGCACCGCCCCCTTCAGCACCACGTTGTCGGGCAGCGCGATCTGCGGCAGGCGATGGCGTGGCGGCGCCAGTTCAACGGCGTCCTCGCCGGTGCCCGCGTCGTCCAGCAGGGCCTCCTGCGCTGGCAGGGTCACGCCCTCGCCTGCCCCACCCTCGGCCAGGTCGCTGGCGGGTTCGGGCAATCGTTCGGCGTGGTCGCTGTGCATGGGCGTTCCGGAAGGTTGCATCGACGGGATGTCGACTGAGGTCCTTGCCGGTAACGGCGTGCTCACGGTGAAGTTGAGACGCCGATTCAGAGAGTGTGACGGTACGCGCAGTAGATCCGCGCCAGGCGTGGATGCGCCTCAGTGCCGACCAACGGTCGGCACCCACCGGGGTGGGCGGTCAGCGGTCGGCACCCACCAGAGCATGCCGGCCAGCGGCCGGCACTACCCTATTCCGGTTTGTCAGGCGCCCACTGCTTGAGGAAGGCACTCACCCGCGCAGGCTGGAACGCCTCGCCCCTGCGCAGCTCGCCGGTGGCCTGCGATACCAGCAGGCCGCCATCTGCATCGAGCACCAGCAGGTACGGGTAGTCGCGAGCCATCACCGGGTACTGGGCGAAGAAGGCGGTGTTGGGCTGCTCGTCGCTGGCGTTGACCTTCACCCACACGTAGTGGGCATCGCGGAAGCGACGCAGGTCGCCGTTGCCTTCCACCACGTCGTCCAGCGCCCGGCAGCGCTCACAGGCGGCGTTGCCGACCTCCAGCAGGATCCGCTTCTTGCCACGCTGGGCTTCCACCTTGGCGGTGGCCAGGTCGTCGGCGGGGTTGCGGGCCGGGTCGAACTGCGCGCCGAGCCCGGCGATGGCGGCGATGTCCGCCGCCACCGGGGTGTTGCCCGAGGCCACCGGTTCGCTGGGGTCAGCAACCGGTGGCTCGGTGGGTCGGGTATCCAGGGGCTGCGTGGGCTCGGCGGCGGCAGGCGGTTGCGGTTGCGAACAGGCGCCGATCAGCGCCGCACAGACCACCACCATTGCACCACCGAGCTTGCTTCGCATGCCTTCTACCCTCTCATCATTACTTGACGCCGTGCATCAGCTTGTTGATCAGCGGGGCGATCAGGAACAGCACCACGCCGGAGCCGATCAGGGCCCAGAACCCGAAGGTATACCCCTTCAGGGCCGACTCGACCGTCATGCCGCCTTCACCACTGACCACGCCGGCGAAGATGCCCGACAGGTTGTTGCCGATGCCGGTGGACAGGAACCAGCCACCCATGCCGAAGCCGACCAGGCGCACCGGGGCCAGCTTGGTCACCATCGACAGGCCGATCGGCGACAGGCACAGCTCACCCACCGACTGGATGACGTAGACCATGAACAGGGTCCAGAACGGGATCTTGCCGTCAACGACCATCTGCGACAGGGCGAACATCAGCAGGGCGAAGGCGGCGCCGTTGAACAGCAGGCCCAGGCCGAACTTGCGCGGGATGGACGGATTGGCGCGGCCCATGGCCACCCAGATCCAGGCGATGACCGGCGCCAGGGTGATGATGGCCACCGAGTTGACCGACTGGAACCACGCGGTCGGGAAGGTCCAGTCACCGAACTGGCGGTTGACGATGTTCTCGGCCAGGAAGGTGAACGAGCTGCCGGCCTGTTCGAAGAACATCCAGAACATCACGTTGAAGGCGAAGATGATCAGCATGGCGATCACGCGGTCGCGCTGCACCTTGCCTTCGCGGACGCCCTCGACCAGCAGCAGGATGGCCAGCGCGGTGAACATCGCGCCCAGGATCCAGGCCAGCGCGGTGGCACCGGTAGCCAGCAGGAAGTACGCCACCGGGATGGCGACCACGGCACCGGCAAGCACCATGATGATGCGGCCGAAGCCTTCAGCGCCGGCCGGCGGTGCACCGATGCCCTTCAGGCCGGCGCGACCGATGTAGAACCACACCAGCGAGATCAGCATGCCCACGCCCGAGGCAATGAACACGACCTTGTAGGACGGCATCGCGTCGGTACCGAACACCTTGCGGGCCAGGTACTCGGTCAGCACCGGGGCGATCATCGCGCCGATGTTGATGCCCATGTAGAAGATGGTGAAGCCGGAGTCGCGGCGCTCGTCCTTCAGGCCGTACAGCTTGCCGACCATGGTCGAGATGTTGGGCTTGAACAGGCCGTTGCCTACGATGATCGTGGCCAGGCCAAGCTTGAAGATGTGCTCCTGCGGCAGCGAGATCATGAACAGGCCTGCGGCCATGATGATCGCGCCGGTCAGGATCGAGCGCTGGTAGCCCAGTACCCGGTCGGCCACGTAGCCACCGAAGATCGCCGCGGCGTATACCAGGGCCAGGTAGGCGCCATAGATGCGGCTGGCGTCGCCTTCACCGGCAGCGCTGCCGTTGTAGAACTGGGCGACGATGTACAGCACCAACGCCCAGCGGATGCCGTAGAACGCAAAGCGCTCCCAGAACTCGGTCATGAACAGCATCCACAACGGGCGCGGGTGGCCCAGCGTGGTCTTGAAGTCCGGCAGCGCCGGCTCTGGGGTGTTCGCAGTGGCGTTTACGCTCATGCGGATTTCCTGGTTCGGTGGATGACGAGCACGTCCGCTGTGCAGTTGGAGCAACGCGCGAGGATCACCGACTTCTGCCGTTCACGTCAAATACACGCCGTTTGAGGCAGGTGCCAGCCTGCTCGCTGAACTTGCATCTGAAACGATCCAGCCAATGGCCGGGGTCCAAGCTGAATGGGGGTCAGCCCAGTTCTGCCGGGGGTGCCGCCTGCAGGCTGGTGCGCACCTGGAACAGTTCGGGGAAGAAGGTCAGCTCCAGCGCCTTGGCCAGGAAGCCCACGCCGGACGAGCCGCCGGTGCCGCGCTTGAAGCCGATCACGCGCATCACCGTGCGCATGTGTCGGAATCGCCACAGCTGGAAGGCGGTCTCCAGGTCCACCAGGTCCTCGCACAGCGCGTACTCGCGCCAGTAGCGGTCGGTGTCCTGGTAGATGCGTTCGAAGACCGGCTGCAATGCGTCGTCAGCCACGTGCGGCTGGGTCCAGTCGTGGGCCTCGTAGACCGCCGGCACGGCATGGCCGAAGCGGGCCAGGTACTTCAGGAATTCCTCGTACAGGCTCGGCGCCTCCAGCACGATGCGCAGCTGCGCCTGCCCGGCCGGGTCGTGCTCGAACACCTGCAGCATCTGCGCGTTCTTGTTGCCCAGCAGGAACTCGATGTAGCGGTACTGCAGCGACTGGAAGCCCGAAGACGGCCCCAGCACGTCGCGGAAACCCATGTATTCGGACGGGGTCAGCGTTTCCAGCACCGACCACTGCTCGGTGAGCTGGCGCAGCACCTGCTTGCTGCGCGCCAGCACCTTGCGGCACTGCCAGACTTCATCGCGCTGCAGGAAGCCGATCGCCGCACGCAGTTCGTGGCCGAGCAGCTTCAGCCACAGCTCCGAGGTCTGGTGCTGGATGATGAAGAGCATCTCATCGTGGTGCGGCGGGTTGGACAGCGGCTGCTGCGCGCTGAGCAGCTGGTCCAGCCGCAGGTAGCCGCCGTAGGTCAGGCGTCCCTGCAGGTCGGTGTGGATGCCGGCTTCGAGATCGCGTTGGTTGTTGTCGACGGACATGGGCGGGACCAGATCGGGGGCGGCAAGGGTAGCGCGTTGCCGCCGCGCTGGCAGCCGCCGGGTCCATACCGGGGCGTGCGGTGCCCCGTGGAGCATTGGCCGATGCGGGGCCTGCGCGTGGAACCGATCGGGTTGTTGCGCCAGCAGTCAGCCAGAGGCGTATTCTGATGCTTTGCAGCAACGACTGAATACGTTGTTGTTATTGGCCCCCCACCCGCCGGCAGGGGTAAAACAGGGCGTTGCCGTGTTGCGGCGCAGGAAGGCTATTCCGTACGCGTTCCTTAACATGGCGATTCATATCATTTGTAACTTCTCTGTCGAAGGTGCAGTACGCAATGACGGTTGCCGCTGAATTCAAGATCGAATACCTGCAGTACCTGGATACGGACGGCAAACTCGTCCGCGATGACCTGCCCGCGTCGCTGCGCGACCCCCAGGTCCTGGTACCGCTGTTCAAGCAGATGCTGTTCGTACGTACGTTCGACAGCAAATCCATCGCACTGCAGCGCACCGGCAAGCTGGGCACCTATGCCGCCTGCCTGGGCCACGAAGCCGCGCACGTGGGTATCGGCGCGGCGATGCAGAAGGACGACGTGTTCGCGCCTTCGTACCGCGAGTATGGCGCGATGTTCATGCGTGGCGTGCGCCCGCACGACGTGCTGATGTACTGGGGCGGCGACGAACGCGGCAACGATTACGGCGGCAACGCGGCCAAGGACTTCCCGTTCTGCGTGCCGATCTCCACCCAGTGCCTGCATGCCGCAGGCGCCGCGCTGAAGTTCAAGCTCAACAAGGAACCGCAGATCGCCGTGGCGGTGTGCGGCGACGGCGGCAGCTCCAAGACCGACTTCTACGCGGCACTGAATTCGGCCGGCGCCTACAAGCTCCCGCTGATCCTGTGCATCGTCAACAACGGCTGGGCCATCTCGGTCCCGCGTTCGGCCCAGACCGGTGCCGAAACGCTGGCGCAGAAGGGCCTGGCTGGTGGCCTGCACTGCCTGCAGGTGGACGGCAACGACCTGATCGCCGTGCTGGCTGCCATGGAGCAGGCGCGCGAACGTGCGCTGGCCGGCGACGGTGGCACCGTGCTGGAACTGATGACTTACCGCCTGTCCGACCACACCACCGCCGATGACGCGCGCCGCTACCGCGACGATGCTGAAGTGAAGGATGCCTGGCAGCGCGAGCCGATGCTGCGCCTGCGCAAGTACCTGATCAACGCCGGTGTGTGGAGCGAGGATGAGGAAAGCGCCTGGGTCGCCGAGTGCGGCAAGCGCGTGGACGAGGAAGTGAACCTGTACCTCAACACGCCGGTGCAGCCGGTCGAGGCGATGTTCGACTTCCTGTATGCCGATCCGCCGCCGGACCTGCTGGCCCAGCGTGCCCAGGCGATCGCCCTGGAGAAGCGCCATGGATGAGATCAAGAACGGCGCGCCCGGCGCGCACACCAACGCCGCCGACAGCGCTGCGGTCGCGCGCGGAGAAGAGAGCATGACCACCACCCCGATCACCCTCATCGAAGCCATCACCCAGGCGCTGGCCTGGGAGCTGGAACACGACCCGTCGGTGCTGGTGCTGGGCGAGGACGTGGGCGTCAACGGCGGCGTGTTCCGCGCCACCGCCGGGCTGCAGCAGCGCTTCGGCTCGGACCGCATCCTCGATACCCCGCTGGACGAAACCACCATCGCCGGCCTGACCATCGGCCTGGCCGCACAGGGCATGAAGCCGGTGGCCGAAGCCCAGTTCGACGGCTTCATGTACCCGATGGTCGACCATATCGTCTGCCACGCGGCACGCCTGCGTTACCGCACGCGTGGCCGCCTGCACTGCCCGATGGTGCTGCGCGTGCCGTGGGGCGGTGGCATCCGCGCGCCGGAACACCACAGCGAAGCCAACGAGGCGATCTTCACCAACGTGCCGGGCCTGCGCGTGGTGCTGCCGTCGTCGCCGCAGCGTGCCTATGGCCTGCTGCTGGCCGCGATCCGCGAGCCGGATCCGGTGATCTACATGGAGCCCAAGCGCATCTACCGCCAGTACAAGGAAGTGGTCGTCAACGACGGCGAAGCCTTGCCGCTGGACGTCTGCTTCGTGCTGCGCGACGGCACCGACGTGACCCTGGTGACCTGGGGCGCGCAGGTGAAGGAAGCGCTGGAAGCGGCGGACAAGCTGGCCGGCGAAGGCATCAGTGCCGAAGTCATCGACGTGGCCACGCTGCGTCCGCTGGACTTCGCCACCATCGCCGAATCGGTGGCCAAGACCGGCCGCTGCGTGATCGTGCAGGAGGCCCCGAAGACCGCGGGCTTCGGCGCCGAGATCGCCGCGCGCCTGGCCGAGGAATCGATCTACGACCTGCTGGCACCGGTCGAGCGCGTCACTGGCTACGACACCCACATTCCGCTGTTCCGCCTGGAAATGAAGTACCTGCCGAGCGTTGAGCGGATCGTGGCTGCGGCCAAGCGCGCGGTGGCGGCCGGCTGACATGCGGGCCCGCCTTCTGGGGGCTTACCGCAGCCAGTATCCCAACCCGCTCCGGTTCCGCACCGGCCAGATCGTCGAAGTAGGTGTCCGTGACGAGGAATGGCCGGCGTTTGCCTGGGTACGCACCAACGATGGGCGCGCTGGATGGGCGCCCATCGCCTGGTTGCAGCTGCTGGACGAGGGTCGCGCCGAAGCGCTGTGCGACTACGACGCCCGCGAGCTGGATGTGGAAAGCGGCGAGATGGTGAAGCTTCATCACGAACACGGCGGGTGGTGGTGGTCCGAGCGCGCCAATGGCGCGACGGGCTGGCTGCCGGCCCGCGAACTGGAACTGCTGGAAGAGAACTGCAAATGAGCCAGACCAAGAACTTCAACCTGCCCGACCTGGGCGAAGGCCTGCCGGACGCGACCATCGTCGAGTGGTTCGTCAAGGAAGGCGATGTGATCAAGCTGGACGAGCCGCTGGTGTCGATGGAGACCGCCAAGGCCGTGGTGGAAGTGCCCTCGCCGTTCTCCGGCAAGGTGCTGAAGCTGTCCGGCGGCGCCGGCGACATCATCCCGACCGGCTCGGTGCTGGCCAGCTTCGAACTGGACCCGAACCTGCCGCAGCGAGCCGATGGCCAGGACACCGGCCACAGCCATGGCCACGCTGCACCGGCGGCCGCACCGACCCCGCCGCCGCTGCCGGCTGCGGCCGCTCCGGTTGCCGCCGAGGAGGCCAAGCCCGCCGCGGCCGAGCGCGATGACGCCGGTACCGTGGTCGGCGCGATGCAGAGCTCCAATGCCGTGCATGCCGAACAGGCGCTGGCCGTCGGTGGCGTCAAGGCCGTGCCGGCCGTGCGTGCGATGGCCCGCAAGCTGGGCGTGGACCTGAGCCGCGTGGCCGCTACCGGCACCGATGGCGCGGTCACCATGGCCGACGTCAAGCAGGCCGCCGCCAATGGCACCGCCAAGCTCGGCGCTGCTCCGGCACCGGTTGCCGCTGCTGCCTATGCCGCGCCGTCCCCGGCGCAGGTGTCTGCCCCGGTGCAGAGCGAAGCCCGCACCCCGCTGTCTGCCGCCGGCAAGCCGATGCGCACCCAGCCGCCGGGTGTGGTCGCCAAGGGCCAGCCGGAACCGCTGAAGGGCGTGCGCCGCAACATGGCACGCGTGATGGCCGATGCGCACAGCAAGGTCGTGCCGACCACGCTGAACGACGACGCCGACATCCACGCCTGGCTGCCGGGCAACGACGTCACCGCGCGCCTGGTGCGTTCGATCGTGGTCGCCGCGCAGAAGGTGCCGGCGATGAACGCCTGGTTCGACGGTGAAGCGCTGACCCGTACCCTGCACGCGCAGGTGGACATCGGCATCGCCGTGGACACCGACGACGGCCTGTTCGTGCCGGCCCTGCGCAACGCCGACATGCTCGACGCACGCGGCATCCGCGAAGGCGTCAACCGCCTGCGCGAGCAGGTGGAATCGCGTTCGATCGCGGCGTCGGAACTGAGTGGCTACACCATCTCGCTGTCCAACTTCGGCATGTTCGCCGGCCGCTACGCGACCCCGGTCGTGGTGCCGCCGTGCGTGGCCATCGTCGGTGCCGGCCGTGCCCGCCACCAGATGACCCCGGTGATGGGCGGCGTGGAAGCACACAAGGTGATCCCGCTGTCGGTCACCTTCGACCACCGCGCAGCCACGGGTGGTGAAGCTGCCCGCTTCCTGCGCGCGATGATGGACGACCTGGCGCTGGCCAGCTGATCGGCCACCTGACCGGCAGGTGCCAACCGTTGGTTGGCACATGACTTGGAGAAAACGCCGGGCATTGCCCGGCGTTTTTTTTCCGGCATCCACGCATGGCGTGGATCTACACAATGCGGGCGATCAATTCCGCGCGACCATGCCTTCGGCGCGGCTGTACACACGCAGGCGGTGGCCATCAGGGTCGGCACCGACGAAGGTGTGGCCGAACTCCAGCGTCACCGGCGACTGCAGGATCTGCACGCCGAGCCCACGCCACGCATCGTGCATCTGCTGCACGGCCTCGGGGTTTGCGACCACCATCGCCAGTTCGGCGGCGCCAGCCTGCGCAGACACCGGCGGTTGCACGCCGTCACGTTGCCACAGGCCGAGTGCGGCGCCATCGCCGAGCAGGAACAGGGCGAAGCCAGGCGACTGCTCGACCGGCGGTTTGCCGAGGATGCCGCTGTAGAAGGTGGCGCTGGTGGCGACGTCGCGCACGTACTGCAGCAGGGTGCTGGGCGTGAACATGGGGAAGCTCCGTTGTTGGGAGCGATCATGGTGGTACGAGCCTGCTGACAGATTCTGTCAGTAGCGGCGAGCGTGCTCTACTGCTGTCGCTCCTGCCCTGGTAGAGGCCGAGCCTGCTCGACTGCCGTTGCCACTGCCCTGGTAGAGGTCGAGCTTGCTCGACTGCTGTTCGCGAAGATCAAAGGCGGTCGAGCAAGCTCGCCCCCTACCAGGAGCAAAGTGCGAAGGCCGCCCTCCCCCAGAGGCAGGAAGCAGAACGCAGCAGCAGTCGAGCGGACCCGACGCTACGAACGGTCCAGCCAGTCCGGCGCGATGCCCTGCGCCTTCTGCCAGCGCCGCAGCAGCGTGGCGCGTGGTACGAGGTAGTGCTCCTCCAGCACGCGCACCTGGCGGATGCGATCCAGGCGGAAATGGCGAAAATCCTCGCGGCGCTCACACCACGCCGCCAGCATCGGCACCTCATCGAAGTAGCCCAGCGCGAACGGCCAGACGATGCGCTCGCTGCGCTGGCCGTGCGCGTCCTCATAGCCGAACTTCAGGCGCTGCTGTGAACCGACAGCCTCTCGCACGGCCTGCAGACGAGCTGGGGGAACCTTGGCCGCCGCACGCGAAGGGCCCACCCGCAGGCCACTGTCACGCAGGGCCTCGCGCCGCGCTGCGGGCAACACATGGGCGATACGCGCCAGGGCATCGCGTGCGGCTTCGGCCAACGCGGGTTCGGTACGGGCCGCAACCCAGCGCAGGCCCAGCACCAGTGCGTCGATCTCGGCCGGTGGCAGGGTCATCGGCGGCAGGGTGTCGCTGGGCGTCAGCTGGTAGCCGACGCCGGCCTCGCCGCGCAGGTCGGCGCCCTGCTCGCGCAGGGTTTCGATATCGCGGTACAGCGTGCGCAGGCTGATACCCAGCGCGTCGGCCAGCACCTGCCCGGCCACCGGCCGCCGATGGCGGCGCAGCAGCTGTTGAAGCTGGGTCAGGCGCAGCGCACGCGACATCAGCCGGCCAGTGCGCTCGATGCCACCACGTGCTCACCCGGTTGCGGGGCCAGCGCGGCCTCGACCAGCGCCTTGGCGATCTCGTTGGCCGGGTTGATCCGCCACGCCCGCGGCAGTACCGGCCCCAGCACGCCCAGCACCTTCAGCGCGAGACGCTCACCGCGCCGCACCTCGTTGCGCTCGCCACCGATCAACCCTGGGCGGACCAGGGTCAACGAGGTGAAGCCCAGCGCGCGCAGATCGCGCTCCAATTCACCCTTCACCCGGCTGTAGAAGATCGACGACCGCGGATCGGCACCGGCTGCGGAATTCAGCACATAGGTCTGCGCACCCTGTGCCTGCGCCAGGCGGGCGAACGCCAGCGGGTAATCATGGTCGATGCGATGGAAGGCCTCGCGGCTGCCAGCCTGGGCAATGGTGCTGCCGAGCGCGCAGATGACCGCGTCCACGCACGCCCACCCGGCTGCGGCGGGCAGCGCATCGAAGGCCAGTACCGGGTTCTCCAGCTTCCCGTGGGCTGCGCCCAACGGGCGACGGGCCGGGGCGATCACGGCGCTGCAGCGCGGGTCGTCCAGCAGCCGGGGCAGGGTCAGCCCACCGACCAGGCCGGTCGCCCCCAGCAACATCACGCGCATCACCACCTCCACTGCGGCATCCTGTCGCCCATCCTAGCCGTTCAAGCCGTCGGCGGCCGCGCCGATATGCTGGAACCAGTCCCTGCCAGCCCCCAGGATTCGCTCCATGACGGACCAGCCCGACCACCGCCCTGCCCCCGGTACCGCCCTTGGGCCGCCGGCACGCGTGCGCGCGGTGGTGGACGATGGGCTGGGCGACCGCGTGGTGCTGCAGGGCGGCGGTGGCGTGGCGCTGCAGCAGCTGTTCGCAGGCGCCGACGCGCCGGAACCGCTGCTGGCCGCGTTCGCCAACGGCATGGCCACCCTGCCCGGCGAGCTGGGCGACATGGGCGACCGCCTGCAGTCGGCGCAGGCCAGTGCCGATTGGCCGCGCTACGGGCGCGCGATGCGCCAGTTGATCGACAAATACATCCGCACCATCGAACAGCATTCGCCGGATGGGCAACCCGAAAGCCTGCGCCTGTCCGAGCAGCTGCGGCTGCTGCTGGGCGGCGCGGTGGTGGCGCTGCTGCAGCACGACCCGGACCTGCGCGAACAGGCGCAGGCACTGGCCATGCACCTGCGCCAGTGGCAGCCAGGCACGGCGCTGGAACCGATCGAGCAGGGCGTGCGCGAACTTGGCCACCAGGTCGGCGTGCGTGCCGAGAGCTGGCAGGAGCAGCAGGCACTGCTGCTGGAGCTGTTCGCGCTGCTGCTGGAGAACGTGAGCGAGCTGCTGGATGACCGCAGCTGGCTGCAGGGCCAGATCGCCGCGGTACGCCAGCTGCTGGACGGGCCGTTGGAAGCTGACGCGGTCGAGCGCACCCGCGCCGAACTGCGCGAAGTGATCTACAAGCAGGGCCTGCTGCGCCAGGGCATCGACGATTCGAAGGCGGCGATGCGCGGGCTGATGGGCGAGTTCATCGAGCGCATGGATGGCATGGCCACCAGCACCGGCGAGTACCACGATCGCATCGGCAGCTACGCACTGCAGCTGCGCGAGGCGCGCAGCATCGCCGACCTCAACCAGCTGCTGCAGGACGTGATGCGCGACACCGGCAAGGTGCAGCAGCAGGCCGCGCAGGCGCGCGATCACCTGGCCAACGCACGGCAGGAAGTGGAGCGTGCCGAGCAGCGCATCGCCGAGCTGGAGCAGGAACTGCGCGCGGCCGGTGACCTGGCACGCATCGATCCACTGACCCAGGCGCTGAACCGCCGCGGCCTGGACGAACTGCTGCAACGCGAGCTGGCCCGTGCCGCACGCAACAACTCGCCGCTGGGCGTGGCGGTGATCGATCTGGATGATTTCCACCAGACCAACGATGCACATGGTCATGCCGGTGGCGATGCACTGCTGCAGCACCTGGTGGCCGTCTGCAAGCTGCTGCTGCGCGCCACCGATGGCATCGCGCGGCTGGGCGGCGACGAGTTCGTGCTGGTGCTGCCGGAAACCCAGGGCGCCGACAGCATGGCCACGGTGCAGCGCCTTCAGCGTTCACTGGCGCATCGCGTGCTGACCGTGCAGGACCGGCGCGTACCGGTGCATTTCAGTGCCGGGCTGGCGCAATGGCAACCCGGCGACGACACCGAAACCCTGCTGCGGCGCGCGGACGACGCGCTGTATGCCGCCAAGCGACAGGGCAAGAACCGCGTGCAGGCAGGCTGACCGTCCGGACCGCAGCAAACTACGTTGGTAGGTGCCAACCTTGGTTGGCACACGCAGAAACAAAGCGCCGACCAAGGTCGGCCTTTACCCGGCGACCCGCCGGCGATGATCCCGACCACCCTGAGCCGCTTTGGTAGGTGCCAACCTTGGTTGGCACACGCAGGAAACAAAGCGCCGACCAAGGTCGGCCTCTACCGGGGAACCTGCCGGCGACTACTTGCCGCGCAGCTTCTGGAACCCGGTCACCGCCGCCAGCACGATGGCGCCGGCGATGATGCCCACCACCATGTTGCCCGCCGCGCTGACCAGCCAGCCCCACTGGCCCTCGCCGCCCAGCGCCTGTACTGCGTGGTGCAGCGCCGGCACGTTGTGCACCAGGATGCCGCCGCCGACCAGGAACATGGCAATGGTGCCGGCCACCGACAGGAACTTCATCAGCCACGGTGCCGACGCGACCAGGCCGCGACCGAAGGCGGCAACAGCCCCACCCTTGCGCGACAGGTACAGGCCCACGTCATCCAGCTTGACGATGCCCGCCACCAGCCCATAGACGAAGACCGTCATCGCCAGTGCAACCACGGCCAGCGTGACCAGCTGGTTGGTGAACGATGCGGTGGCGACCACGCCCAGGGTCAGTACGATGATCTCGGCCGAAAGGATGAAGTCGGTGCGGATCGCACCCTTCACCTTGTCCTTCTCCCACGCGACCATGTCCACCTGCGCGTCGGCCAGCGCCTTGCGGCGTTCGGTCTGGCGCTCGGCATCGTCGTCGGCCGAATGCAGGAAGCGGTGCGCCAGCTTCTCCACGCCCTCGAAGCACAGGAAGGCACCACCGATCATCATCAGCGGCACGATCAGGGGCACGTTCCAGCCGCGGCTGTGCAGCCAGGCTTCCAGCGCACTGATCGCCAGGGCCGCCGGCACCAGGATCACCTTGTTGACCAGCGAGCCCTTGGCCACCGCCCACACCACCGGCAGTTCGCGGTTGGCGTTGACCCCGGTGACCTGCTGCGCGTTCAGCGCCAGATCGTCACCGAGCACGCCGGCGGTCTTCTTCGCGGCGACCTTGGTCAGCACCGAGACATCGTCGAGCAGGGTGGCGATATCGTCGAGCAGGGCGAACAGGCTGGCACCGGCCATGGGGCGTCCAAGAAAGGGAATAGGCGGATTCTGACCGATCCGGTGTGGACTGCGGAAGACACCGGATTCACCGCGTGCCCACCGCCCCCCGGCGACACTGCGGAATCCGGACATTGCCGGCCCGCAGCCGGCGCTACCTGTCTTCGTCGCATGGGAGTCCCGCTTGAGCAATCCGTCCGCCGCCAATGGCAATCCCCCGCTGGTCAAAGGCATGAACCGGCGCAGCCAGATCCTGCGCCTGCTGATGCGCTACCGCCATTCGGGCGTGTTCTCGGGCATGAACCTGGATGCGGCAAGCAACCAGGCCGACGTGCCCGCCGACGGCAATCCGGAACAGTTCGTCAGCGACCTGGAAGCGTTGGGGCCGACCTTCGTCAAGCTGGGCCAGATGCTGTCCACGCGGCCGGACATGGTGCCGGTGGAGTTCGCCACGGCGCTGGAGCGCATGCAGGAGAAGGTGGCGCCGATCCCGGTCGAGCGCATCCACGCGATCATCGAGCAGGAACTGGGCGTAGGGGTGAACAAGCTGTTTGCCTCGTTCGATCCCGAGCCGTTGGGCTGTGCTTCGATCGCGCAGGTACATCGCGCGGTGCTGCACGATGGCCGCCAGGTGGCGGTGAAAGTGCAGAAGCCCGAAGTGGCCGCACAGCTGCGCTCGGACCTGGAGGCACTGCGCAGCTTCGCGCTGGCCGCCGACCACCTGACCCAGGTCGGTCGCCGCGTGCGGTTGCGCGACTGGCTCAACGAGTTCGCCAAGACCCTGATGCAGGAGCTGGACTACCACGCCGAGGCCGAGAACCTGGCGCGCTTCGGACGGCACCTGCGGCCGTTCCGCCGGCTGTGGGTGCCGCAGCCGATCTGGGACTACAGCAGCCAGCGCGTGCTGACGATGGAGCTTGCCACCGGCGTGCGCGTGGATGCGATCTCCGGCGTACGCCGCACCGAGCAGGACATGGACCCGTTGGCGGCGGCGCTGATCCGCGGCTACCTGGACCAGATCTTCGTGCATGGCGAGATCCATGCAGACCCGCACCCGGGCAACCTGCGGGTGATGCCCGATGGCCGGCTGGCGATCTTCGACCTGGGCATGGTCGCGCACATGCCGCCGCGCCTGCGCGAGCGTCTGCTGAAGATCCTGTTCGCTGCGGTCGACGGCCGTGGCGAGGAAGTGGCCGATGACCTGATCAGTATCAGCACGCGGCTGGAGGCCTTCGATGAAGAGCGCTACCTGCGCGAGACCGGTCAGCTGATCGCGCGCTATGCGGCCAGCGGCAGTTTCTCCGAAGGCCGCGTGGTGCTGGACATGGTGCGCATCGCCACCGCCTGCGGCCTGCGCACGCCGCCGGAACTGAGCCTGCTCGGCAAGGCCCTGCTCAACCTGGAAACCGTGTGCCGGCTGCTGGCGCCAGAGCTGGACACGCGCCGTATCGTCGAGCGCCAGCTGCAGCACGTGATGCGTGCGCGCCTGAAGAAGTCGCTGTCTGCAGCCAACATCGCCAGCGAGGCGATGGAGCTGCAGCAGCTGCTGCGTGATGGGCCGCGCAAGCTGTCGGACATCATGGCGCTGCTGGCCGAGAACCGCCTGCAGATGAAGGTCACCGGCCTGGAAGAATCGCGGCTGATGGAGAACCTGCAGAAGATCGCCAACCGCGTGGCGGCCGGCATCATCAGCGCCGCATTGATCATGGCCGCCGCGATGATGATGAGGATCGACACCGGCTGGCACCTGTTCGGTTACCCGCTCATCGCCCTGATCCTGTTGTTCATCGGCGTGGTGCTCGGCCTGGGCATCGTAACCAGTGCATTGCTGTTCGACCGTCGTGCGCGGGCACGCGAAGAACGCGGGCATCGCTAGCGCATCGACGAAAACGCCCGTATTCATGGAGTTTTTAATGCAATCCAGCTACCCCTTTCACGCTCGTTTTACCTTCTGAGCGCGATTACGCGCGCGTTATTTCAACAAACATTTCAGTCAGGTTCGTGCATGCACTATCGGGTCATCGGCCTGTCACATGCATGTGCTTGCGGCAGCGCCGGTCGGATGGACACGCGTCGGTACGACGTCCATCACCACCACCCCGTCACTGCCGAAGCTGCCTATGCTCTGGATACTGCTGCTGTCGTTGTTGCTGTTGTGCTGGTTGTTCCTCGCGTCCGACAAGTGGGTGTGGTGGAAGGCCGGCGCGTTCTCGCTGCTGCTGCTCATGCTCAGCGCGTGGTGGCTGATCGACAAGCTGTCCGGTGATGGGCTCAATGCCGCCACCCTGTACCACCTCGGCGCCGACATGGAAGGTGCCGGTGTCTCCGACTTCAAGGGCTACATCGCCGGCTTCATCGTGTTGGCGCTGGTCTCGCTGCTGCCACTGTTCGCCACACGGGTGAAGCGCTGGCGCCGGCCCGGCCACGGTGGCGCGTTGTTCGCCGGTTTCGCGGCCGTGTGGGTGGCCACGATCATGATCAGCCCGCTGGCCCGCGACGGCCAGCGCCTGTACCAGCAGCTGCGCCCGGTCGACTTCGCCCGCATCGCCCCTGAGTACCAGGTGCCGACGCAGCCGCTGCAGCGCCCGCGCAACATCGTCTGGATCTACGGCGAAAGCCTGGAACGCACCTATCTGGACGAGGCCGTGTTTCCCGGCCTGATGCCCAACCTCAACCGCCTGGCGTCCGAGTCGCTGGACGTGCGTGGGCTGGCCTCGGCCGAAGGCAGCGGCTGGACCATCGCCGGCCTGGTGTCGTCGATGTGCGGCGTGCCGCTGACCACCTCGCAGGGCGATGAAAACAGCATGGACCGCATGGGCAGCTTCCTGCCCAAGGCGGTGTGCCTGGGCGACTACCTGAAGCAGCAGGGCTACACCAACCACTATCTGGGGGGGGCCAACGGCCAGTTCGCCGGCAAGGGCCAGTTCCTGGCCAGCCACGGCTTCGACGAAGTGCATGACCTGGCGTGGTTCAAGCAGCAGAAGAAGATCGGCCGCATCCACTACTCGGCCTGGGGCGTGCACGACGACGTGCTGCTGGACACCGCCTACCAGCGCTTCGAACAGCTCTCGCGCGCCGGTTCACCGTTCATGCTGACCACGCTGACCATGGACACCCACCACCCGGCGGGCCACCTGCCGGTATCGTGCAAGGGCGAGCGCTACCAGAGCCAGTACGGCAACATCAACATGCTCAACGCGCTCAAGTGCAGCGACCGGCTGATCTCGCAGCTGGTGCAGCGCATCCAGGCCAGCCCGTACGGCAAGGACACGCTGATCGTGATCGCCTCCGACCACCTGGCGATGCCCAACGATCTGACCCACATCCTGACCCGGCAGAAGCGCGAGAACCTGCTGCTGTTCCTGGGCGATGGCATTGCCCCGCAGCAGCTCAGCGCCGACGCCGGCACCACCCTGGATTCGGGTGCGACCCTGCTCAGCCTGCTGGACCCGAACCTGAAGACGATGGGCTTTGGCCGCTCGTTGATCGACAGCCAACGCGCACCCAGCGCCAGCGTGGCGGCCCGGCGCGATGGTGGCCGCGACTACCCGCAGTACCTGGCCTTCGCCCGCTCACTGTGGCTGGGCGAACCGACCCGCGAACTGAAGATCGATGGCGATGACCAGGTGGTGGTCGGCCTGCAGCACGTGCAGCCACCGGTGCTGCTGGAGTACGACAAGGACTGGGGACTGAAGTCGGTCTACCTGGAGAACACCTCGCGCCAGTTCGATGACGCGGATCCGGACAACACGCTGGCCTATGTTGATCGCTGCACCGCATTCGAGGACGGCTCGGCCGACGGCGACTGGTGTGCCCTGCTCGTCAACCGCGACAACGGCATCAAGCTGTACCGCGACAACGACCTGCGCGGCGGCATCGCGGTCGATGCACCGCTGGACGCATTCCAGGGCCCGCGCCCGAGCGTGCGCCAGGCGCACATGATCACCCAGAAGGGCCGCCGCACCCGTGCCGGCCAGTACATGCTGCAGCTGGTGGCGAGCACGCGCCCGGATCGCGGTTTCTGGATCGAGGCGGTGTCCTCGCAGCGCAAGGTGGTGCTGGCCCAGCAGTGGGTGCAGCCCGATGCCGATGGCAAGATCAACGTGTCGTTCGGGCTGGACCATGAAGTGGATGATCTGGAGATCCGCGCGTGGTTGAACCATGCCGAGAAGCTGGCGGTGGATACGTTCGCACTGGTGCCCTCGCGCAGCCGACCACGGGGGTAGGGTTTTGCAGGGCTGCGCCCTGCACCCGTGGTAGTGCCGGCCGCTGGCCGGCAACCTCAGAAGCAACGGCAACAGCGTGCAATCCGTGGTTTGGCAGGGCGGTGTCGACCTTGGTCGACACACTCTGTCAGATATCGAAAATCAAGATGGGGTCAGATCCGTTTTCCTCCGGAAAACGGATCTGACCCCAAGAGCATTTCCGACAGATCGCGGGAAACTGTCGAAGGCGGGGTGGGTCCGGTCGCGGGAGTGTCCGCGGCATGGATGCCGCGGCCAAGCCCCCATGGGTGAGGGCGCTTTGCTTGCGAAGCACTGCTTCGCAAGCGCCCGAACGCACAGCCGCCAGCGGCTGGGCCGACCTGGGGGTTTACGGCGTCTCCCGCAACCGCGCCGACCCCGCCGTCCCGCAGGAAATCAGCTGTTGCTGTTGCTGTTGAAGTTGCCGGCCAGCGGCCGGCACTACCGCGGGTGCAGGGCGCAGCCCTGCAACACAACCCCTACTCCTGCGGGTCGCGGATGATGTGGATGTCGGTCGGGGTCGACAGCGGGATGTTCCGCTCGGCCAGGATCTGCAGCAGGCTGAAGTACAGATCGCTGCGGGTTGCATACACCTGCCGCGGGCTGGCCACGTAAGCGAAACTGTTGATGGTGATCTGGCCACCGGCAATGCTGTCGATGTAGACCGTCGGCGCCGGCTGCTTCAGCACGTTGGTGTGCGCGGTGTACGCATCCAGCAGCGCCTGCCGCAGGTTGCCGACATCAGTGCTGGGCGGCACCGCGAACTGGATCTGGATGCGGCCCTGGTTGTTGCCCATCGTCATGTTGCGCACGGTCTTGGTGACCAGCTCGGAGTTGGGCACGATCAGCGTCGACTTGTCGCCCACCTGGATCTCGGTCGATCGCAGGCTGATGCGGCGGATGTCGCCCTCCTGGTCACCCAGCTTCACCCAGTCGCCGATCTTCACCGGGCGCTCGGCCAGCAGGATCAGGCCCGAGACGAAATTCTGGGTGATCACCTGCAGGCCGAAGCCAATACCCACCGACAGTGCGCTGACCAGCAGGGCCAGCTTGCTCAGCTGCAGCCCCATCGCCGACAGCGCCCAGATCACCGCGATGATGATGCCCACGTATCGGGCAACGGTGCTCACCGAATTGCGCGCGCCCAGGTCCAGCTCGGTCTTGGGCAGGTAGGTGTCGGTCAGCCAGCGCTGCACCAGCTGGGTGATCGCCAGGCCGGCCAGCAGCGCCAGTACCGCCAACACGATCCCCGCCGGTGCCAGCTTGGTGCCACCGATATCGAATCCGGTCGTGAACAGTGAAGTGAAGCGCTCCACCACCGCGCCGATGTTGCCGAACGGTGCCACCAGCGCAAGCAGCGTGATCAACACAACCACGGTACGCAGCGCCGCCGACAGCAGCACGCCCGCCTGTTCCAGCCGCGATACGCTCAGGCCGGTGCTGAGCAGGATGGTCTGGCCGACCTTGCTGTCGGCGTTGAGCATCCACGTGCTCAGGTCATCGACGAACTTGAACAGCAACGTCGCGGCCAACACCACGATGCTGCCGCCGATCAATTGCTGGTTCACGAACTTGGCGAAATTCAGGTAGCCCAGCAACGTGGCAATGATGGCGGCCACCACCGCGATGTTGCCCGCTACCCGGGCCAGTACCAGCCAGCTGCTGCGGCGCACCGGCGTGGCTGCACCCACGCCATCGGCCTGCGCTTCCAGCTTGGCCTCGGCCTCGGCGGTCTGCCGGCGATGCAGGCGCGCCAGGGTCACCAGCATGGCCATGATCAGGCCGAGGTAAGTCAGCGCAATCAGTCCGTCCAGCGCCACCGTGGTGACGTCGCTGGTGCGCGTGGCCTGGTCCAGGGCCACCAGCACCGTGCTCAGCCAGGCCAGCGCCGCCGCGCCCCAGGCGTATTTGCGCAGCTTCAGCGCGGCGGTGTCGTCCAGGTTCAACAGCCGCCATGACGGGCGCTTGGGCACCAGCAGGCAGGCGCTGAGTGCGGCGATGAAGGCCGCGCGGAACGTTGCGGTCTCCAGGCCGTCGGCCACCACCTGCAGGCGCGGCGCGATTCCATCGATGGCATCCAGCGCCGCCATCAGCACCACCACGGCATAGCCGGGCAGCAGCGTACCGACCAGCAGCAGCCACATGGCCAGGCCGGACCGGCGCAGTCGACCATCGGGCGCACGTTCGGACGCAGCAAAACGGCGCCCCAGCCTGCGCAGCCACAGCCGCAGTGGGAACATCATCACCAGCGCGGCCAGCAGGCCCAGCAACGGCGTGCCCCAGCCATGGGCGCGGATACCGGCGACCAGCGCATCGCGGCCCTGCCCGGCCAATGGCGCAACCCGCGCGATATCGATCGGCAGACGTTCGGCCACCTTGCTCCACAGCGCGGGCGACAACGGCGAGGCCACCTTCTGGCCCAGTTCTTCCGTGCGTTGCGCGGCTCGCTGCTGCTCGATGTCCGCCGCCAGCTGCTGCGCACGCACGGAACTGGCCTTGGCCTGCACCACCGAAGCGGCCAGGCCGTCACGCTGCTTGGTGAGGGTGCGCCGTTGCGCCGCCAGCTCCGGCGGCTCAGCAGCCCCTTCTGCCGGCGTTCCCAGCTGCGCCAGCTGTTCGTTGAGTCGGTCCAGCTGCGGCTGCAGCGCCTTTTCCAGCGCCTCGGCATCGCGCCGTGCCTGCGAGGCATTCTCGGACAGCATCGCCAGCGTCTCGGTGGCTTCTGCATCGCCACGCTTGCGCTCCACATCCTTCAGGCTGGAATCGATATCCGCCAGCTGCTGCTTCGGCGTGGGGTCCTCATCCTGCGCCAGCACCGGCGCGGACAGCAGGAAGGCGGTGCACAGCAGCAGGACCCACCAGGGCCCCCGTGCACGGATCGATCGCAGGAAAGAAGACACGCAGCCACACCGGTTCGCGCGGACCACCGCGCCTGCGCGCGACTATACGGCAGAGCCGGTCAAGGCCGGATGGGCGGCCCCGCCAGCGTCGCGCATCAGTACTTCAGCCGAAGCTCTTCCACCGTCGGCTGCTGCAGCGCATACCAGTCCTGGAACTCTTCCTCGGTGATCTCATCGGGCGCGTACACCGCCACCGGGTGCCAGTCGTGGTCGGTCGGCAGCGGCTGGCGCGGGCCGGCGCGCAGGCTGTAACTCACACCTTCGTAGTCGACCAGTTCGTCGACCTGCGGCCACTGTTCGCGCGCGAACGCAGATTCACTCTTCAACAGGATCACCTGGTACATCGGCACCTCCACCTCGGTTGGATCAGGAAAACACGGCGCTGGCGGCAGGATACCCCCAGGCCGGTGACAACGGGCGCTCCGCCGGGGCGACGGAACGTTCTGGACACGGCCATCGCCCCGGCTTCACCCGCCCATGGCAAGGCCATCGGCATCGTGGAGGCCCACCCCTGCCACGACCGCCGATGACCGAGCACCCGCCGCTGAAAACCGTCGCCGACCTCAAGCTGCCGCGCTACCTGGGCACCTGGTACGAGATCGCACGCCTGCCGATGCGCCACGAGCCGGAAGGCTGCACCGACGTATCGGCGCACTACACCCTGCTCGACAACGGCAACGTCGGCGTCACCAACCGCTGCCGCATGGACGGCGAGATCGAAGAGGCCACCGGCGAGGCCTGCGCTGTCGACAACGACAGCGCGCGGCTGGAGGTCAGCTTCCTGCCCAAGGGCCTGCGCTGGCTGCCGTTCGCCAAGGGCGACTACTGGGTGATCCAGATCGCCCCGGACTACAGCGTGTCGCTGGTCGGCAGCCCGGATCGCAAGTACCTGTGGCTGCTGGCGCGCGAGCCGCGCCTGGACGCGACCGTGCAGGACCATTATCTGGCGGCGGCCCGCCTGCAGGGCTTCGATCTGTCCGAACGGATCCAGACGCCACATACCGGCAAACCCACAGCCTGAGCCCCACGCACGCATGGACCTGAAAAGCGGTTACCCGTGGTGGGCCGTACGCAACGGACTGATCCAGGCGTTCCCCCCGCTGGAGAAGGATCTGCGCTGCGATGTGCTGGTGGTCGGTGGCGGCATCACCGGCGCGCTGATTGCCGACGAGCTGTCCCACCATGGCCATGACGTGGCCGTGATCGAGCAGCGCGATATCGGTTGGGGCAGCACGGCCGCGAGCACCGCGCTGCTGCAGTACGAGATCGATACCCATCTGCTCGAACTGGCCGAACGCTACGGGCAGGACGCCGCAGCACGGGCGTACCGGGCCTGCGCGGAGGCAATCCCGGCACTGGGCGAAGTGGCACGCGGGTTGAAGGACGTGGATTTCCAGCGCATGGACAGCCTGTACCTGGCCAGCCGCCATCGCGACGTGCCGCGCCTGATGGCCGAAGGTGAGGCGCGGCGCAGCATCGGCCTGGATGCCCGCTGGCTGGACCGCGAAGCGCTTCGCGAGCGTTTCGACGTGGAAGCCGGCGGCGCCCTGCTGACCCGCCAGGCGGCGCGGGTCGATCCCTACTGTCTCACCTACGGCCTGCTCAAACGAGTGCGCCGCCGCGGCGGCCATGTGCACGACCGCACCGTGCTGCACACGCTCAAGCCTGGCGCGCAGGGCGTAACCGCGATGACCGAGGCCGGCGCCTCGGTCCGTGCCCGCCACGTGGTCCTGGCCATGGGCTATGCCAACCAGACGTGGCTGGAACAGCGGGTTGCGCGCAACCGCAGCAGCTATGCCTTCATCACCGATCCCATCGAAGCGGACGTGCTCGGCAGGCTGCGCAACACGATGGTGTGGGAAAGCGCCCGCCCGTACCTGTACCTGCGCGCCACCGGCGACCGCCGCCTGCTGGTGGGTGGGCTGGACGACGCCATCGATATCCCCGCCCGGCGCGACCGGCGCGTTGATGGCAAGGCCGGCAAGCTGATGAAGCAACTGCGGCACTGGTTCCCACGGCTGGATCCGATACCCGCCTTTTCCTGGGCCGGCACCTTCGCCGAAACCGCCGACGGCCTGCCCTTCTTCGGCCCGCACGCGCAGTGGGGGCCGCGGGTCCATTTCGCCATGGCCTACGGCGGCAACGGCATCACTTATTCGATGATCGGCGCCCAGCTGCTGCGGGCCCGGATCGAGCGGCGCAAGCATGCGCTGGAAAGGCTGTTCGGGTTCGGGCGGTTGTGACCTGCAGCCGGCCGCGGCCGGCTCTACCCCAATCCGGCGCCGACAGGCATCATTCAAGCAACCCCTGCTAGCGTCGGCCTGTACCGCCGCGAGTTGCGCGGCCACCTGTCCGCTGGAGCGCCGTCATGATCCGCCCCCTGACCCTGCTGCTGTGCCTGGCCCTGCCGGGAACCGTGCTGGCCCAGTCCGCCGCTGGCGCCACTGCGCCGCAGGCTGCCGGCCTGGACTTGACGCTGCCGCAGGCGCCGATGCGCTACCTCAACGACCCGGCCCTGCAGCAGGACCCGCCCGGCACCTATTACGGTGACAAGAGCGGCCCGCGCGTGCACGACGATGCGAAGATCGCCGACGTGACCGACGACAAGGTCAAGGTGTCCGGCAGCTTCACCACCGGCATCGGCTATTCGAAGAACGGCGGCAACAGCCACTACAACGCGGCCACGCTGAACCTGAGCAAGAACTACACCACCGATGAAGGCAAGACCCATGGGGTCAACCTCAACATCCACGTGAGTGAGGGCAAGGGCCCGGGCTTCTTCGGCCCGTATGGCGGCTACTACGGCCGCGGGCCTGGCTGGGATTACCCGCCGCCGTACGGCTGGTAAGCCAGCCCCTGTAGAGCCGAGCCCATGCTCGGCTACGGTTGGCCGCAAAGCCGAGCATGGGCTCGGCTCTACAGAGGCCAACGTCAATCCAGCCAGCCATCGCGCTCGCTGTGCAGGATGCGGCCGTCATAGCCGCTCACGCGCACCTCTACCTTCTGGTTGCGGGCATTGCGGGCTTCCAGCGACCAGGTCGCACCATCGCGTTCCAGCGAATGGATCTCGCGCAGGCCATGCGACTGCGCCCGTGCCAGCACCTGCTCGGTAGTCAGCAGCGCGCGGCCGCTGTGCTCATCGAAGATCTCGCCGGTCTTCGGGTCCACGTAGACCTCGCTGAAGCGGCCATCGGCGCGGCTCACGTCAGCCTCCCACAGGCCATCATCGCGTTCGATCTCGTGGATCTGGGTGTAGCCGGCCTTGCGCAGGGTCTGTTCAACCTGGGCCATGCCCAGCGGCGCGGCCTGTACGGCCGGCGCGACGGCAAGCAGGGCAACAGTGGCGAGGGTGAGCGACTTCAACATGGGGGTTCTCCTGTTCGTGGCCGGACCATCCCGGCAACGCCACGATGCATGGCCCGGTTAACAGCGCCTTAGCCGTGGCTGTTAGCCGGCTGTTAGTCATCCCCGCCACACTCGCGCCTGTACCCCTCTCTCTTTCCTTACCCGCATGCTCGCCACCCTGCCCCTGCTGCTGGCCCTGGCCAACGCCCCGACCGCCGCCGCGCCCCTGCAGGACCCGGCGCAGCAGGTCGCGCGTCGCGCCGTGCAGCAGGGCCGCTACATGCCGCTGGAGAGCGTGGTGCGCGATGCGCTCAAGCGCTACCCCGGCCAGCTGCTGGAAGTGGAGCTGGACGACGGCGTCTACGAAGTGGAGATCCTGCGCGGCGACGGCGTGGTGGTGGAGCTGGACTATGATGCGCGCAGCGGAAAGCTGCTGAAGACGGAGCTCGACGACTGATGCGCATCCTGTTGGCCGAAGACGATGCCGCACTGGCACAGCGCCTGGTGCCCCTGCTGGAACAGGCCGGCTATGTGGTGGCGGTGGTCGCCGACGGTCGCCAGGCCGAAGAAATCGGCCAGATCGAAGACCTGCAGGCCGCCATCGTCGACCTCGGCCTGCCCGGGCTGGATGGACTGAGCGTGATCGAGCGCTGGCGCGGCAACGGCCGGGGGTTTCCGGTGCTGGTGCTGACCGCGCGCGGGCGCTGGCACGACAAGCTGGCCGGCTTCGATGCCGGCGCCGACGATTACCTGACCAAACCGTTCCAGGCCGACGAACTGGTGCTGCGCCTGCGCGCCCTGATCCGTCGCAGCCATGGCCACGCCAGCCCGCGCCTGCACTGCGGCCCGCTGCAGCTGGACGTCAATGCCGGCCGCTTCGAGCTGGATGGACAGGCGCTGCCACTGAGTCCGCAGGAATTCCGCCTGCTCAGCTACTTCATCCACCACAGCGGACAGGTGATCAGCCGCGACCGGTTGGGCGAACAGGTGTTCGACGGCGGCCACGACCCGGACTCCAACGCACTGGACGTGCTGCTCGGACGCGTGCGCCGCAAGCTCGGCATCGACCTGATCCAGACCGTGCGCGGCCAGGGCTGGCGGCTGGCCGCGCCATGAACCGGCAACCGTCGCTGCGGCGGCGCCTGCTGCTGGCCGGCGGCGTCGGGCTGCTGCTGGTCTCGCTGCTGGCCAGCGCGCTGCTGGGCGAGCTGTTCAAGCGCAGCGCGCGCGACCGCCTCGACCACGAACTGCAGCAGGACATGCTGACCCTGCTGGCACAGGCCGAAGTGGACCCGGACGGGCAGCTGCGCCTGCGCCAGGAACCCAATGATGCGCGCTTCCAGCGCGTGTTTTCCGGTGCCTATTGGCAGATCGCCGGTGCCGATGGCCACGTGCTGCTGCAGTCGCGCTCGCTGTGGGATGAAACCCTGCCGGCGAAGGCCGCCGGGCCGGCCACGCGCAATCTGCCCGGGCCGCTGCAACAATTCCTGCGTGCACGCGTGCAGCAGGTGCGCCTGCCACGCGCCAGCGAACCGTTCGTGGCCGTGGTCGCCACCGACCGCAGCGCGCTGGATGCCGATGTTGCCGCGTTCCGCAAGCGCACCGCCATCGCACTGGGCGTGCTGGTCGCGGCGTGGCTGGCGGTGCTGGCCAGCCAGGTGCACTTCGGCCTGCGCCCGCTGCATCGCCTCGGTGCGCAGCTGGAACGGGTACGTCGCGGCGATGCGCAGCGCATCGACACACAGGGACTGGGCGCGGAGGTCGCACCGCTGGGTGAAGAACTCAACGCGCTGCTGGACCACCAGCAACGCATGGTCGCGCGTGCGCGCACCAGTGCACAGGATCTGGCGCACGCGCTGAAGACTCCACTGAGCGTATTGGCCACCGAAGCTGACAGCGACGGCACGCATTGGCGTGCCACCGTGCGCGAGCAGAGTGCGCGCATGCAGGCCAGTGTTGACCGTTACCTGGCTGCAGGACTGGCTGCCGACCATCGCCAGCGCACCGACGTGGCGGCCGTCGCACAGGCGATGTGCCGGCTGATGGCACGCGTGCATGGCGAACGTGGCATTGCGTTCACGGCGGCAGGCATCGATCCGGCGCTGCAGTTCGCCGGCGCCAGTGCGGATCTGGAGGAGATGCTGGGCAACCTGCTGGACAACGCCGGGCGCTGGGCGCAACAGCAGGTCACTGTCGAAGCGGAAACCAGCGAAGGGCAACTACGCATCGAAGTGCGCGACGATGGCCCCGGCCTGGCCGCAGACGCGCTGGAACGGGTCACCCAGCGTGGTGTGCGGCTGGACGAGCGCGAAGGCAGCAGCGGGTTGGGCCTGGCGATCGTGGGCGATATCGCTGCCAGCTATGGCGGGCGCGTGGCGTTGGAAAATGCGCAGCCGGGCCTGCGTGCGACGTTGTGGTTGCCGGTGGCGTGACGCGGCCAACCCAACGGTGGGTAGTGCCGGCCGCTGGCCGGCAGCCACGTGATCACCGGGAACACCCAGCGGAAGCCGGCCAGCGGCCGGCTCTACCGAGCGCCAATCCGACCGGTCGCCGTGCACCCGGTAGGTGTCGACCTTGGTCGACACGCACCAAGCATCAACGGTGATGCATCCACCAGCAATCAATCGCGTCCAGCAATATGTGGATGATCAGACCGATACCGAACAACCGCGTTTTCTTCGGCACGCACAGCCCCGCATAGACCGCGATGGCCGGTGCGGTGTGCAGCGGGTGGAACCCGATGCTGCAGCGGTTCGGTGCATAGATCGGCTCGGCCAGCAGATGGTCCAGGTCGATGATCCAGCCCAGCAGCATCGGCAGCCACGCCGAGGCAAAGCGCTTGCGCCAGAACAGCCATGCCAGCAACGCTGGCACGGCGGCATGCAGGAACAGGTGGAAGATCGCGCGCGCGCTCATCGGCAACGGTGGCACCGGGCGGGCCCGGTGCCGTCCATCACACCAGCGGCTCGTCGGACAGGTAGGTGTAACCGGTCAGGCCGGCTTCCAGCGCGTCCGACAGTTCCTGCGCGCGTTCCGGCGACAGCTGCGCCGCAGCCACGCGCTGCGCATAGGTCGCACGCAGTTCGTCCAGGCGGTAACCCACGTAATCCAGCATCACGTCGGTGGTGTCGCCGCGGCGCTGCTGGGTGATGGCGTAGCCATCGGCATCGGCCAGCACTTCCACCGCGTCGGTATCGCCGAACAGGTTGTGGATGTCGCCCAGGATTTCCTGGTAGGCGCCGACCATGAAGAAGCCGATGCGATAGCTCTCGCCCGGCCTCATCTTGTGCAGCGGCAGCGAGCTGTCCAGGCTCTCGTTCTCGACATAGGTTTCCACCATGCCGTCCGAGTCGCAGGTCATGTCGGCGATGATGCCGCGGCGGTCCGGGGTTTCATCCAGGCGCTCGATCGGCACGATCGGGAACACCTGGTCGATCGCCCACACGTCCGGGATCGATTCGAACACGCTGAAGTTGACGAAGTACTTGTCGACCAGGCGCTCGTTCAGTTCGTCCAACACCGGGCGATGGCTCTTCTCGTCGTAGCTCAGGCGCGCACGCACGCCATGGGCGATGGCGTAGAACAGGTCGTCGATGCGTGCACGCTGCGGCAGGTCGATCTGGCCCAGCGCGTAGCTGGCCAGGCCTTCGGCATGGAAATGCTGCGCTTCCTGGAACAGCTCCACCGCCGGGCGCACGTCAAGCTCGTCGTGGATCTCGCGCAGGTGGCGGATCGCTGCCGGCTCGTCGTCGTGCTGGTCCGGCACGCGGCCTTCCTGTGCCTCTTCCACTTCCGACACGTTGGCGATCAGCACCGCGTGGTGCGCGGTCATTGCGCGGCCGCACTCGGTGACGATGCGCGGCGGGGTCAGGCCGAACTCTTCGCAGGCATTGGCCAGCGGCTGCACGATGTTGCTGGCGTAGGAATGCAGGCCGTAGTTGATCGAGCAGAAGCTGCGCGAACGGGTACCTTCGTAATCCACGCCCAGGCCCCCCCCCACGTCGACGTGGGTGATCTTCGCGCCCAGGCGCGACAGCTCCACGAAGTAGCGGGTGGCTTCGCGCATGCCGTTGGCGATGTCGCGCACGTTGGAGATCTGCGAACCCATGTGGAAGTGCAGCAGGTTCAGGCAGTCGGCGTACTCGGTGTCACGCAGCGACTTCCACAGGTCCAGCAGCTGGCGCGGCGACAGGCCGAACTTGGCCTTGTCGCCACCGCTGTTCTGCCACTTGCCGGCACCCAGCGAGGCCAGGCGCATGCGCACGCCCAGGCCCGGCTTCACGTCCAGCGCCTTGGACTCTTCCAGCACCAGCTTCAGCTCGGACGGCTTCTCGATGACGATGAAGGTCTGCAGGCCCAGCTTGCGGCCGATCAGGGCCAGGCGGATGTACTCGCGGTCCTTGTAGCCGTTGCAGACGATCAGGCCACCCGGGCGCGACAGCGCCAGCACGGCCATCAGCTCGGGCTTGCTGCCCGCTTCCAGGCCGAAGCCTTCGCCGTGGTGGCTGGCCAGGGTGCCGGCCACGCCGCGGGTCTGGTTGACCTTGATCGGGTACACGGCGGTGTAGCCGCCGCTGTACTCCCAGTCCTGCTGGGCCTGGGCGAAGGCCGCCTGCAGCTTGCCCAGGCGCTGGCCGAGGATGTCCGGGAAGCGCACCAGCAGCGGCAGCTTGGCACCGGCCGCGCGCGCAGCGTCCACCACCTTGGGCAGCGATACCACCGGGCCGTCCGCCCCGGTCGGTCTCACCACCATGTGCCCGGCCTGATCCACGTCGAAGTAACCGTCCGCCCAATGCGGGATCGAGTAGGTCTTGCGGGCTTGGTCGAGGGACCAATCGGTCATTTCAGTCGGCCTTGTTGGCAATAAAAGGGGGGGCATGATAACGCCTATATGCCCACAGGTTCGTTATCATGCGCGCCCGCGCCCGTGACAGGTTCCAACCTGAACGGGCCGATCCGTCCGGATGTGGCATCTGTGCCACGCGGCCCCGCCCGCCAGCCCGGCTCCACCCCTCCGAACAGGACTGTTTTCCAATGACTGACAGCAACAACTGGTACATCGAACACTTCGAGCGCACCGGCTCGGCCATCGGCTACCGCATCACCGGCAAGCTGGACGAGGTGCAGTCGCCGTTCCAGAAGATCGAGATCTTCCAGACCACCGACTGGGGCAACCTGATGACCATCGACGGGGCCATCATGCTGACCAGCAAGGACAACTTCTTCTACCACGAGATGATCAGCCACCCGGTGCTGTTCACCCACGCTGCGCCCAAGCGCGTGGTGATCATCGGTGGCGGCGACTGCGGCACCCTGCGCGAAGTGCTCAAGCACAAGGGCGTGGAGAGCGTGACCCAGTGCGACATCGACGAGCAGGTCACCGTGATGGCGCGCAAGCACTTCCCGGAACTGTGCGACTCCAACGACGACGCCCGCGCCGAGCTGCTGTTCGACGACGGCGTGGCCTACATGGCCAACTGCCCGGCCGGCAGCGTGGACGTGGTGATCGTCGATTCGACCGACCCGGTCGGCCCCGGCGAAGGCCTGTTCAACAAGGCCTTCTACGAGAGCTGCTTCACGGCCCTGAAGGACGACGGCATCCTGGTGCAGCAGTCCGAATCGCCGCTGATGCAGCTGGACCTGATCAACGAAATGCGCACCGAGATGGGCAAGGCCGGCTTCGGTTCGTTCAAGACCCTGCCGTTCCCGCAGCCGTGCTACCCCACCGGCTGGTGGAGCGTGACCATGGCGCGCAAGGGCGACAGCAGCTTCGACTTCCGCCAGGCCGACTCGGCCGCCAAGACCTTCAACACCCTGTACTACACCGCCGCGCTGCACACCGGCGTGCTGGTGACCCCGCCGTTCGTGCAGGCGGCACTGAAGGGTTGATCCAAACAAAAACCCGCGCTGGCGACAGCGCGGGTTTTTTCATGTTCCGGTAGTGCCGGCCGCTGGCCGGCAACCTCATGTAACGATCAAAGCGCCCAGATACCGGCGATCACCGCCACCACCAGGCCCCACTTGATCAGCTGGTAGGCCACCACGCTGCGCTCGCGCAGTGCCTTGGCCTTCAGGCGCACCTTGTAGACACTGCCGAACGCCTTGTTGACGCCACCGGTCGGGTCACCCGGCAGGTTCGGCGATGCACCACCGGCCAGCAGCGTGGCCGCCACCGCGCGGTTGAACAGGCCCGGCAGGCCGAAGCGCAGCGGGCGGGCGATGTCGCAGAACAGGATCACCCGGTCCTGCTGCGTCTCGTTGTGCGCATGGTGGATGTAGGTCTCGTCGAACATCATCCACTCGCCGTCGCGCCAGCTCTTCTTGATGCCGTCCACTTCGATGTAGCAGGCATCGTCGTTGGGCGTGCTCAGGCCCAGGTGCAGGCGCAGCGAGCCAGCGAACGGGTCGCGGTGCGGGCGCAGCTCACTGCCCGGTGGCAGCTGCGCGAACATCGCCGCACGCACGTCCGGGATCGACTCGATCAGCGCCGTGGTCTTCGGGCACAGCGTCTTCGCGGACGGGTGCGACGGGCCGTACCACTTCAGGTAGAAGCGCTTCCAGCCACGACGGAAGAACGAATTGAAGCCGGCATCGTTGAACGTGCTGGAGGCAGCGATCTTCTGCGCGTCGCGCAGCGCCAGCGCCTCGTCGCGGATCATCTGCCAGTTCTGGCGCAGCGGCTCCAGCTGCGGGAACTCTTTGCCCGGGTCCAGGAACGGCGTGGTCGGCACCTTCGAGAACATGTACATGACCACGTTGATCGGGGCCATGAAACTGGAGTGGTCCAGCAGCTGGCGCGACCAGCGCGCGCGGACCTTGCCACGGAAGTGGATGTACAGCACGCAGGCCACGAACAGCGCTGCAATGACGATTTTGATGATCAAAGCACTTTCCTCCAGCCGCGGCCGGAACGGGAAACGGGGCGATGCACGGCCAGGCGGCCAGCACCGGTTCGGAACGCGGCAGGGGACGGGGACGTGCCGGAGGGGGGCGGCCGCCGATGTCGCGGGTTAACAGCTTATGGTCGGCAGGGCGTGCGCCGGGGTCAAGCCGGACGTGCGTGGCGTTCAGCGCGCCGCCGATGAATGGGCTGGAAGCGCGCCCAACTCATTGATCCAGCAGGGCAAACCTTATAAGTGAGACGGAATTGTCCGATTCTGCGTGACGAACTGTTCCAGCCACGACCCCGACATTTCTCCGACAAATCGTGGAATAGCGAACTGGCGAGTACTAAAATTAACGAAAACTTAGTAACTCCCTGTAACACCGGTTCGCTTGACGCTTTGCGCCACCCACCGGGTCGTCCGAGACCCCGACATGCATCTTCCTGCTCTTCCCCCCTCCTCCTGCGGCAATGATGCCGCCTCCCCGCTGCTGCTCAAGCGCGGCGAACGTTTCCTGGCCCCCGACGTCTACCGCACCTGCCTGGACGGGCGCGAGGCGGTCATCAAGGACTACTCCCGCTACCGCGGCACTCCCGTTTCGCTGATCGCGCGGCTGATGGTGCGCCGTGAAGCACGCATGCTGCAGCGCCTCGGCGGCTGGAAGCATGCCCCCGCGCTGCTCGGCACCCTGGGCGGCCTGGCACTCGGCATGGAGTTCATTCCCGGCCAGACCTTGAGCACCGCGCAGGCCGTCGGCAATGACGTGTTCGAGCAGCTGCAACACGCGCTCAGCCGCCTGCACGCCGCCGGCATCACCCACAACGACCTGCATGGCACCAACGTGGTGGTCAGTGGCGGCGTGCCGGTGCTACTGGATTTCACCTCCGCCTGGCGCGTACCCCGCTGGCTGCGCCGCGGCCCGCTGAGCCGGCAGATGCGCCGCAGCGACATGAAGAACCTGCTGAAGATCCGCCAGCGCGTGACCGGCCAGGCGCCGAGCGCCGCGCAGGCCGCACTGGTGGCCGACCCGGGCTGGGTCGCCGCCGTGCGCCAGGGCTGGAAGCGGTTCTACAAGTGGGCCAAGCGCCGGTAGGGGTCGAGCTCGCTCGACCGCGTTACCGCTCTTTGTAGAGCCGAGCCCGCGCTCGGCTGCTGTTCCTGCATCGCGCGAAATGCAGCCGAGCATGGGCTCGGCTCTACAACATCCCGCCGAGCGGGTTACAACGCGTCCGCGTCCAACTCGCCGGTACGGATACGCACCACGCTGCCCAGGTCGTACACGAACACCTTGCCGTCACCAATCTTGCCGGTGCCGGCGGCCTTCACGATGGCCTCAACCACCGCCTCCACCTGGTCATCGGTCACCGCCACTTCCAGCTTCACCTTCGGCAGGAAATCGACCACATACTCCGCGCCACGGTACAGCTCGGTGTGGCCCTTCTGGCGACCAAAGCCCTTCACCTCCGTCACCGTGATCCCGGTGACCCCACGCTCGGCCAGCGCTTCGCGCACGTCGTCGAGCTTGAACGGCTTGATCACCGCCATGACCATCTTCATCGTCTATCTCCTGTCTTCCGGCGTGGAGGATAGCGCCTGAACGCGGCCCGTGCGAAGCCGCTGCGGCCTGTCCGGGCAGTGGGTGCCAGCAGTATCCTTGTGCCCGAATGGCCTGCCCGCGCCGGATGCACGGGCCCACCCCCACGGAGCACCCCATGATCGACCTGAACCAAATCGATGACCTCGCCCGTCGCCTCAGCGACCTGGTGCCGCCGGGCCTGCGCGAATCGCGCGAGGAACTGCAGGCCACCTTCAAGAGCGCGCTGCAGGCCGGCCTGGCCAAGCTGGACCTGGTCACCCGCGAGGAGTTCGAAGTGCAGCGCGCCGTGCTGCTGAAGACCCGCCAGAAGCTGGATGCACTGGAAACTGCCGTGCGCGAGCTGGAAGGGCGCGGCGCCGCAGAATGAAAAAAGGAGGCGCACTGCGCCTCCCGTTTACAGATTATTTCCCGGATGGGCCCTTGCAGCAAGGCCCACCGGACGCCCTAGACTCGCCGGCCTGTCGATCCGGCAGCACAGAGAGGGGCAGCAGCGATGGCGCAGGACACCGATTGGACACCCGTTTCGCATGACACCTGCGACCAGGTCGCCGGGCCGTTCTATCACGGCACCCGCGCTGATCTGGCGGTGGGCGAGCTGCTGAGCGCGGGCTTCCGCTCCAACTATCGCGACAGCGTGGTGATGAACCACGTCTACTTCACCACGATTGCCAAGGGCGCCGGGCTGGCTGCGGAGATGGCCCGCGGTGAGGGGCGGCCGCGCGTGTATGTGGTGGAGCCGACCGGGCCGTTTGAAGACGATCCGAATGTGACCAACAAGAAGTTTCCCGGGAACCCGACGCGGTCGTATCGGAGTGCGCGGCCGTTGCGGGTGGTTGGGGAGATTGTGGAGTGGGAGCTCTACGACCCGGAGTTCGTTCGGCAGTTGAAGGCATTTGTTGCTTCGGGGAGTGGGGAGATCATCAACTGATGGCCTGCTGGCGCTGGGCGTTGCGCACTTCTTCATCGGCTTCATAGATGTCCAGCCCGAGCTCAATGCCGCGCTCACCCAAGGCGAGTAGCGCGCGAGGCGAAAGCGAGACACCACCGTTGCTGCTGCCCATGAAAAGACCGCAGAACAGATCAGGTCGGAAGCGTGCCAGAGACTGCCATACGGCGAGATCGCCGGTGAGCTGATCGAGGATTTCGAAGATCTGAGCGTCCAGATCTTCAGGCTCACGACGCTCCGCATCAAGTTGCCAGCTTCCAGTCCTGGCGATACGCACGGTGCCTGATTGGTTGCCTCTGAGTTCCTGCCCCTTGTGATGCGATGCGGTTGGAGTGGATCCGAGCAAGGCACTGACTTCTTCGGGCAGGAGGTCGTCTCCGAGGAATCGGAGGGTTACCAGGGAATGATCGAATGCGGCCATGGTAATCCAGTTGTCCTTTTCGGAATGTATTCCAGTGCGTAGGCCTCGTTGATGTCAGATTCCGGCCGGAACCGAACGACAGCAGCTTCAGAATAGGCCGAACCGGGGGAATCGGCTTGGGCTCAAACGGAGAGCTGGCCGGTCCCTACTTGAACATGTCCAAAAAGCCCAGCCGTAAAAATCATCAAGCCCCATCCGGAAGGCGGACCTGCGCCGCGCATTCTGCCGCAACGGACGCAACCGATGTGCCCTTCAGTCGTGAAAGTGCCGCAAGCGTACGTCGTTCATACGCCTCCGCGACTCCCGGATCTGGCTCGATGAACGGCGATGTGCAGATGTCCTCGAGCTTGAATCCCTGGGTGGTCAATGCCAAGACCCGCTCAGGCGCTTTGGGCAATGCACGGGCTACCGCGTAATTGATGGATAGCGAGGCACCCGCATCTGAAAACGGCTTTAGCGCAGCCGCAACCTCGAGCCATGCACGATCGCCTGACTCGATGCCAGAGGTGATCTGCCCAAACTCCCGCTCGTGCTGCCACAGGTCCCAAAGCACCTTGCGCCCCCCTTCGTTGGCAATCCGATTGAGCACGGCGTGTGACGAAGGGCTATCCGCTGCGACTGCAGCTGGACTGGCAAGCGCAAGCACGAGTAGGAGCACTGCCATGTTTCTCATGGGACCTGACTCCCTGGTGGATGGATGGACACTTGGGTCCGGTCATACGACCTGCCCACAAAGCACCATGTGGCGTGCTTTCCCCTGATACAGCGCGACCCTAGGGCGGCTGGGTTCGGCCATCAAGCCGGCGCATGGCCAGATCCAGGCATAGGATCAGACGCCCCGCGAAATCCACGTTCAAGACATTTGGGCCATGTCCGCTACGGGTCGCTGGCTGGTCAGTGATCCACAGGAAATACCCTGCGCGAGCCAATGTCCGCTCTCGGCCAGTGGTGGACATTCGCGAACGCCATGAGTTGAGCCGCGAAGTGCTTCAGATCGAAAGAACGCCCAGCATCGACCAGTAAGCCTCCTTCTCGTACGAGACACTCTTGCTGTGCCAGTGATTGCCGCCCCTTAGAGCTTCGTAGTGCCCGATCTCCGTGCTGGACAAAGGGCGCCAGCCAGATCCGCGGCGAAAGCCGCTTGCGACCTCGACGCCAAGGGGGAAACTGGAAAGAGCATTCTGCTGCGCTTGCGCCAGAGACTCGCCGTTGGCTCCGCCGGTGGATGTGGGGTTGGCAAGTTGCACTCCGTCATCCTCCCAGTTGCAGATCGGACATATGGCATGGGACCCGTAGACGTCTTCCAGGGTCAGGAAGCCACACGATGGACAAGGCAGATCGATCATTGAGAACCAAGAACCTCAGGTAGACGAATCACTGGACTGGCAGGTGTCGCGTAGGGCTGAAGGGGACGAACGTCCGCTTCGGATCGAGAGCGGCCTCTAGCATTCCGGGTCGCGTTGTCTGGCGCCGGCACGTTTGCATTCAGCCAAGAGCGGGCATCAATCGCAAGAGCCTTCTCTGGGCGCGGTTGCGCTACTTATAGCAGAAGGCGCGCACGACCTTTCCCCTCTTGCCACCCGTGGTGCCAGCATCAAGGAACAGATGGTTGAAGAGCACCCACGGCTTGAACAGCGAGCACACTGGCATGAATCCCGAGAAGATCACCTTGAGCTGGGGCCGGAGAATCGAGAAGTCCTTGTTCGGCCCTCTATGTTCCTGTCGCGCGCCCCCATCAATGCGCAGCCTGCGCCTTCAGCGCGCTTGAATCCCTGCGCAGCAGGTACAGCGCAACCAGGAACGGCCACAGCGAGTTGATCGACGAGAACAGGCGCTGTGTCAGCCCCCTGAATCCCTCCGGATCCGCCCCCACCACGTTCAACCAGAGATAGACAATCCCCGCGATGCTCACCACAGCGGTCACGGCGTACGCCCTTCGGTTGGCCGACCACGCGCTCAGTTCGATGTGCGACATCGCCGGTGCAATGATGTTGGCGATACCGATGGTGTAGAAGCCGTGCATCGGATGGCCCATGGGCCAGAGCCCGTTGGTCAGCATGGAGATGCCAAAGATCGCCCAGCAGATTGCGCCTACGGCAATCCGCCGGCCGGACTCCCGCCATATCCCGATGGCAAACGCCACGAAGCCCACGCCGGAGCCGAGGGCGGCGATCCTGCCGCAGATGCTTGCAAGCGTGGGCGCCTGCAGCAGCTCGCTGGCGTGCTGCGCAAGCGGGTTGTAGCCCGGCGCGAGCACGGCGGCAACGCTGGTCCAGAACAGGAACCACGGAAGCGGGAGCAGACCCGCGCAGAGAAGCAGTCGGCTGCGGCGTGACACGTATAGTGGTCCTTGTTTGGCCTGCGCCAGTGGGTGGAATCCGTTCAAACACCGCAGAACCTTCCTGATCGGGGCAGGGTGGCTCCGGCTGACTACAGAGGTAGTCACCTTCTGCGCGACGCCCTAAGGGGTCAATAGGCAGAAAGTCACTCATGCCCGCAAGCGATGCAGACAACAACCTCATCATTCTGGTCCAGCCTGAGCGTCCACCATCTCTGGCTGTAAAGTCGACGTGTCCCATGCTCAGGTTTGCCATGTCCGCCGTCGACCAGAATGACATTGTCGGTGCACAGCACGAAGTGCAACAGCTTCTTGGCCGTTGCATTCTGCGACTTCAGCAGTGCGAGCAACTGATGAAATCCATGCTCGCCTTTCAGAAGTTGTTCGGTACGCCGGAAACACTCCCAATGGCTTTGGACAAGCGCAAAGCAGAGATCAGCGGCAAGACCATGGGGGTGCTGGTAGGTCACCTGACTGCCGAATGCGTGGTCAAAGAGGGCAGCGAAGCCCCTGGCGGCCCATCGGGTTACGACAGCAATTCAAGCTTCGTCGCTCTGCACATGGGGCTAGAGTTTCCAGAGCAATCCCATGCAACGCTGCAAGCCGACCTGCGCGAACTGGTGAACCTCAGGAACGTGCTCGTTCACCACTTCATCGAGCAATACGATATCCAGACTGTCGAAGGATGCCTGAAGGCACAGGCTGCACTCAGCCGTTCCTACGCTCAGATCGACCGCCAGTTTCAACGGCTGCGTGCACTTGCGGCAGATGTTGCGCGGGGAGCGAAAGCCTTTGCGGAGCTGGTTCACTCTCCCCAGTTCCATGAGTTTATGGTCAACGGCATCGCGCCTGATGGGCAGATCCATTGGCCGCTCACAGGTATTGTCAGTGCGCTGAGACAGGCCTTCCGAGAACGGGCGATCGACGGCTGGGTGAGTGTGGACACAGCCGTTCGCTGGGTAGCAGAGCACCACCCGGAACAAACCCCCAAGAAGTACGGCTGTGCCCGATGGCGGCACGTCATTCACGAATCTCGTCAGTTCGAACTGCGCCACTTCGCGCACCACGGCCAGTTCGGGGCTTGGTTCCGCGAGCGGCCAGATTCGACTGGCTAGCCAGGCGCCGCTATTGGTAGTAGCAATACGCTTTCGCCTACCAAGTGCTGTCGCATTTGCCGCTCCCTGCGTCTCTAGCGGAAGGTTCTGACGACTCCGTTCCAGAAGTGCCGCTGCGCCAAGCACGCCAAGGCTCTCGCCGCTTCCGGTGCTATGCGACAATGCCAAAAGCGTCTCGGGTTTTGGCGGCATTGCCCCCCACCCGTTGGAATTCCGAACAACAGCAGGTAATCGTTACTGCGCCACCGTGCATCGGTGGTCGGGACTCGAAAGCCCGTTTTGTTGGGAAGTAGTTTGCGCTTGCCAGCCGGCACCACCGCGCGTGGTGCCGGCTGGCAATCCGTCTGCCGGCTATGGCGGGCGGGGCGTGGGGGTCTTGTACCCGCCGGTTCCCAACATCCGGTTTTCGAGCCACGCTCTGCCCGCCACCTTTATCGGTGGCGGCGTCCGCCTGCATGCACGGAGCCCGCCGTGACCACGCCGCACTCCCCTCCCCCACGCCCGATCCAGCAAGCGCCCTCGGCCGCTCCGGCCCTGGCCCCCAACAGCCTCATCGCCATCCTGCACGCCATCGGCGCGGGCGCTGCGGCCGACGGCCAGCCTTGGCCCGAGCGACACCCTCTACGCAGCCGGCAGATGCAGTTGTCCGACGCCGACTGCGCGCTTACCGGCCAGCGCATCGTGCAGGAGATCCTGCTGGCGGCCGAGCGCACGCGCCAGAACGGGGAGCCGGAGCAGTACGTCGGCGACCGGGTGATGGAGGGGCTGGTGATGGCCGATCTGGCGCTGACCGCCTTCATCCACGAGCGGATGCGACCCAAGGAATGAGCGCGCTTATGGCGCGGACCTTTCTGCCTGTGTGCGGGGTGACGAATGAAGATGCACGGCCTTGCCGCTGCGATGGTGTGCATCGCGGTGATCGGCGCGATGTGGGTGGAGTGGCCCGAGCCAGCGGGCGATCAGGTGTGGGCCTACCAGAAGCTACAGCCGGCCGATTACCGCCTGCTGCACAGTGATGCACTCGGCTTCGTGACCGCGAAGGCCCACGAGGGTTTTGAACTGCACACGCGCCATGCCGGGGCGACGTCCTTCGAGATCCGCTGCAAGGGCGTGCTGGTGATGGAGGTGGAGAACGCGCCCTCGCGCGTGCTGATCCGCATGCCTGCCGATGCACGCTGGCGGGCACCGGATATCGAACGTCTGCGCATCAGCTTCGAGCGCTGGCTGGATCTGCACCAGAGCCAGGGGCGGTTGCTGGTGGAAAGTGCGGGGCCTTCGTGGGTTGAGACGCGGTTTGGGCGCTTCAATGGGTTGGTGCTGGATGAGCAGCGGTGCCTGCTTGGGGCCCCAGGCCGCCGCCAGCCCGATCCCACCAACTACTTCAGCGCTGAAGTGCCATCGTAGGCTGACGCTCACAGTTGCGCTGTGCCTGCACCGCAAGGGGCGCAGCAACTGGTCAAGGGCCAAACCCCAGTGCCATCGCAACCACTTTTCCATCCCGGACGTAGAAGCAAATGCTCGATCCACCTTCCGAGAACCCACAGGTGCGCTCGACCTTGAAGCCCCCCAGCGTTGCCTGCTCTGTGTCCCTCGGGCCATACCCGCCTGCTGCGCTGGCAGCCTTGGACGCCGGGTCACCCATGGCAACGCCTTTCAGCTTCACGCCGCGCAAGCTCTCGGTTCTGCCTGCAGCGGGTTGCCCCGCGCTGATCGATGAAACGCGGATCTCATCGATGGTTCGGAACTCCGGAGCGACGTCAGGGTTGGAGGTCATCAGCACCTCCCATCGGGTGGTGGGATCCAGGTACCTGCGCCGCATCAGTCCTGCCGTGTCCACGACCATCTCGCCATCACCATAGCGGCGCAGGACATCCCGCTCGCTGTAGACATGCGGGATGAAACTTCCATCGCGGAAGGCTTTCGATACAAAGTCCACACGTGGACTTCCTGCGGGAAAGCCTGCAGCCGCAGGCAACATACCCAGCGCAATCAAAATGAATCTGCGTGTCTTCATGACAACTTCGTCCATCCATCTGAAGGAATGATCACAGGACATTGGTGACTCATGCGCGGATAGCCCATTCCTTCCAGAGGCGTATCACCATTCCGGGTGATAGCAGTCCTTGTACTCGTCTTGAATCAGTCCTTGGTTCACATAGCGCCCCTGACTGGTCCTCAGCACGTCCCGCGCGAACCTCAAGGCACCGTCAACCGAATCAAACGTCCACTCGGTACCAAAGGGATGATCCGGATCCACCGCCTCGAACTCGTACACGTCGATGAAGCCAGGCGCTCCATTGTCAAACACTTCGCAAAGACGAACCCTCCAGGCGTTCAGATTGGCCTGCTCAATGGAGACAAAGCGAATCACACGCTGATCCAACTCATATCGATCGGGGAGCAGCTGCTCGACATCGCGGCCCGCCGAAAGATTGCCTGTTACATCCAGAACACAAAGATAGCGCTGCAATGGCCCCCCATTCCGTTGAGAAAACTGACCAGCCAACAAGCATCGGTGACTTCCGGAGCGACTAGGACGCCTCGCCCGAGGCATAGTGCCATGCACCCGACGATTGGCCGTTGTAACGGCTATCGATGTCCTCCAGCCATACCTTCAGATCCATCAGAAACCTTGCATGGTCGAAGTCCTTGAACTTCACCCTGCCCAGTTGCTCCGCCAACTGCTCAAGCAATTCGCGGGAGACATACCGCATTTTCTCCTTCATCGAGAGCGGAACGATGGTCGGCAGGTCAAGCATCACATCGGTATAGAACTCCGCCTTCTTTCGTCGAAACTGCACTCTTCGCTTGAAATCCAGCTCGGGATCTCGACACACGAAAAGCAATGCCACAGAAGCCACTTCGTTCCCGTAGCTCCTGGACTCGAATGTGGCGGAGCGCTCTACGTAATGACTTTTTATCCTGCCAACATGCGACTCCCAGTCGCAGTCCGCCACGAAGTTCAGTTTCATCAGTCCCACGCTCCATGTCAGTGCTGCGCGCGCATCCCGCACCTATTCGAGCAGGTCGTGTAGATCGATGCCAGACGGATTCGCCAGGCGCTTCTCGCGACCCACTTGGTGAAGCTCGAAGATGCCTTTCTCTGAATCGATGACACGGGTGCCATCAAGCACCGCCAGAAACCCGAAGACCGCCGAACGGGCAGCTTCACCGGCAACGGCTCGCAACATGTCGGCTTCTACAGCGGACAAGCTGTTGAACCATTCGGACCGTGCCAACAGGTCTGGGGCCACCCGACGGCCCGGTGGATACGCCAGGTTCGAGATCGTACTACCCACGGATGATTCAAGCACATAGCGCTGGATAGCGGATACAAATTCGTCAGCTTTCATACCACTCCCCCGGCTTCGAAAATGAGCCGGAACACATTCGCCTGTCCGGACCTACTGCCTCTTGTCCCCGCTCAGCCCGCCTCTCGCAGGCAGTGCGGCACAGCATGAACTCAATCCCGTCCAGACGAGTTCAGATCAAGCGGAATACCCTCCGCAACACAGATTTTCCGCAACGCGGCCTCCAGCTTGCTGCCGTTTTCCAACGTTTTCAGTGTCACTGCAATCCCACCAGTGATCCCAAGCTTCCTCTGTGCACTTTCGGAGAGAGACAGCTCAAGCTCCATGCGCCGCAGAGAGATATGCACCAGACCGCCATAGCAAGGCTCAAGACCTCCACCGACCTCGATATGGGCGTGCGCCATGCCCAACTCTTCGTCCTGGTCGTCATACGCCTTCGCGTTCTGCAATACCACGTAACGAGACGGATTCGTCGAGCTGTCGGCCAAGCCAACTACGATGCAGTAGTCATCTTCCTCCATGGAAACGACTTCGGCCTTGAATCTGTACATTTCCCGGGTACTCCTGACATGTGGAAAACTCAATGTCTACTCCGCCGCTGTCCTGGTGCCGCTCTCAGCACGCAGGGTCGCATCGTTGTCACCCTTCCAGCCCACCTGGGTGCCACTCGCCCCGCCTGCGAGCCCATCCGTACTTTTGTCTGTTCGCCCGCCGCTCGATCATCAAGGACGGCGCCAACGTCAGGGGCGGTCTGTACTGACGGAAACCGAGCCGTCTTCCAGCAGGTGGACGCTTACATATGCGTCTGGCGGAGGTGTCCGATCGATCGACGCCCCTGCGGGGAGAATGTCCCAACTTGTGATCGGGCCGCAGACTGTCCTATGCACCAATCGGCGACTATCCAACCCTCGCTTGGCAAGCTCGGCCACAACTACTTCAGGAGGCTGGCGGTCGAAGCCCTTGTAGGCTGTGCACGTCTCTCCCGTCTGGCCAATGGGATACGTTGAACTCTCCACCTCATCCCGGCACCCCGGCAGGCCCATGGCGAGCGAGAGGGCCATCAGTACTCGAATGCACTGCATTTCAGCTCGCTCCTTTCCTTCACTGCCCTGTAGTACGCCTTGTCTGACGCAAGACCTGCGAGACCGCCATCCCAGAGCCGCGCTGCACAGATCATTTGCCCTCGATGCGCACGCTGCGCCCTTTGCAGGCAGAAATACCCCGAGACGCATTGCCGGCAAACCCCGATAGTCCCACGCAGATTACCTGCCGCATCATCAGGCGTCTTTCTGCAGGAATCCACACATGAGCCTGGCGCTGGTCCACAGCCGTGCCCGCGCCGGGGTCGATGCCCCGCTGGTGCGGGTGGAAGTGCACCTCTCTGGCGGCCTACCCGCCACCCAGATTGTCGGCCTGGCCGAGACCAGCGTGCGCGAATCCCGCGAGCGCGTGCGTGCCGCGCTGCTCTGTGCACGCTTCGACTTTCCGCAGCGGCGCATCACGCTCAACCTCGCGCCTGCCGACCTGCCCAAGGAAGGTGGGCGCTACGACCTGGCCATCGCGCTGGGCATTCTTGCCGCGAGTGGCCAGGTCGATCCGCAGTCGCTGCTGCAATACGAGTTCCTGGGCGAGCTGGGGCTGACCGGCGAACTGCGGCCGGTGGCCGGAGCGCTGCCTGCTGCGATTGCGGCGGCTGATGCCGGCCGCATCCTGGTGGTGCCGCCCGGCAATGCCGCCGAGGCGGCGCTGGCCGAGCACGCGGATGTGCGCGTGGCGCGCACGCTACTGGAGTGCTGTGCCGGTCTGGGCAATCCGCGCCTGCTGCCGCCCGTGGAGCGCGTGGACACGACACCGTTGCCCCTGCCCGATCTGGCCGACGTGCGGGGGCAGGCGCATGCACGGCGCGCGTTGGAAGTGGCGGCCGCCGGTGGGCACCATCTGTTGTTGATCGGCAGCCCTGGCTGCGGCAAGACGCTGTTGGCTTCGCGCCTGCCCAGCCTGTTGCCGGATACCGAGGAAGCCGAGGCGTTGCAGCTGGCCGCGATTGCCTCGGTGAGTGGCGAAGGGCTGGACCCCAGACGATGGCGGCAGCGGCCCTTCCGGGCACCGCACCACAGTGCGAGCGCGGCGGCATTGGTAGGCGGCGGCAATCCACCCTGCCCCGGTGAGATCTCGCTGGCCCATCACGGTGTCCTTTTCCTTGATGAGCTTCCAGAGTGGAACCGCAGCGCGCTGGAGACCCTGCGCGAGCCGCTGGAATCCGGCCACATCCGCATCGCCCGCGCGGCACGCAGCGTGCAATATCCGGCGCGGTTCCAGCTGGTGGCGGCGATGAATCCCTGCCCCTGCGGCTGGGCCGGTGACCGCAGCAACCGCTGCCTGTGCAGCGACGAGCGTATCAACCGTTACCGTGCGCGGGTGTCTGGTCCGTTGCTGGACCGTATCGACCTGCATATCAGTGTGGCCCGTATGGACGCAGTGGAGTTGCGGGAGAGCACGCCGCTGGGGGAGCCCAGTGCGGCGGTACGTGCACGGGTGGAAGCCGCCCATGCCAAGCAGCAGGTGCGTGGCGGGCTCAACGCGCATCTGCCGCCGGCGGCACTGCGGGCCTGTACCCGACTGAGCGAGGCAGATCAGGACATGCTGGAACAGGCCATCGAGCGCCTGCAGCTGTCGGCGCGGGCGATGCACCGGATTCTGCGGGTGGCGCGCACGATTGCCGATCTGGCGGGTTGCGAAACGATCCAGACGGCGCATCTGGCCGAGGCCATTGGCTACCGGCAGTTGGACCGCGGGAAGGCGAGCACGTAATTGCAGCGGGCAGAATCAGGCCGCGTCATGCGGGCACACGTTCAAAAAGATCCGGCAGCCATTCCGGCTTGAACAGGGAAGCAGGCTGTTCTCTCATCTCTTCTACGCGCCACCATTTCCACGCCCTGATCGTGGCATTTTCCTCCTCCGTCCATCCGTCACGCTGGATGTCGGGCTGGTTGGGGCTGCGGACCAGAAAATACTCTTCCAGCCATCGCGCGGGCGTTGATCGGGCGACCGCGTAGACGGCATCGCGCTTTTCCAGCCGCACGCCTATCGGCAGATCCAATCCGGTCTCCTCCCTGAGCTCACGCCGTGCGGCGTCCGCATATCCCTCCCCGGGCAGAAGCTCCCCACCCGGTGTAGCCCAGAAGGGAGCGTGGTGTTCATCGTGATATCGGAACAGCAGCACCGCATCCTCAGCAACGATCACAAGGCGTGCAGATCGTCTGATTTCCATCGTTTCCCGTCCTTACCGGCCCGCCCCAGAATAGGCCAAAAGCAGGCGGACCGAGATAAAGCCATCAACGCGTGTCGATTCCTGGCCAGTGATTCACTTTCCCGGCGTGGGCGCTTGTCGCCGGACGGCAACGGACGCCATGCGGCGGCTGACAAGGCCGAAGAGGTCCTGCAGTTCGGCTGCGCGCTCGGGCGTGCTGTTGCTACCGAAAAGCACACGCGCCAGCGCGGCTTCACGGGTGTCATGCGGGAACCGCAGGCGGTCCCGGTACACCTTCTGGCACACCAGCCAGGCCCGACGCAGCCCGCCGCCGGGCAGTGGGCGGACCACGCGTTCGTAGACCTGCCAGAACTGGTACTCGCCCTGCAAGTCGATCGCCGGCGCCACGGAAAGCGCCGGCCGGGGCCGTCGTGGGCCGCCGATGCCGAACAATCGGGTTGGCGGGGTGTGCTGTGCCATGCCAACAGAATGACCCAGCAACATTGTGGGAACCTTGCGTCGCTGCCAGAAAACCCCTGTTGTTTGCGCAAGGCGGGCTTCCGGGCGGGTTTTGGGGGTCGGATCCCTTTGCGCAGCAAAGGGCTCTGACCCCACCCTCGCTGCCTCAGAACGCCATCGAGGTACTGAACATCAGCTGCCGTGGCGCGCTGCGCTGCAGGGTCTGGTAATCCCCCGAGAACGACGAGCCGGCGATGGTGGCGGTGCCGATGTTGTGGCGGTTGAACAGGTTGCTCACGTCCAGCCGCAGCTCCAGGCCGGGCACGGCGCTGTCGGCACCGAAGCGGTAGGCGGCATAGGTGTTGACCTGCCAGAACGTCGGCACGCGGATGTCGTTCTCGTAGGTGAAGGGCTGGCGCAGGTACGAGGTGCTGGTGGCACCAAAACGCCAATCGCCGAAATGCGCCGACAGGTCGCTGACCAGCGAGATCTGCGGGTAACCCGGCTGGGCGTTGCCCTTGATCGGGTACACCGTGTCGCCCACCACGAAGTCACTGTCGTAGTAGGAACGGGCCACGGCCACGCCCTGGTAGAACTGCAGGTGGTCGCTCAGGTCGGCGGTGATGCCAAGGTCAGCGCCGATCACGTGCATCTTCGGCATCAGCCGCACGGTGTTGATCTGCGCGAACTGGGTACCGATGGCGGCCGACAGCAAGCGGTTGCGGATGTCGTTGTAGAACACGTCGCCGGTGATCGTCAGCCGGTCGAAACGATGCGATGCGCCCACGGTGAGGTTCCAGTTCTTCTCCGGCCGCAGCGTACCCGCCACGCGGTCAAACTCCTCCTGGTCGGTGATGGTCCACGCCGAGGCGGTGTAGCCGATGTTGCCGCGCTGGGCCACGCGGTAGCCGTTCATGGTATTGGCCAGGTCGATGAAGGCATCGGTGGATTCGGTCGGGCTCCAGAACAGCGAGACATGCGGCAGGAAGTTGCTCTTCGCGCGCAGCGTGCCGTTCACCGGCCGGTCCTTGGCATCACCGAGGCCGCCACCGCTGGTGCGGAAGTCCACGGCCTTGAAACCAACGCCCAGCTTCAGCGTGTCGTTCAACACGATGTCGTCCTGCAGGTAGAACTGGCGCGAGCGGGTCACCCAACTCGATGCGTTGTCGGTCTTGAACGCGGGGCCGTACACATCGAACGGACCGGTGGCCTTCAGCGGCGGGCCCTCGCCCAGCAGCGGCTGCTGGTACCACTCGGTCTTGGCCGCGGCCTTGCTCTTCTCCTGCCAGAAACCGGCGGTGAAGGTGTGCGCGCCGGTCTCGAACTGCAGATTGAGCATGCCGCCCAGCCGGTTGAGGCGCGGGGTCTGCACCTGTTCGGAGAACGGCGCGCCGTTGGGCGACGGCACGTTCGGGTCGGTCAGCGTGGCCTGGGTGTGGCTGTTGGCGTTGTACAGCTGCACGTTGCCGCTCAGCGCCGGACTGATCTGGAAGCGGTGGTTGATCGAGGACACGCGGTCACGCGTGCTCTGGCCGGTGTCGTAGGGAATAAGCCCGGACAGTTCACCACAGGTATAGGCGCCGCAGGATTTGTCTGCGTTCTCCGGCGAGGCCACGTAGTACGCCCAGGCGTAGTCCGGGTAGAAGATGTCGGCCTTCCAGCCCAGCTTGCTGATCATGTCGAAGGAAATGTTGTTGTAACCCCAGACCTTGGCCTTGCTGTCGGACAGGAACACGGTGACATCGCCCCAGGCGACGTCCTGCTGCAGCTTCAGGTCGCCGCGCAGGAAGTTCTGCGTGCCCTCGCCCTGGTACTTGTCGGCGGACACGCGCTGCAGGTCGACCAGCACTTTCGGGCCATGCTCACCGAGCTGGCCGGTCTGCCCGGATACGGTGGTGACCAGCGTGCTGTTGCTGCCCACGCCCTGCTTCACGCGCAGGCTGGGCGTGTCCTGCAGGTCGCGCAGGCGGTATTCCAGGCTGCCGCCGTTGACGCTGCTGGAGAACACGCTGACCGGTGCGCCACCGGGGCTGACCGTGATCGCGCCGATGCCATCGGGCACGCCCACGTTCACCACGCTGGTGCCGGTGAGCGAAAGGAAGCCGTTGTCGTTCAGCGGCACGCCTTCGAAGGTGATGCCCATTTCGTTCATGCGGAAGCCGCGCACGAACAGGCTGGTGGCGGAGATATCCAGGCCCAGCCCATCGGTGGCGGTATAGCTCGCGCCCGGCACCTGCTTCAGCATGGCCAGGCCGTTGTTGCCGGTGACCATCGCGTCGAGGTCTTCGGCCTTGATGATGTAGCGGTTGGGACCGACCACCTGGGTCGGTGCCACGGCCGCACCGCGCGGCGTGGCGATGACCTGCAGGGCGTTGAGCGTGGTGGGCGTGTCGAGCGCGGCGTCGTGCGTTTCTGCGGCGTAGGCAGGTGCAGTGGTGGCCGCGATGATGGCCAGGGCGAGGCGCGTCGTGGGTGGGGTGTTCATGGCGGTAGATCCAGGGTGCAGGGAGAGAGCCGCGCAGGCGCACGCCCAGCGCGTTGCAGCGCCGGTGTCGGCGCCCTGGCTGGCGGTGCGATTGCGTTGAGAGAGCGACGGCGCGGTGCGCGCCGGTCAGCAGAGGAAGACGATCATCTGCCGCAGGATTCGATGGCGTGATTTCGACGTGCGAAATTCTTGCATCGCGCTGCCGCATACGCCATTGCGCGGTGGTACAGCGCCGATGGCGGTGGGGATGGGTGGGCTATACGTGGGTATAGCCCCGGCATGGTGGGGGCCGACCTTGGTCGGTGCTCGTGTGCCAACCAAGGTTGGCACCCACCGGGACGAATGGGGCCTGGTAGAGGCCGACCTTGGTCGGCGCTTGCCGTTTGTGTGTGCCAACCAAGGTTGGCACCCACCGGGACGAATGGGGCCTGGTAGAGGCCGACCTTGGTCGGCGCTTGCCGATTGTGTGTGCCAACCAAGGTTGGCACCTACCGGGGCGAATGGGGCCTGGTAGAGGCCGACCTTGGTCGGCGCTTGCCGTCTGCGCGTGCCAACCAAGGTTGGCAGCTACCGGGGCGAATGGGGCTTGGTAGAGGCCAACCCTGGTCGGCGCTGGCCGCCTGCGTGTGCCAACCAAGGTTGGCACCTGCCGGGGCGAATGGGGCCTGGTAGAGGCCGACCTTGGTCGGCGCTTGCCGATTGTGTGTGCCAACCAAGGTTGGCAGCTACCAGAGCATAGGGACGCGCGGTTACTGCAGGACGAAACGCTCGATCGCGCGCGCCACGCCTTCGTCGGCATTGCTGCTGGTCTCAAACCGCGCCACCGCCTTCACCGCGTCGATGGCATTGCCCATCGCCACGCTGGTGCCGGCGTACTGCAGCATGGTCAGGTCGTTTTCCTGGTCGCCGATGGCCATCACGTTGGCCCGCTCAATGCCCAGGTGCTCGGCCAGCTTCTGAAGGCTTGGCCCCTTGCCCGCGCGGTGGTCGAACACTTCCAGGAAGAACGGTGCGCTCTTCAATACCGCGAAGCGCTCGGTCAGCGCGCTGGGCAGGCGCGCGATGGCAGCGTCCAGCACCTCGGGTTCGTCGATCATCATCAGCTTGATGAAGGACATCGACGGGTCCATGTCTTCCACGCGACGATACGACAGCGGCATCCGCGAAAGATGCGAGTCGGCCACGGTGTAGTAGCTGATGTCCTGGTTGGGCGTGTACATGCGCTGGCTGTCCAGCCCCTGGAAGTGCACGCCCAGGTCGCGGGCGACCTGCTCGCAGAACAGGAAGTCGTCGAAGCTGAGCGGGTACTCGACCACGGTTTCGCGCGTGCCGATGCGCTGCACCAGGCCGCCATTGCAGGCGATGCAGTAGTCGTCGTTGCCGGTGATGCCGAGCTCGTGCAGGTACGGCGCCAGGCCCGGAACCGGGCGGCCACTGGTCAGCACGATGTGCACGCCCAGCGCCCGCGCCTGCGCGATGGCCTTCCTGGCGCGGGGGGTGAGCTGGTGCGACGGGTCCAGCAGCGTGCCATCCATGTCGATGGCGACCAGTTCGATGGTCGATTGCCTGCGGCCCATGTCCATTGCGTTCAACTCGTGCGGGGCACGCCAGTTTACCCCCTCATGCCCGGTTCACCTCTTTGCCCACGTTGGCCGGGATACTGCAGGAGCCTGTGCGTCCCCCACCGCAGGACGGCCCGCTGACCGCCCTTCCCTGGAGAACCTTGCGACGCATGACCTACCGTGCCCCCGAAACCAACGACAGCGCCCCCCTGGCCCAGCAGATCGAGCAGATGATCGACGAGCTGCCCGGCGACCAGGTGAGCGTCGGCACCCTGCTCAGCGCGCTGGGCGATGAGGGCCTGCTGCTGGTCGTGATCCTGCTCTCGGCCATCTTCATCATTCCGGTGTCGATTCCCGGGCTGAGCACGGTGTTTGGCGCCTCGATCCTGCTGATCGGCCTGAGCCGGGTGCGCAACCGCCCGCTATGGGTGCCGCAGAAGCTGGCGCGCCGCGAGATCGCCACCGACAAGCTGAAGGCCAACCTGGGCCGTGCGCTGAAATGGGTGCACCGCATGGAGCGGCTGTCGCGGCCGATGCGGCTGGCGGTGATGGTGCGCTCGAAGAGGATGATGCGCCTGAACAACCTGGCGCTGGTCGTGGCAACCCTGCTGCTGATGGCGCCGGCCGGGCCGATTCCCTTCAGCAACACGCTGCCCGCACTGGCGCTGATGTCGTTTGCGATTGGCTTCATCCAGCGCGATGGTGCGGCGGTGGCAGCCGGCTACGGCTTCGTGGTGGCCACGGTGGTGTACTTCGGCGTGCTGCTGGGCGGCGTGGGATTTGCCGCCGAATCGGTGTTCAGCGGGTTCCGCAGCAGTACCGCCGAACTGTAGAGCCGAGCCCATGCTCGGCTGCTGTTCGCTCGGTGCACGGAAACCCGCGCGCTGCGCGCGTAAGCCGAGCATGGGCTCGGCTCTACAAAGGCCGGATCCACAGCAGTCGAGCGTGGCTCGACGCTACACAGCTATTTCGCCGACACCCGCCACACCACGTCGCCCACGTCGTCGGCCACCAGCAATGCACCCTCGGCATCCATCGCCATGCCCACCGGCGCGCCCATCAGGGTCTTCTCGTCCTTCGAGGTGAAGCCGCTGACCACGGTCTGCGGCCGCCCGGTCGGCTTGCCGTCCTTGAACGGTACGTAGACCACTTCGTAGCCACTCAGTGGCGAGCGGTCCCAGCTGCCGTGCTCGCCGATGAAGGCGCCGCCGTGGTACTGCGCCGGCAGTGCCTGGCCGGTGTAGAACAACAGGCCCAGCGGTGCCACGTGCGAGCCGATGGCATAGTCCGGCACGATCGCCTTGGCCACCAGGTCCGGCCGCTGTGGCTGCACGCGCTCGTCCACGTGCTGGCCGTAGTAGCTGTAGGGCCAGCCGTAGAAGCCATCTTCCTTCACCGAGGTGAGGTAATCCGGCACCAGGTCGGCACCGATCTCATCACGCTCGTTGGCCACGGCCCACAGCTGGCCAGTGCTCGGCTCCCAGTCCAGCCCGGTCGGGTTGCGGATGCCCGACGCAAAGATGCGGCTGCCACGGGTGGCTACGTCCACCTCCAGCACGACCGCGCGGCGGTATTCGACGGCCAGGCCATTTTCAGTAATGTTGCTGTTGGAGCCGACGCCCACGTACAGCTTGCTGCCATCGCGGCTGGCCAGCAGTTCCTTGGTCCAGTGGTGGTTGATGGTGCTGGGCAGGTCGGTGAACTCGCGGCCCTTGTCGGACATGCGGGTTTCGCCGGGCACGTAGTGGTACTGCATGATGTTGCCGGTGTTGGCCACGTACAGCGTGTCACCGATCAACTGGATGCCGAACGGCGAATGCAGGCCTTCGATGTAGACGTGCTGGGTCCAGGTGTTGGTGCCCGGCGTGCGCCGCAGCAGCGTGACCCGGTTGCCACCCTTGCCAGCCTTGCCCGAGCGCGCCTTCACCTTGCCGGCGATCCACTGCTTGGGCGTGGTGACCGGCTCTTCGCCAGGGCCATTGCCTTCCACCACTAGCACATCGCCGTTGGGCAGGGTCAGCAGGCGCCGCGGGTGCAGCAGATTGGCGGCGATGCGCTCGATCTTCAGGCCTTCGGCCACCGTGGGGGTCTGTCCATCAGCCCAGCCAACGCCCTTGGGTACCTGCATCGGCGGCATCAGGAAGTTGGCCGGCTTGGGCAGCGGCGGCTGCGGGCCCGACTGGTCGGCCGGATGGTATTCGGCCTTGCCCGCGCAGGCCGACAGGATGACGGCCAGTGCCAGCGCGGCGACGGTGGGCAGGATGTGCTTAGCCATGACGACCTCCCTGCAGCACCGGCGGCTGCAATGACAACAGGATCAGGCCCAGGGCGATCAGGGCCACGGTCAGCGCCGACAGGATCGTGCCCAGCACAGCAACGGCATACGCATCGCGGCTGTGCACGAAGGCGTTCCAGATGGCCAGCACCACCGCGACCAGGTTGAGGAAGAAGTCGATGCGGTCGATGCGGGTGGCCGTGCCGTTGCGGCGCCAGACCGCGAACAGGTTGATCAGGCGCGGCACGATGGCGATCAGCAGGCCGAAGGTGATCAGCCAGGCGGCGGCCTTGCCCCACATCACCTCGGCGCTGTTGAGGTAGATCGCGTCGAAGATCAGTGCACCGACGAAGAAGCCGAAGGGTATCGGGTTCAACAGGCTGAACAGCGTGGTGCCGAGGCCGCGATGGGCCTGGGCGAGCGGATTGACCATCATCGTGCTCCGTGCGGAAGGGTGCACGGGCTGTAGTAGCACAGCGCGATGTGAGGGCGCGCGATGATGCTGGGTAGATTCGCGCCATGCGTGGATACGCGTGCCAACCAAGGTTGGCACCCACCAGATGCGGGCCGCTGCAGCCGTCATTACCCCACGGAATAAGTGTTTGTGACGCAATTTGCATATTCGTACATTGCGGATGTGAAGAGGTAGGGGGTTCTCCGTTGTGTCGCGTTTGGCTCGTTGCGATGGGGCAGTTCCGCCCCGCCGTCCTGCCATGCCGATTCACAACAGAAGGATTCGTGTATGAAGCGACACACGCAACGCTCCGCGCCACCGCGCTCTGCGCGCCTGGCCCTCGCCACTGCCCTGGTGCTGGGCAGCCTGGCCGTCACCGCCCAGGCCCAACAGGCCGATCCGCTGGCGGGTATCCAGTGGCACCTGCTCAATACCGGGCAGACGGTCCCGGCCGACACGCTGCCGGTAGCCGGCAACGATCTGAACGTGGATGGCCTGTTCCGCAATGGCATCCGTGGCCAGGGCGTCACCATCGCCATCGTCGACGATGGCCTGCAGATCGCGCATCCGGACCTGGCGGCCAACGTGGCCGCGGTGGCCGGCAAGAACTTCACCAATGGCTCGAACAACCCCACCCCGACCAACCCGGATGTCGACAACCACGGCACCATGGTCGGTGGCATCGCCGGTGCGGTGGGCGCCAACAACCTGGGCGTGCGCGGTGTGGCCCCGGCGGCGACGCTGAAGGGCTTCAACCCGATTTCGCGCTCAGCCCTGGGCAACCAGCAGAGCAACATCGAGTACGCCTGGTGGGACGGCGCGGAGTCGGCCGACGTGCAGGTGTTCAACAACAGCTGGGGCGCCGGCCCGGGCAATCCGAACCTGCCGTTGGCGTACAGCGAAAACACGATTCGTTCGTATGAGCAGGCCCTGTCGGGGACGCGCGGTGGCCGTGGCGGCATCTACGTGAAGTCGGCCGGCAACAACTTCAACAATGCCTCGATCAGCCAGACCCAGGATGTCTGCACCACCGACACCAAGAACCGCAACACCGGCTGCGTGCCGGCTGGCCGTGATCCGCGCAACAACCTGTTCAACGTGATCACGGTAGGCGCGGTGCGTGCCGATGGCGTGCGCTCGTCGTATTCCTCCACCGGCTCGGCGCTGTGGGTGTCGGCCTTTGGCGGCGAGTACGGCCTGCAGGCGCAGTACGCCCCGGGCCTGGTGGCACGCGCCTACGACCCGGCCATCGTCACCACCGACGTGACCGGGTGCGCGCAGGGCAGCAACAAGAACACCAACCGCCAGAACACGCTGGACAGCAACCTGTCGGCCATCGACAGCACCTGCAACTACACCGCCAAGATGAACGGCACGTCCGCGTCGGCACCGATGGTGTCGGGCGTGGCCGCACTGGTGCTGGAAGCCAATCCGAACCTGTCCTATCGCGATGTGAAGTACATCCTGGCCACCACCGCCACCCGCAACCACCCGAACCAGCCGGCGGTGACACTGGCCGACGGGCGCACGCTGGTGCCGGGCTGGACGGTGAATGCTGCCGGCCGTGCCTACAGCAACTGGTATGGCTTCGGCGTGGTCAACGCTGCACGTGCAGTGCAGGTCGCCGAGAACTTCCAGTCGCTCGGTGCGCTGGTCGACAGCGGCTGGCGCAACACCACGCGTACCGTGGCCATCGGCAACACCTCGGCTGCCGCCGCACGCCTGACCTTCCAGTTGGCCAACGGCGCGCGCAACATCGAAAGCGTGCAGCTGGGCTTCCGGGTCAACCACCGCAACACGCGCCAGCTGCAGTTCGTGCTGGTGTCGCCCAGCGGCACCCGCAGCGTGGTGCAACCGGCGTTCACCGCGATCGGTTCGGGCACGGGTGGCGCGCAGAGCAACTTCACCAGCTGGGACCTGCTGTCCAGCAATGCCTTCCTGGATGAGAGTGCCAGCGGCACCTGGACGCTGGAAGTGACCGACATGGGGCAGGCCGCGACCGCTGCATCGCGTGGCAACCTCGAATTCTTCAAGATCCGCGTTCTGGGGCACTGATGATGAAGACCACCATTCTGTTGAGCACGCTCGCCTTCGCGGCGATGACCTCCCCTGCCTGGGCACAGAGCTCGGGGCAGACCCCTCCGGCCAGGACCCTGTCGACCGTGGATGCTCAGGAACTGAAGGCGTCCGCTACCGGCCGCTCGTTCGATGTGGGCGGCACGCGTTTCCAGCTGTCGCCCTCGGCAACGGTAAAGCAGGCCAGCGGCGGCCAGTTCACGATCACCCCGCAGGCGGCGGCGACCACCAGCTCGCGTACCAAGCGTTCGCTGGATGGCGCCGCGGCGGCGCCTGCTGATGCCGGTGCCGGCAAGTTCGCGGCGGCGGTCTCCCGTGACGGAGCGCCGGTGGTGGCGACCTCGCGGGTCAAGGTGTTCTTCACCGATGCAGCATCGGCCCAGCGCGCGGCTACGGCCACCGGTGGCACCGTGGTGAAGGTGTCGAAGGCTTCGGGCCAGGCCATCGTGGAGTACCCGTCGGTGAACGCGGCACTGGATGCGACCACCAGGCTGCTGTCCACCGCCGGTATCCGCGCCACCGAGCCGGACGTGGTGCAGTGGGAAGAGACCAAGTAAGGCGTTGAGCGGTGCCCCGGCCGGCTGGCTCTCCTGGCCGGCCGGGGATTGGCGTGGGGGTGTGCCCGACCAACGGTCGGCACCCACCGCGGTAGAGGTGGCGTCAGCGGGCGGCCAGTGTGCCGCTGTGCTTGAGGTGGCAGCTGGCCAGTGCGTCGTTGCCGGCGGCCGGGTGGCCGGGCTCGAGCAGCAGGCGCTGCACGTCCGAGAACAGCTTTTCCACCGGCATGCCGTACGGCGCGAACAGGCGCAGGCGGCCCTGGCGGTCGAACACGTAGCCGCCGGCAATGTGGCTCATGGTGTAGGTATCCGGTACCTGACCGGGTTCCTTTTCGTAGAACGCCTTGAAGTCGCTGGCCATCGCGGCCAGCTGCGCATCGTTGCCAACCAGCGCGATTGCCTTGGGATCGAACGCTTCCACATAGGTGCGCGCGACCTCGGGCGTGTCGCGGGCCGGGTCGACGCTGACGAACACCACCTGTAGCTGATCGGCATCCTTGCCCATCAGGTGCTTGACCTGGCTCAGCTCGACCATCGTGGTCGGGCACACGTCCGGGCAGCTGGTGAAGCCGAAGAACAGATAGGTCACCTGCCCCTGCAGGTCCTTGGGGCCACGCACGGTGCCGTGGCTGTCGGGCATCGACCACTGCTGGCCAAGTTCTTCGCAGGCGATGTCCTTCGCATAGAAGTCCATGCGCGACTGCGCGCTGCAGCCGGCCAGCAGGCCGAGCAGCAGGCCTGCGGCCAGGCGCAGGCCACGATGGGGGAACGCAATGCCTTTCACGGTTCGCAGGCTCAGTTGATCATCATGTGGTAGTGCATGCTCCAGATGATCCAGACCGACAACGCGACGACGATGAACAGGATCACCAGGGTGAACACGAAGCTGGCCAGGTTCCAGCCACCTTCGGACTTGCGGTCCATGTGCAGGAAATAGACCAGCTGCACCAGGATCTGCGCCACTGCGAAGCCGACCAGCAGGAACAGCGTGAGCGGCCGCGACAGCACCGGATTCATCACCAGTGCGAACGGCACCACGGTCAGCAGCGCGCACAGCACGAAACCGATCAGGTAGGACTTGGTGGAGCCGTGCGCATTGCCGGCGCGCGAGGTTTCGACGTGGGCCATGTCAGAAGGCTCCGATCAGGTAGACGAAGGTGAAGACGCAGATCCACACCAGGTCCAGGAAGTGCCAGAACAGGCTCAGGCACGACACGCGGGTGATGTTGGTCGGGGTCAGGCCACGGCGGTAGACCTGGTGCATGACCACCGCCATCCAGATCAGGCCGCTGGCCACGTGCAGGCCGTGGGTGGCGACCAGCGCGAAGAACGCCGACAGGTAGGCACTGGTGCTCGGGCCCGCGCCTTCGTGGATCAGGTGCGAGAACTCGTAGATCTCCATGCCGATGAACGAGGCACCGAGCACGAAAGTCACGCCCAGCCAGCGCAACACCGCCGAGGTGTCGTGGCGATGCATGGCCAGCACGGCCTGGCCGTAGGTGATGCTGGAGACCAGCAGCAGGAAGGTCTCGGCCATCACGAACGGCAACGAGAACAGGTCCTTGCCGGTGGGGCCGCCGGCGTAGGCGGTGCTGAGCACCGCGTACGAGGCGAACAGGGAACCGAACAGCACCAGGTCGGACATGAGGTACACCCACATGCCGAACACCTTCATGCCGCCCTGTTCGTGGCCATGGTCGTGCTCGTGGTGGTCCTCGTGCGCCTGCGTGTCGCTGGCCAGCTCCGGGCGGGTCAACAGGTTCATGCGCGTACCTCCTTCAGCTTGGCAAGGTTGGCCGCTTCGGTGCGCGCCACCTCTTCGGAACTGACGTAGTAATCCACGTCCTCATCGTAGGACCGCACGATCAGGGTCACGATCATCGCGATGAAGCTGGCTGCGGCCATCCACCAGATGTGCCAGACCAGGGCGAAGCACAGCACCAGGATCCAGATGTTGAGGATCAGCGGCACGCCGGTGTTCTTCGGCATGTGGATCGGGGCGTACGTCTTCGGCGGCGGCGGCAGGCCGCGCTTCTTCGCTTCGTGGAAGGCATCCAGCTCATCGGCCTTGGGCACCACGGCGAAGTTGTAGAACGGCGGCGGCGACGGCGTGGCCCATTCCAGCGTGCGTGCGTTCCACGGGTCGCCGGTCAGGTCGAGGTTGCGCTTGCGGTCGCGCACGCTCACGTAGATCTGCACCAGCATCAGGATGATGCCCGCGAACACGAACAGTGCACCGATGAAGGCGGCGATCAGGTACGGCGTCCACGCCGGGTTGTCGTACTGGTTCATGCGGCGGGTCATGCCCATGAAGCCCAGCATGTACAGCGGCATGAAGGCCAGGTAGAAGCCGATCACCCAGCAGGCGAACGACCACTTGCCCAGGCGCTCGTTGAGGGTGAAGCCGAACACCTTCGGGAACCAGTAGGCGAAGCCGGCCAGGTAGCCGAACAGCGCGCCGCCGATGATGGTGTTATGGAAGTGGGCGACCAGGAACAGGCTGTTGTGCAGCAGGAAGTCCGCGCCCGGGATGGCCAGCAGCACGCCGGTCATGCCACCGATGGTGAAGGTGACCAGGAAGGCGATGGTCCACAGCATCGGTACGCTGAACTCGACGCGGCCGCCGTACATGGTGAACAGCCAGGTAAAGATCTTCACGCCGGTGGGGATGGCGATGATCATCGTCATGATGCCGAAGAAGGCATTGACGCTGGCACCCGAGCCCATGGTGAAGAAGTGGTGCAGCCAGACGATGAACGACAGGATGCCGATCGCCAGCGTGGCGCCCACCATCGACTTGTAGCCGAACAGCTTCTTGCGCGCGAACGTGGCGGTGACTTCAGAGAAGATGCCGAACGCCGGCAGCACCAGGATGTACACCTCCGGGTGGCCCCAGGCCCACACCAGGTTCACGTACATCATCGGGTTGCCACCCAACGTGTTGGTGTAGAAGTTGAAGTCCAGGTAGCGGTCCAGGGTGAGCGCACCCAGCGCCACGGTCAGGATCGGGAAGGCGGCGATGATGATCACGCTGGTGACCAGCACGGTCCAGGTGAACACCGGCATCTTCATCAGGGTCATGCCCGGCGCACGCATGCGCAGGATGGTGATGAACAGGTTGACGCCGGTCAGCAATGTGCCGATGCCCGAGGCCTGCAACGCCCAGATGTAGTAGTCCACGCCTACGCCCGGACTGAACTCGATGCCCGACAGCGGCGGATAGGCCACCCAGCCGGTCATGGCGAACTCGCCAACGCCCAGCGAGATCATCATCAGCGCAGCGCCAACCACGAAGATCCAGAAGCTGAAGGCGTTGAGGAACGGGAACGCCATGTCGCGTGCGCCGATCTGCAGCGGCACGATGATGTTCATCAGGCCGACCACGAACGGGGTGGCCACGAAGAAGATCATGATCACGCCATGCGCGGTGAAGATCTGGTCGTAGTGCTCCGGTGGCAGGAAGCCATCACTGCCTGGCCCGGCCGCGGCCAACTGCGCGCGCATCATCAGCGCGTCGGCGAAGCCACGCACCAGCATGACCAGCGCCACTACCACGTACATGATGCCGATCTTCTTGTGGTCCACGGTGGTGAACCAGTCGCGCCAGAGCACGCCCCATAGCTTGAAGTACGTCACCGCGCCAAGCAGCGCGAGGCCACCCAGCACCATGGCCGCCAGCGTGACCACGACGATCGGCTCGTGCAGCGGCACGGCCTCCCACGTCAATTTACCCAACATGTTCGTTACTCCTGGGAAACCTGGGCACCACCGGCAGCACCCGCCGGGGACGCAGCAGCGGTGTTCTCACCGACGCCGATGAACTGGTCGATGACCTTCTTGAACAGCAGCGGTTCGACGCTGGAGAAGTGCTGCACCGGCGCGTTCTTCGACGGTGCGGCCAGCGCCTTGAACTGGTTGAAGTCCAGCGCCTGTGGTGCGCTGCGTACCTCGGCCACCCAGCGCTCGAACTCCTCGTTGCTGCTGGCGGTGGCAATGAACTTCATGTTCGAGAAGCCATGCCCGCTGTAGTTGCCGGACATGCCACGGAACTGGCCGGGCTCGTTGGCGATCAGGTGCAGCTGCGTGCGCATGCCGGCCATCGCGTAGATCTGCCCACCCAGCTGCGGGATGAAGAAGGTATTCATCGTCGAGTTGGAGGTGATGTTGAACGCCAGCGGGCGGTTGGCCGGGAAGTTGAGCTGGTTGACCGTGGCGATGCCCAGGTCCGGGTATACGAACACCCATTTCCAGTCGGTGGCGATCACGTCCACGTGCAGCGGCTCACCGGCCACGTCCAGCGGCTTGTACGGGTCCAGTTCGTGGGTCGACTTCCACACGATCACGGCCAGGCCGGCAATGATCAGCAGCGGCACGCCCCAGACCACGATCTCCACCTTGGTGGAATGCGACCAGTCCGGCGTGTATTTCGCCTTGGTGTTGCCGGCGCGGAAGCGCCAGGCGAATACGAAGGTCAGCACGATGGCCGGTATCACCACGATCAGCATCAGGCCGATGCAGATCAGGATCAGGTCGCGCTGGGCGAGCCCGACCATGCCCTTCGAATCCAGCAGCACCCAGTCACAGCCCGACAGGCCGACGCAGGCCAGGGCGACCAGCGCCAGGCGGATGCGGTTCCAGCAGATATTCATTGGAGGTCAACCCTGTTGAAGAAGCGCGCTTGACCGGCTCGCCTGCGCGCAGCGCCCGGGCGTGGAGCGGCTACACTGTGGGTACGAGGTCGCCTACAAGAGAGCGATCCACCCCAATCAAGCCCATACAAGATACATCATTGTATGGACTTGTGCATCTGCACGTATGGAAAAACTGACCGATGACGCCACCTGCCGCCGGCCGCCGCCTGAAACACCCCAATCGCACCTGGGTTCGCCCCTTCCGCGAGGGCGCTGGCCCGCTGTACCTGCAGATCGCCCAGCAGGTGCGCGAGGCAGTGGATGACGGCGTGCTGCGTCCGGGCGACCGGCTGCCGCCGCAGCGCGACCTGGCCCAGCAGGTGGGCGTGGACCTGACCACGGTCACCCGGGCCTTTGCCGAGCTGCGCCAGGCTGGCCTGCTGGATGCGCAGGGCGCCGGCGGCACCTTCATCGCGCTGTCGGCCGGCAACCGCAGCACCTCGGTGGACCTCAGCATGAACATCCCGCCGCTGCTGGGCAGCGCGCCGTTCGCACAGGGCATGGAGGCCGGTTTCCAGCACGTGGGCCAGCAGCTGGGCCAGGGCGAACTGATGAGCTACCACGTCGGCGCCGGCACCCGCGAGGACCGCGCCGCCGCCGTGCAGTGGCTGTCACCGGTGCTGGGCACGGTGGGTGCCGACCAGGTGGTGATCTGCCCCGGCGCGCAGACCGCACTGTGCGCACTGATCCTGGCCCGCACCCAGCCGGGCGAGCTGATCGCCGCCGAGCAGCTGACCTACCCGGGCCTGCTGGCCGCCACGCGCGTGCTGCAGCGGGGTGTGGTGCCAGTGGCGATGGACGCCGAAGGCATGCTGCCCGACGCGCTGGAAGAGGCCTGCCAGCTACGCCGCCCGCGCCTGCTGTACCTGGTACCGACCATCCAGAACCCGACCACGGCGACGATGTCGGCACAACGCCGGCAGGCCCTGCTGGCGGTTGCCAAGCGCCACGATCTGACCGTGATCGAAGACGATCCCTACTGGTTGCTGGCCGGGGACGCCGCACCGCCGCTGGCCGCCCACCGCGACGCTGGCTGCCCGGTGTATTACATCTCCACCCTGTCCAAGTGCCTGGCACCGGGCCTGCGCACCGCCTACCTGGTGGTGCCGGGCGGCGAACCGATGGAACCGGTGTTGGACGCCCTGCGTGCGATCGCGCTGATGCCGACCCAGTCAATGGTGGCGGTGGCGTCGCAGTGGATCCGCAGCGGCCAGGCCCAGGACATGGTGCAGCGCTTCCAGCAGGAGCTGCGCGAGCGCCAGGCGATTGCCGCGCAGTACCTGCCGTCCCGCGCGCGGGCGCACCCGGCCGGCCTGCACGTATGGCTGCCGCTACCGCCGCGGCTGGACCAGTACCGGCTGATCCAGGCCGCACAGGAACAGGGGCTGGGCATCGCCAGTTCGGACGCCTTCAGCGTGGAGGAACCGCCACCGGGCAACGCCATCCGCCTGTCGCTGGGCGGCGCAGTTGACCAGGATGCGCTGGCCGGGGCGCTGGCCAAACTGAACGAGATCCTGTCTGAGGCCCCCGGGGCCCGGCACAACGCCATCGTCTGAACCGGGCGCATGGCGCCGCATCCATACAAGATGATATTTTGTATGCAATGTATGGATGAAGGGACGTGCGTCGATGCGCGCCGAGAGACTGAAGTTCCACCTGGTAATGGCCGGCTGTGGTGGCTTCGTGGTGTTGATGCTGGCCGCGCTGGCCTGGGTCTGCCTGCAGCCGCAGACCGTGGATGTGCAGGCCGCCGAGCGCCACGCCATCGAGCAATGCGTGCAGCGCAGCGAGGATCCGTCGCGTAGCGAGATCCAGCGTCGCGCGCAGGCCGACTCCTGCCGCGAGATGCGCAAGCAGTACGTGCACAAGTTCGGCGGGGACGCGTCCTGATGGGCGCAGCCGCGCCGCGCCGCCGCTGGCTGCTGCCGACGATGATCGCCCTCGCCTGCCTGTTCATGGCCGGCGTGGCGGCTGCGCTGTGGCAGTACTTCGGCTACAGCGCGCAGTCGACGTTCACCGAACAGGCCATCGTCTTCGACGACTCGCAGCTGCGCCTGCCGTCCGATCTGGCCGGCGATACCGGCCGCATCCGCGTGGTGCACTTCTGGGACCCGGCGTGTGCCGTCTGCAACCGCGAAACCGGCGCACACCTGAGCTACCTGATCAGCATGTACCGCCGCGCCGGCATCGACTTCTATGCGATCCGCCGCCCCGGTACCCACGGCGAACTGCCTGAGCCGCTGCGCAACAAGGTGATCAACCTGCCGACCATCGACGGCATCGAACACATCCCGGCCAGCCCTGCCGTGGCGATCTGGGACCGGCAGGGCCACCTGGCCTATGCCGGCCCGTACAGCATCGGCATGGTCTGCAACTCGGCCAACAGCTTCGTCGAACCACTGCTGGACAGACTGGTGCGCGGCGAAACCGTGCGCCCGAAAGGACTGCTTGCCGTGGGCTGCTACTGCCCCTGGCAGGCCAAGCGCTGAGGACGCGCAATGACACCACTGACGCTGGCCGCTGTGGCCGCCACAAGCAACAACGGCGGTCACCTGTCCGAACCGACCGATGGTTATGGACAGGCTCCCGCCGTTGGAAGCAACGATACGCCCCGACATGCTCCGTACATGCCGCGACCGGATGTCGCAGCCCGCGAATGGGTGCAGGACGTGCTCGCGCACAACGGGCCGATCTACCTGCGCATCGTCAATTCGCTTGAGCGCACGGTACGTCGCGGTGGGCTTGCACCAGGACAACGCCTGCCCTCGCAGCGCGCGTTGGCGCAGCAGCTCGGCGTCGACCTGACCACGGTAACGCGGGCATTCGACGAAGCGCGCAAGCGCGGCCTGATCGAGGCGCGCGGGCCACAAGGCAGTTTCATCGCACCACCCAAGGCCGGCTTCGACCAGGTGGTGGACCTGAGCATGAACGTGCCGCCGGTGCCCGATGCCGATGCGCTGGCCGAAACCCTGCGCCGCGGTGCCGCCGCCGTGCTTGCGCGCAGCAACGCGCCGAACCTGATGACCTACCACCTGGGCGGCGGCAATCCCACCGACCGCCACGCGGCAGCGCGCTGGCTGCAACCGATGCTGGGCGCGGTGGAGGATGCCAGCCTGTTGCTGACCGAAGGCGCGCAGGTGGCATTGGCCGCGATCCTGCTCAGCCAGGGCCGCGATGGCGACGCGATCCTGTGTGACACGCTGGTCTACCCGGGGCTGCTGCAGGCCGCCGGGGCGCTTGGGCGGCGGCTGGTACCGGTGGACGGCGATGAGTACGGGATGTGCCCCGAAGCACTGGTGAGGCAGGCGCGCGGGAGTGGCGCGCGGTTGGTCTATCTCAATCCCACCTGCCAGAACCCGACCGCGCTGACGCTGTCGTTGCAACGGCGCGAAGCGCTGGCGCGCGTCTTGGAAAGCGAGAACCTGTTGGCGGTCGAGGATGATCCTTACTGGCACCTTGCCGAAGAGGCACCCATACCGTTGGCAACGCTGGCACCGCGCCACGTGTTCCATGTGGCGACGCTGTCGAAGGTGATCAGCCCCGGCCTGCGCACGGCCTTCGTGCGCTGCCCGGGTGCCGCGCACGCCGAGGCGATGGCTTCGGCCTTGCGCGCCACCCGGTTGATGGGGCATCCGCTGGTGGCGGCGCTGGCCAGCCAGCTGCTGCTGGATGGTTCGGCGCAATCGCTGCTGGCGCAGGTGCGCAGCGAAGCGCACGAGCGCATGCGCATGGCGCGCTACCTGCTGGCGCCTTCGCTGCTGCTGCGCGCCGAAGGCCTGCATGCCTGGTGCCGGGTACCAGCGCCATGGACTGACGCCACCCTGGTGCGTACCGCACAGCTGCAGGGGCTGGCGATCGCGCCATCTTCGGCGTTCTGTCCGCCGGGGGTGCAGCATCAGAACGGCGTGCGGCTGTCGCTGGGGCTGGCGGCCGATCGCCGGCAGCTGGAGAGCGCGTTGCGGCGGATTGACCGGTTGTTGTTGTCGGACGCGTTGCCGGCGATCGAGCGGTAGCCCTGGAATGGGATGTGCCGACCAACGGTCGGCACCCACCCGACCGGTAGTGCCGGCCGCTGGCCGGCGGAAGATTCCTCAGCACGGTTGGAATGTGCCAACCAACAGTTGGCACCCAGCCGACCGGTAGTGCCGGCCGCTGGCCGGCGGAAGATTCCCCGGCACGGTTGGAATGTGCCAACCAAGGTTGGCACCCACCAGATCGGAGGTAGATCGTGGAATGGGATGTGCCGACCAACAGTTGGCATCCAGCCGACCGGTAGTGCCGGCCGCTGGCCGGCGGAAGATTCCTCGGTACGGTTGGAATGTGCCAACCAAGGTTGGCACCCACCAAAGCAGGGTCAGGCCAAGGCGGAGAGGGCCTTCACCAGCGCATCCATCTGCTGCGGCCGGGTGAACACCGACGGCGTCACCCGCACGCAGGCGCCGGAGTCCAAGCCGTCGCGATGGGTGGTGAACACGCGATGCTCATCCAACAGGCGCCTCTGCAGCGCGATGTTGTCAGCCACGCTGGTGCGCCCGCGCAGGCGGAAGCTGGCCAATGCACTCGCCAACGCCGGATCCGGCGAAGACAGCACTTCGATGTGCGCCATCTGCCGCGCCGGCAGCGTCCAGCGCTCGCGCAGGTAACGCAGGCGCGCCTGCTTGTTGTCCGCACCGATGCGCTGGTGCAGGGCAATCGCCTCCGGAAGTGCCAGGTAAGCGGCGAAGTTGACCGTGCCGGTGTGTACGCGGCTGCCCACACGGCCGTCGTCGGTCTCGCCCATGTACGGGTCGAGGTCCGCAACGCGGCCCCTGCGCACGTACATCGCGCCGACACCGACCGGTGCGCCGATCCACTTGTGCAGGTTGATGCCGACGAAATCGGCCTTGAGCTGCGGCACCGCGTAGTCGATCTGGCCGAACCCGTGCGCCGCATCGACGATCACGTCGATACCGCGTGCGCGTGCACGCTCGGCGATCTCGGCCACCGGCAGCACCAGCCCATGGCGATGGCTGACCTGGGTCAGCAGCACCAGCTTCAGGCGTGGCAGCCGCGCGAACGCGGCCTCGTAGGCCTGCAGGATCTGCGCATGGTCGGGCACCACCGGCAGCGCGATGCGCTCGACCTGCACGCCACGGCGCTGCTGCAGCCAACGCATCGCACCGATCATGCTGTCGTAGTCGATGTCGGCGTACAGCACCTGGTCGCCGGGCCGCAGGCGGTTGTAGCCACCGATCAGCGCCAGCATCGCTTCGGTGGCGCCACGGGTCAGTGCGATCTCGTCGGCGCCCACGCCCAGCAGTTCGGCCACCTGCCGCTGCACCGCCATGTACTGCGCCGGGAACTCATGACGGCCGTACCAGGCGTTACCACGGTTCACCTCGGCGGTGTGGCGCTGGTAGCTGGCCAGCGTCTCGCGGCCCATCGCGCCCCAGTAGCCGTTCTCCAGGTGGTTCACTTCATCGGTGATGTCGAAGTGGCTGGCCACGGCGGCCCAGTAGCCTTCATCGCGGGCCAGCGCGTCCGGCGCTACGGTCGTTGCGGGAATCTGCATGGGCGCAGCGTAACCCGCGGCCGCCATGGCGGGCAGTGAAGACAGCGCAGCTGCAGCCGGCAACAGTGCACCGGCACGCAACAGGACGCGGCGGTTGCGGTCCATCAGAAGCTCAGCCGGTACTGTGCGTACAGGTTGGCACCGTCGGTGTCGTACGGCGCGTTGCGCGAGTAGACCAGGCCGCGACTGGCCTGGAAGGTGGCTTCGTCCGGATAGCGGTCGAACACGTTGTCGGCACCCACGCGCAGGCTGTGATGTTCGTTGATGCGATAGCCGACGGCCAGGTCGAGGAAGCTCATCGCACCGAAACGCTGGTAGATATCGCCCACCGCATTGCCGCTGGAATCGGTCCAGGCACCGTAGTAGCGCATGCGCGCCATCAGCGACCAGGCACCGATGTCCCAGCTGCCGGTCAAGCTGCCCTTGTGCTCGGGCAGGCGATCTTCGAACAGCACGCGCTGGGTCTCGTTGGTGGCCACCGAGGTGCTGCCGTTGTCCACGCGGGTGCGGTTGTAGTTGTAGGCCAGGGTCAGCGTCATGCGGCCCGCGCCGAGGTCGCGCAGGCAGTTGCCGACCACGTCCACGCCGGTGGTGGTGGTGTCGAAGTCGTTGGTGAAGTAGTTCACCGAGGTATAGCCCAGCGGATTGGGCGTACCGGCCGGAATGGCGAAACTGGCCGACTGGCTGAAGCGGTCGGTGAGCTTGATCTGGTAGACATCCACCGAGCCGGACAGGCCCAGGTCGGTGCGCCAGGTCAGGCCCAGCGATGCGGTACGCGATTCTTCCGGCTTCAACGGCCTGGCACCGAGCAGCTGCGCCAGCGGATCGTTCGGCGACAGGCGGCCGCTGGTGAAGATCTGCAGCGTGCGCGTATCCAACCCCTGGGTGGTGCTGGTGGTGTTGAGCTGCGCCGGCGTCGGCGCGCGGAAGCCGGTGGACACGGTGCCGCGCAGGGCGACGTCCGGGGTGATCGCGAAGCGCGCCGACAGTTTGCCGTCCAGTGTGCTGCCGAAGCTGGAGAAGTCCTCATAGCGGCTGGCTGCACCGATGCTCCAGCGCTCGCCCAGCGGCACTTCCATGTCCACGTAGGCGGCCTTGCTGCGCTGGCTCCACTGCCCGGCCTGGCTGGCCGAGAAGCCCGGCGCGCCATTGGAGTTGGCCTCCAGGCCCGCGGCCGCGCCCGGACCCACCGCGTACGAGGCCGGATCACCGGCGCGCACCTGGTAGGTATCCTGGCGGAACTCGCCACCGAAGGCGACGCTGATCGGCTTGGACAGCGCAGCCACGTCCCATTCGTAGTTGAAGTCGGCGTTGGCGTTCTTCTCGGTCTGGGTGAGGCGGCCGAGATCGAAGTCGGTCGGGCTGGCCGGACCGAGCGAGGCATTGATCGAGTTCTTCAGGCGATAGTCGATGGCGTTGCGGCCATACGAGGCGCTGACATCCCAGCGCAGCTTCGGCGTGATCTCGCCGCGCAGGCCACCGACCAGCTGCAGGTCGTTCTGCACGTTGCCGTACTGCGGGCTGAAGCCGACCGGATACAGCGAGCGCAGGTTCCAGCCCGGGAAGATGGCGGTGGTGCGGTACGCGCCGGCGGTGGTGTCCGGGTTGCGCCAGTTGAAATCGCTGACGCCATCGCTGTGGCTGTACAGGGCAAAGGCATAGAGCTCCAGCGTATCGCTGGCGTTGGCCTTTACGTTGAAGCCGACGCGGCGGCTTTCCAGTTCCGGCTGGCCCCAGCGCTGCACCGGGTTGGGCACCTCCAGCTCCGGATGCGCGGCCTGGAAGGCGATGGCATCGGGACGCTGGCGGGTGCGCGAGGTGGCGTCGGAGGTGGACGATTCGACGAACAGCACCAGGCTGCCATAGTCGCCCAGCGACCAGCCGGTGCGCGCACTGAAATCGCGCGAAGCACCGTCGCCCTGCGCGTACTGCGAGTAGCCGGCGGTGATCTCGCTACCCGGCCCATCTTCCAGGATGATGTTGATGACGCCGGCGATGGCGTCCGAGCCGTACTGCGCCGACGCGCCATCACGCAGCACCTCGATGCGCTTGATCGCGCTGGTTGGAATCTGTGCCAGATCAGCGGCCTGTGCACCACGGTTGCCGAGCAGCGCGCTGCGGTGGAAGCGGCGGCCGTTGACCAGCACCAGGGTCTGGTCCGGCGACAGGCCACGCAGCGTGGCCGGACGCACGAACACCTGGCCGTCCGCCATCGGCAGGCGCTGCACCACGAACGACGGCACCAGCTGGGCCAGCACGTCCTTCAGGTCGGTGGATTCGACGGACCTGATGTCTTCCTTGCTGAACACATCCACCGGCGCCAGCGTTTCGAACTGGGTGCGGTTGGACGCGCGGGTACCCGTGACCAGCATCGCGTCGAGCTGGGTGGGCGCGGCGCGGCTGCCGCCGGCGGCATCGACCGCATCGGCCTCCGCTGCGATCGCGCCTCCTGCGCTGGCCATGGAAAGGGCAAGGAGGATGGAACGCGAAAGCTTCGAACGATGCACGGCAGGGCTCCGGGAGGACGCGACAGGGCCAGCACCTGTGCGCACACAACAGGCCTGGACAAGGCGCGCAGTCTCGGCGCGATGTGTGAAGGAGGCATGACGTCAGTACGACAGCTTGATGCGCCAACCAAGGTTGGCCCCTGCCAGGGCTCATCCGTAGATCCACGCCATGCATGGGTGGCAATGCAGACCCACGCCCCATCCCCGCACACAGCGTCTAGCCGTTGGCGTCGTCGCCAAAGCCGAATCGGGCCGGCCGTGCCGTTCGCAGCGGAACGAACATCATGGCGGCGAACACCACCAAGGCGGGGGTGGACATGATCCAGATGCCCCTGTTGCGAATCCCGATCCCCATGAAGTCGACCTGCAGATCGCCGATCCATTGCAGCTGCGTCAGTATCATCACCAGCCCGCCGATAGTCGCGCACGGCAACCCACCGTGACCGGCCCCCAACAACGTCGGTGTCAGAAACCCGCCCAGCAACGCGAAGCCGACACGGTACACCCAGGGGTTGCCGCGCCACCGTGGCGCGCCGAACAACATCAGCAGCATCAGCGCCAGGGTCAACAGACTGGGAAGTACCCAGAGGACAAGCAGCATTTCGATCATCTCGATCATCGGCCGGGCTCCGCTGGCCTGGCATCCCACGTCGTCGATCGCATCTCCCTGCCCCCCATCACGTCCATGAAGCACGCATTGTTGCCGGTACGCAGGCAGACGCAAAGCCCCGGCAGCGCAAGAACTGCTAAACGCCGCGCCTGCCGATCCGCTACTGTGCCGGCATTGGATGCGGGGAACGGCAGGATGAGCGCGGCAGGCAAGGCGTTGTGGTACATCGAAACCCATGCGGACCAGCCATTGGCGCTGGCCGACATCGCCGCTGCGGCCGGCCTGTCGCCGTTTCATCTGTCACGCCTGTTCCAGGCCCGCACCGGCACCTCGGTGGTGCGCTACCTGCGCGGGCGCCGCCTGACCGCTGCCGCGCAGCGGTTGGCCAACGGCGCGGGCGACATCCTGCAGGTGGCGCTGGGGGCCGGCTACACCACCCATGCTGCCTTTACCCGCGCCTTCAGCGAACAGTTCGGGCAGACACCGGAACGGGTACGCGAACAGGGCACCGATGGGCTGACGCTGGTGCAGGCGATCCGCCTGGACGAGGCCCCGTCAGCCTGCATTGAAGCCCCGCGGCTGCTCGATACGCCCGCGTTCCAGCTGGCAGGCGTCGGCATGCGGCATACCCGCGACAGCAGCGGCTCGATTCCGGGCCAATGGGCCCAGCTCAACCGCGAGTGGCCGACACCGGCACCGGTCAGCTTCGGTGTGTGCTGCAACAGTGATGACGATGGTGGCTTCGACTACATTGCGGCACTACCGGCAAGCGCGGTGCCGAGCGTGCCTGCGCACTGGCGACGCGTGGACATCCCGGCGCGCCGCTACCTGGTGGCTTGGCACGGCGGACACATCTCGGCCATCCGCTCGACCTGGTTCTGGTTGCTGGATCATTATCTCCCTGCGTCCAACCTGAGCCTTGCCGATGCGCCGGACCTGGAGCGCTACGACGCCCGGTTCGACGAGCACAGCGGCAACGGCGGCGTGGAGATCTGGCTGCCGGTGGAAGAACGTCCCCACTGACAAGGAGTTGAAGATGCGCATGACCGCTGCTGTGCTGGGAGGAATGCTGCTGGCGTTCGCGAGCGTCGGCGCCGCCCGCGAAAGCGGCGTCGCCGGCGAGCGCCACGGCACGACGACGCTGGCCAGCGCCGCCGTGCGCGACGCAGGGCACCGCGACGCGCTGCGCTACACGGTCTGGTATCCGGCACAGGCCGGCAGCCGCGAAAACGCGCTGACCATCGGTCCACCCGACGCGCCGCTGTTCGACGCCGGCCGGTCGGCCAAGGATGCGCCGGTCGCGGGTGATCGCCTGCCGACCCTGCTGCTCTCGCATGGCAACGGCGGCAGCGCGCGCATGATGGGTTGGCTGGGCACGGCGCTGGCGCGGGCCGGATATCTGGTGATTGCGGTGGATCATCCAGGCAACAACGGCGTTGACACCATGACCCTGCCCGGCAGCCTTCTGACCTGGTTGCGCGCCGATGACCTGCGTGCCGCACTGGCGGCCGTGCAAGCTGATCCGGTGCTGGGCCCGCATGTCGATCCTGAGCGCCTGGGGGTCGCCGGCTTCTCGGCCGGTGGCTACACCGCGCTGCTGGCAGCCGGTGCGCGACCGGGCCTGCAGCGATTGCGGGACTTCTGCACCGCACATCCGGATGACGGCGTCTGCCGGCCCCAACAGGAGGCGGCAACGCACACGATGGAGGCGCGCGTTGCCGCTGCGGCGTCGCCCGAGCTGTCGCCATGGATGTCCCACGCCAACGACGCACGCGCCATTCCCGGCGTGCGCGCGGTGTTCCTGCTGGCGCCGGCAATCGTGCAGGCCTTTGCGCCCGAGCAGCTCTCCTCACTGAAACAGCCGGTGTCGATCGTGCTGGGCCAGGCGGACACGGTCGCGCCACCACAGACCAATGGCGAGGCTGCGCGTGCGGTGATTGCGGGCGCTGCACTGCAGGTGCTGCCCGGTGTCGGCCATTACGATTTCCTCGCCGCATGCACCCCGGCCGGACAACAGCGGCTGCAGGACCTGTGCAGCACATCGGTGCCGAAGGCGCAGACCCACGCGCAGGCAGCGGACGCGGCAATACGGTTCTTCAACCATTCGCTGCGCTAGTGGCCGCCGGGCATCGCCCGGCGCTACAGTGGGCGCGTCCACGGAGAATCGATCATGCGCCTGCTGCACCTCACTCTGCCGGTATCCGACGTCGCTTCCGTGGCCACATATTTCCACGATGTGCTGCAGCAGCGCGTGGTCGGCAACCATGTGCACGTCGGCTGGAGCACCCTCGAACTTCAGCCTGCGGCGGGACGTCCGGTGGGTGGCGTGCATCTGGCCTTCAACGTGCCGGACAACCGCTTCAGCGATGCAATGACGTGGTTGCGTGAGCGCACGCCGCTGCAGCGCAATCCGGCGGGGCTGGACTACTTCGCGCTGGAGAGCAGCTGGCAGTCGCAGTCGGTGTACTTCACCGGCCCGGACGGCCTGATCCTTGAACTGATCGGCCGCCGCCGCCTGCCGGCCAGCGCTCGCGAAGGCGTGTTCCATGGCAGCGAGCTGACCTGCCTGAGCGAAGTCGGCCTGCCCAGCCGCGATGTCGAGGCCGTACGCGAACTGTCCAACCAACGTTTCGGCCTGCAGCCGATCAGCCCGGCTTCGCCGCAGTTCGCACCGATGGGCGACGACGAGGGCCTGCTGATCGTGGTCGCGGCCGATCGACGGTGGTTTCCTGAGCAGAAGGACCTGCCCAATGCGCAGGGGCTGTTGCTGCAGGTCGGCGACGTGGCTGGCCCCGGTGTCGTGGAGGACGTTGTGCTCGGCTGGCGGGTACAGGCAGCCTGAACTACCAGCTGCCCGACGCACCACCTCCGCCGCTGCGGCCGCCGCCTCCGGACCAGCTGCTGGAGCTGCTCGCAGACGAACTTGATGACGGGGAGCTGGACGCACTGCGGTGGCCGACGGATGATCTGCGGCTGCCGCGTGCCTTCTCACCGGGCAGCATGGTGAAAATCCAGGCGAAGTACAGCACGACCGTGCCGGCACTCCACCCGATCGTCGCGGCAAGGCGTGCCACCGGGTCGGCGCGATCAATGGCCAGCAGTGCGAAGAGCACGTAGCCAGCGGTCAGCAGCAAGAGCACTGCGAACCTCACCCCGAAGCTGCTGCGGTCCTTGTGCCAGCGCGCGCGGCACGCCTGCACGAGGAAGAACAGCAGCATGGCTACGATGCCTGCCGCCAGGTCCAGCAACGTGTGCAGGGCCAGACTGGGCGGCAACTGGCCACGCAGCACCATCACCACCAAGAACCCCGAACTGACCCCGAGCATGCCGAGCAGCACCACGCGCACACCTCGGCTGCGGCGCCAGCACCAGCCAAGCAGGCTCGCCACCGGTACGCACAACGCCAATACGATGCAGACCGCTGCCAATGCCTGGCGTGGCGCCCACATAGCCGCCGACAGCAGACCCGCGGCTACCACAGCCGTCACCAGCAGCGGGCGACCCCAGGCCGGCAATCGCTTCGGGCGCGCCTGCGGCGTGGTGACCTCGCGTGGCGCTCCACGCTGGCGCTCGCGGTGCCTGCGTGCGAGGTCGTCCGGCATCCTGGCCGCGGGCGCCGAGGGCGGTGAGCGCCACAGACCCGCAAGGAAGCCGGCCAGCAGCGTCATTGCAACCACGGAATCCGCGCTGCGCCAATCGGCCGGCAGCACGTTGCGCATCGATGGCGCTTCCCAGGCCGGCAGGTCCTCGCCATCGATCAGCGCGACCACGACCTTCGTTCCATCCAGCAGGCCCTGGTCAAGGTCGCCATCGCGGAAACGCGGCACGATCGCCTTGTCGATGATGCGGGCGGCATAGGCATCTGGAATCGCGCCCTCCAGACCGTAACCGGTCTGGATGCGTACACGGCGGTCCTGCACGGCCACGAGCAGCAGCACGCCATCGTCAACGCCTTCCCGGCCCAGCTGCCACTGGTCGAACACCCGCTGTGCGTAGGCCTCGATGCCCTCGTCGCCAGCATGGTCGACCACCAGCACCTGCAGCTGCGCGCCGGTGCGCGCCTGCAACTTGAGGGCCTGCGTGCGCAGTATGTCGCGGGTATCCGCCGAAAGTGCGTTGGCGGCGTCCACCACCGGGTCATCCAGCGCAGGGACCGCAGCACCGGCCATCACCACCATCGGCAACAGGCACAACAGCATCAACAGCCATGCCGTGACCCGGGTGCACGTCATCCTGCGCAGCATCTTCACGTGCCCTGCCCTGCCTCGATCCGCGCATGCAGCGCCTGCAGCTGCGCGACCGTCTGGTTGAACACCTGCAGATCAGCATCAACCAGCGCCGGCCAATCGGGCGCGTGCCCCAGCAACTGCGCCACCTGCTCGGTCGGCGCACGATCAAAGCCTTCACCCAGCACCGCGAGATAGCGTTCACGGAACCCTGCCGGGTCGCGTTGATCCTGCACGAACAGCTGCACGGCCAGCAGCCCTGCATAGAGGTAGTTCACCAGATAGTTGGGGTCGTCATACATCAGGCGCTTGCCGATCCAGCCGTTGCACAGCTGCGGATAGCGCTCCGGGTCCTGCCCGAAGCGCGCCAGCACCCGGCCGGTCAACGCGTCCAGGTCATCGGCGGTACCCAGCGTGTTGTCCGCCACGCCCTCGTAGATCGACTGCTCCAGCTGCGCCTCTTCGGAAGACGTGAACAGCTGCAGCACCATATCGTCCAGCAGTGACTTCAGGTAATAGGCCTTGGCCCGCGGGTCCCCTGCCTGCTGGTACAGCTGGTCGCGGAAGCGCAGTTCGTTGTAGATGGCAAAGGCCTCGGTCAGCCACTGGCTGCCATTGCGCTGCAGCGGCGAGGCATGGCCGCGCTGCATCCACTCACCGTGCATGGCATGACCGGCTTCATGGGCGATCTCGACATCGCTTTCCAGATCACCACGGCGCACGCCAACGAACAGCATTGCCGGCACGCCGGGAGCGCTTACCGAGAACGCGTCCTGGCTGCGGTCACCACGTTCGGTGGCCAGATCCATGCGCCGGTTGGCCGGATCGAGCAGCGCACGCAGCTCACTGACGTATGCCGGCCCCAGGTGCTGCATGGCATCGGCGGCATTGTCGCGCAGCTGCGCCAGCGTCAGTACCGGCGGCATATAGCCGGCATCGGGCAACGTGGTATCCCAGAGCTGCGGCGCATCGATGCCTGAACGCGCGGCGTGGCGCAGCAGCATGTCCTGGTAGGCGCGACGGTCCCGTGCATGGCGTTCGATCGCCTGCAGCGTAGCATCCACCGCCGATGCATCCAGGCCCATGCGCTGGTAGCCCCGCGCCGGTGCAGAACCATCGCCCTGCAGGCGCGCGGCGGCATCGTTCACCTGCACCAGGCCCAGCAGCACCGAGGCCATCGGCTCGCGGCGCGAGTGCAGGCCCTGCCAGTAACCCTTCCAGCCCGCTTCCCGCAACGCGCGGTCCCGCTGCTGGGCCAGTGCCTGCTTGTCGTGCCCGGTGTCCCAGTGCCGACCATCACGCTCGATCTGCGGGTACTCGGCACTGCGCAGGATCTGCCCACGCAGCCGTGCGAAACTGTCCAGCGCCGGATCGGCCAGGGCCTCCACGGCCTCATCCAGTGCGGTACTGGCCGGTGCTGCAGCGTCCTTCAGCGCACGCGCGCGCAGGAAGGCATACGGTGCTGCCCACGCCGCGTCTGCGGGCGCTTCGCGCAGCGCCGCGCGGCCGGTGTGGGCGATGCGGCTGCACAGCCCCATCACCTGGTCCAGCGCCTGCGTCGGGCGATGGTCACGGGCATTGCGTGCGGCCTGCAGATGCAGATAGCTGTGATGGCGCAGGCACTGCGCCTGCAGTGCCTCGGCCTGATGGAAGCGTTGCGCAGGTGCAAGCGCGGAAGCCTGCTGCAGGGCCTCGACACGCTTGCCCAGCTCGCCGCGCGCGGCCTGTTCGGCTGCCGCACTGGCGAAGTAGGCGCTATCGTCGGCCGGCAGCGACTGCGCCTGGACGCCGGTGAAGGGTGCCATCGCCAGCATGACAGTCATGGTGGCGGTGATGGTGCACATCCTGCGAGCCTGCATCGGCGTCTCCCTGCCTGGATCAGGCTCCGAGCCTAGCAGCCCCCGCCCGGCCGCGCCTGTGCCGGGACAGGCATCAGATCGACTCATCCTCGCGCTTGACCAGCGTCCAGCAGGGCGACTGCGCGAAGGTGTAGGTCTGCTGGTCGCTGCTGTCCGGCGTGCGGATCTGTACCTGTCGTTGCCCATCGGCCAGCGTGCTGACCTGCATCTCGCGGCCCTGCCCGGCCAACGCGGCGGGATCGGGCATCACCGGCCACTCGACATCGGCCAGCGCCAGGCGGCTTTCCACCTTGCGCGGTTCCGGCTCGGCCTCGGCATCGATGTAGCTGTCCAGCAGCGGATCGGCGGTGGCTTTTTCCTGCAGCGCGATCTCGTTGCCGAAGTGCTTCAGGAACGCATCGAACTGCGAGTAGGGGCATTCACCGCTGGCAGGCACCGGTGCGGGCTGGACCGCTGCCGCCGTGGACGACGGCGCGGGATGTGCAGGCGCCACTTCCGTGGGCGTCACCTGGGGCTCGGGCGTGCAGGCAACCAGGGCCACGCCACAGGCAAGCATCAGCACGGCAGCGGAACGGTTTCGACGCATGGGCTCATCCTGAATCCGGTTGGGTCGTCCCATGCTACCGCGCGCCCTACAATTCCGGCATTCCGCCTGACCGAGACTCTCCATGCGTCGCCTCCTGCTCATGATCGGCCTGCTGTTGCCCGCCCTGTGGCCAGCGCTGGCGATGGCCGTCGATGTCCACGAAGGCGATCTGCTGTTCGTCACCGCCGGCCGCAGCGGCCTCAGTGCGGCCATCGACGATGCCACCGGCAAGCAGGGCGCGCCCAGCTTCGATCATGTGGCCCTGGTCGCTGTGGCGCCAAACGGCTGGGAGGTACTGCATGCGGACGAGAAGGGATCGCGTCGGCAATCGCTGGTCGAGTTCCGCCAGGACGCCCGGACCAAGCAGCGGCAGATCGTGGTCTATCGCCTGCGGGCACCGCAGCAGGCGGCGATCAAGGATGCGGTCGCCACCGCGCGCATGATGCTGGGCAAGCCGTACAACACGTCGTATGTGTTGAACGAGGACAGCTACTACTGTTCCGACTTCATCGAGCGTGCGTTCCGTGCGCACCATGTGTTCGCGCTGCAGCCGATGAACTTCCGCAATCCGCAGACCGGGCAGATCGCCCAGCACTGGGTCGATCTGTACCGCGGCATGGGCATGGAGGTGCCGCAGGATCAGCCCGGCACCAATCCCAATGACATGTCGGCCGCCCCGGTGCTGCAACGCATCGGCGTGCTGGAATAAGCGAAGCCCCGCGCGCGGCGGGGCTTCGGGGGTTGCCCAGGGTGGGTACCGACGTCACTCTTCCTCGTCCTGCCCACCTTGCTGCTGATTGCGCTGGTTGCGCTGCTGCTGTTCCTGCTGTTGTTGCTGCTGCTGGTCGCGGCCACGGCCCTGCTGCTGATCCTGCTGGTTCTGCTGGCCCTGCTGCTTCTGGTTCGGGTTCTGGTTCTGCTGTGCCATGTCCGATCTCCAAAGCCACGCGCGGAATGCGGTGGACGGGGCCATCGTCTGCAGCGAAGAGTTAATCGCGCGTTGGCGGACGGCTACACCTGTGTGTACGCGCGTGAATGAACGCGCGAAAGCCCTTGCGGCACAAGCCGCTGAAGGATTCATGCGGGTTCGGCATGTCCTTATGTGGTAATGACAGGAGCACGTATTCAGTGCTGTAGGGCGCACCGGAATGCGCGAGCGTTCGCTCAAGAATGGCTACCCGAAGCCGATAGGCTGCGGACGGGCTGCTATGGACGGCCCATCTTTCCAAGCATCAACAAGGAACGTCTAAATGAACGCCGTGGTTGCAGAAGCAAGTGACTCTCGCCTCCTCAAAGCGGTCGAGAGCATCGCGATCAGTCCCGCAGACGCGAAGGCCCTCGTCGCCCAGTACAGGCGCCAGATTCTCTCCCGGGATCCAACACGCGGCCAGCACGAGGTTGCAGGGTTGGTGGCCGACAAGATCATCAGCCGTTATTGCCGGATGTCAGCCACCACGGGGGGAGCGACTGCTCTGACCGGGGTCATCCCGGGAATTGGTACGGCTCTGGCAATGGTTGGCGGTGGTCTCGCCGATGCAAGCATCAGCATGAAACTGCAGGTCGACATGACCATGTGCTTGGCTGAGGCCTATGGATGGGACGTGAATGGCGAAGACGCCAGGCACCTGGCTTTTCTCATCGCCGCAGGAGGTTCTCTGGAGAAGCTCGGCGTCGAAGCGTCGACTCGGATCGCCTCAAATGCTGGCGTAAAGATGGTCCGTCAGTACTTGAAGGGCGCCGTGTTGCAAGCTCTCAAGGAACTCTTCAAGAAGATCGGCATCACCTTTACCCGCAAGGCGCTGGAAAAAGCCATTCCGTTCGGCATCGGAGTCGTCATCGGCTCAGGGGCCAACTATGCGTTGACCAAGTATGTTGGCAATACTGCGCGAAGCTGGTTCGAAGCGGATGCCGCACTGGGCAACAAGCCCAATGAAATCTGAGCAGCGCGCGTTCTGGCCATGCGGCTTTCAAAGCAGGAAGCCGCATGATCCGGGGATACTGGACTACGGCATCACCGGTGGCACATACGCCAGGGTCATGCCCAGCAGCCACAACAGGCCCAGCACCAGCGGGATGTGCACCAGCAATTGGATGAAGGTGAAGCCCACGATGTCGCGTGCCTTCAGGCCCAGCACGCCCAGCAGCGGCAGCATCCAGAACGGGTTGATCAGGTTGGGCAGGGCTTCGGCCGCGTTGTAGACCTGCACCGCCCAGCCCAGGTGCGCCTTCAGTTCGTTGGCGGCCTGCATCACGTACGGCGCCTCGATGATCCACTTGCCGCCACCGGACGGCACGAAGAAGCCCAGCACGGCCGAATAGACGCCCATCACCAGCGCGAACGAATCGGTGCTGGCCACGTGCACGAACAGGCTCGACAGCCGGTGCGCCAGGGTCTGCCCGTCACCGCCAGCGGCGTGGGTGAGGATCATCGCGATGCCGCCGTACAGCGGGAACTGGATCAGCACGCCGGTGGTACTCGGCACCGCCTTGGCCACCGCGTTGAGGAAGCTGCGCGGGCGCCAGTGCAGCAGCAGGCCCAACGAGATGAACAGGAAGTTGTAGGTATTGAGGTTGGCGATGGCGGTGATCACCGGCTTGTTGGCGAACTCGTTGAACAGCCAGCCGAACGCCAGCAGCGAGAGCAGCACGGTCAGCAGCGGGCTGTATTCCAGCCATTCGCCCGGGCGCGTGCGTCGCTGCAGCGGTTCCGGCTCGGCCTGTGCAGCACCGGGGAACTCCTCGGCGGTACGCGCACTACCCGCCGCGGGTGCCGTCAGCCAGGCGATCAGCAGCGAGACCAGGATCAGCACCGAGGTCAGCGCGATCGACTGCCACAGGAAGATGGTTTCGGTGAACGGCAGCACGCCGGTGATCTCCACCAGCCCCGGCGGCATGCTGGCCGGGTTGGCCTGCAGTTGTGCGGCCGAGGAACTGAGCCCCATTGCCCACACCGCACCCAGGCCGAGGTACGCCGAAGCACCGGCGGCGCGGTAGTCCATGCGCAGTTCGGTACGACGGGCCAGCGCACGCACCAGCAGGCCACCGAACACCAGCGAGAACCCCCAGCTGAGCAGCGAGGCGAGCATGCTGACCAGGCCCACGTACACCACCGCACCGCGGCCGGTACGCGGCACCCGGGCGAGGAAATCGATGAAGCGTGCGACCACCGGCGCGGTGGCCACGGCGTAGCCACCGATGACCACGAAGGCCATCTGCATGGTGAAGGGAATCAGGCTCCAGAAGCCGTCACCGAAGGCGCTCGCGGTGGCCTGCGGGGTCGAGCCGAAGCCCATCGCGGCCAGCGCGACGATGACCACGCCCAGCACCGCGAACACATACGCATCGGGGAACCACTTTTCCGCCCAGGCGGCCGAACGCAGCGCTGCGCGCGCCATCCAGCCGTCCTGTACTGCTGCCGTCGAGGCCATCGCCTACCCTCCCAGGTTCGATGGCCCGATTCTGGGCGGTGGGGTGCGGGCTGTCAGCCACCTATTGGTCGTAGGCGGCACAGAACGGTAGTGCCGGCCGCTGGCCGGCAATTTCCCAATCGGGATGGTCGTGCAGCCGGCCAGCGGCCGGCTCTACCAGATCCAGGCATCATCGCAGGTGGTGGAAGGCGGTGGTGCCGGCCGCTGGCCGGCAACCTCGGGATCGCGCACGGGCGCAGCCGGCCAGCGGCCGGCTCTACCAGATCCAAGCATCATCGCAGGTGGTGGAAGGCGGTAGTGCCGGCCGCTGGCCGGCCACTTCGGGATCGCGCACGGGTGCAGCCGGCCAGCGGCCGGCTCTACCAGATCCAGGCATCATCGCAGGTGGTGGAAGGCGGTAGTGCCGGCCGCTGGCCGGCAACCTCGGGATCGCGCACGGGCGCAGCCGGCCAGCGGCCGGCTCTACCAGGCCTTGGGATCAACGCAGCGCCAGGTCCGCGGCGATGCCGGCAAACAGCGCGGCGCCCACCCAGTTGTTGTGCAGGAACGCCTTGAAGCACGGGCCGCGTTCGCGGTTGCGGCAGATCCAGAACTCGTACACCACCAGCGCGGTGGCCACGGCCACGCCGGCCAGGTAGTACCCGCCCAGCCCGCCACGCACGCCGACCAGCGCCATCGTGGCCAGGAACAGTGCGTACAGCACGCCCTGGATGACCAGGTCGAGATCACCGAACAGGATCGCGGTGGAGTGCGAGCCCATCTTCAGGTCGTCCTCGCGGTCGACCATGGCGTACCAGGTGTCGTAGGCGGTGGACCACAGGATGTTGCCGGCATACAGCAGCCAGCCCAGCATCGGCACCTCGCCCTGCACGGCGGCGAACGCCATCGGGATGCCCCAGCCGAACGACATGCCCAGGTAGACCTGCGGCAGATGGGTGTAGCGCTTCAGGTACGGATAGCTGGCAGCCAGGAACACGCCGATGAAGCTCAGGCCGATGGTCAGCCCGTTCAGGGTCAGCACCAGGCCGAACGCCACCAGCATCAGTACGGCGAACAGCGCCAGCGCGGCGCGGCCGCTGATCGCACCGGTGGCCAGCGGGCGCGCCTTGGTGCGCTCCACATGCGGGTCGAGCCAGCGGTCGGCGTAGTCGTTGATGACGCAACCGGCCGAGCGGGTCAGCCACACGCCGGCGGTGAACACGAACAGCGTCCACAGCGGCGGCAGGCCGCCCGCGGCCAGCCACAACGCCCACCAGGTGGGCCACAGCAGCAGCAGCGTGCCGATCGGGCGATCAGCGCGCATCAGACTCCAGTAATGCCGCCAACGCGGCGTCGCCGGCGACTGCGGCGAAGTGAGGGGGGTATCAGCCATGGCGATAGGATACTCCTGCCCCTCCGGCACGGCTTTGCCCGTGGGGGGAGATTTGTTCGGCGAAACTGGATAGAATGCCGGTCCCGCACCGCTTCATGGCGCTGCGATGCCCGCCCCGGCACCGGCCGACGGCGCGGCGGTTCTACAACGCGCCCGTAGCTCAGCCGGATAGAGTAGTGGCTTCCGAAGCCATTGGTCGGGGGTTCGAATCCCTCCGGGCGCGCCATTTTTCCTTCATTGCCTGTACGCAGCGTCCCAACTGGGCGATGCTGCGATGTCGCGAGGAATCCGGCTCGCCTGCGGCGGAAGCTAGGGCGATGGTGGCCATGCATCCGGCACGCCACCAGGAACGTCAGGGAATGAACGTTGCCGAGCGATGCTCGCAACCGGCTGCATCCCTTACCACCATGGAGTACTCCTCACCCGCGCTGGATTGGCCGGGCAGGAACACGCCATCACCATCGAACAAAACGCTCTGCTGTTCACCCTGCCCGATCGACAGCCCGATCGCTCCCGGCGTGATTTCCTCAAGGATCACGTTGTAAGGCCGCCAGGCATCTCCGCCGGTTCGCCTCATCTCTGCGCGAGCGGTCCTTGAGTTCAACCTGCGTCTCTCATCCACCCACAGCTGAAGCGGCTGATCAGCATTGTGGGTGACCTGGAAGCGCCCGTAGGTCAGTCCGTCGACTCTCTCGGTGCCGACGTAGGTGAAATGGGCCGGCGGACACTTCGTGGTGCGGTTCGGATGCGCCGCACAGGATGTCAGTGCAACCACGAGGCAAAAGGCAGTCAGGCGCTTCATGGGTTCGAGGCCTGATGTGGGTTGTTGTCGCGGCGGCATGCGACGGTGAGGGCAACCAGCACTACGCCCCAGAGCGGCGTGAGCAGCACGACGCTCATCACCATCAGCGAAACCGCTACCTGCCAGAGCAGCGATGGCCTGAATCCGCTGAATCTATAGGCTTCCAGTACAAGCACCACGACCTGGGCCAGAAGGCCCGCGAGCAGCCCCAAGCCAGCCCCCTTGGCAAGCCGCCTGATCGTCAGGCGGCCAGCGGCGGGAACCCGTGCGCCAATTCCCAGCAACAGAAGGCTGACGGCATACAGCCAGAAGAAAACCTGATGTGAGTCGAAGGCGTAAAGCGCCCTGCCCACAAAGTGCAGGAACAGCCAGAGTGCTCCACACGACACCGCGTAGGCCAGCCCGTACCGAAGAATCTGCCTGGCTTTCATCTTGTACCTCTCCGAGGGCGTGCAGGCCGATCGCGTTCTTTGGTGGAGGAGCGCGGGAGCTCATGCACCTTGCATCCCGCTTGGCGCCCTACTCGCGCAACGCATCGCGCAGCGCTCGAGAGTACCTGCCTGCCTCCAGCGTTCGCAGCTGGGCCAGTGGAATCCGATACCTCCTGAACAGTGCGGCCAGTTCTCTTGCAAGCCCCTGGAGCGGAGCGCGTCGAACAGTATTGATGAGACCTTTTCCAAGGTATCCAAATTCATCTTCATACCAGACGCCGAATTCGAGTTTCTTAAGGCCAGGCTGGCACTGAGAAGAAGATTGCGACTGCCGGCCCACAGCGGGCATCTGCGCCCCCCAACAGTGGAGGTCATACGGAGAATATCTGAAAATCACTATCTGCATATTTCCCGCGCCCTGCCGAGAACTGCCGCGCTTGCCCGTCCGACTTCGAACTTCCGTATCAATCCAGCACATTCAGGCCGATCCCCAGTTTTCGCTCCATAGATCACGGGCTCACCCTTCCTATCTACTCCGTCCAAATAGAGCACTGCGCAATCACCAGCGATCGTACCAATGCGCACCGCACGAACCTTCTCGATACTGGCGTCTGGACCGGCTGCACCCTCGCACATCCCACCGTAATACGCACTACTCAGTTCCGCGTAGATGGGTTTCAGCTGCAGCTCCCCTAAGCGGTCATTCTCGCATGCGCTCAGGGCGAGCACACAGACGGACGCGACAGACAAAGCGCGCAGGAAGAAGCCTTTGGCATCGAGAGAACTCTTGAGCAACCCCGATTTCCTTTGACTGTTTTCCATTACCTCCCCAGAACGATCTGCTCGAACGCATTGGTCGCGCTGCGCCGATCTCCCTTGCGGTTGCCGAGCGCGCCATTGGTCGCACACCTGGCGTCATCCGCCAGGCAGTAGGCGGAGCTCGGCGCTTCAGCGCACTATAGCGCCGCCGAGCATCGACCGAATACGTTGGCGGGCTTCTCCCGAAGGCTCACGGCAACCACCCGTTGCTTCTGCTCACCGCAGCCCCCCATCACCCCATACATGATGAGAAGTCCCTTGTCGTTGACGTAGCCGATGAACTTGCCCCTACTTTCATCCGAAGCGGCCCTGACGAAGTAGACGCTCTCCCCGGGCGCTGGCTTCAGGTCACTCAACGGCATTGGACCGATCTTCCCTTCAACCTCTGATGCCGATACCACGGCCAGCGAATGCTCCAACATCCACTCCGCAATGGCTGCTTCACTATCAGGATCAAGCGTGGAAATGCGGTCAAGCGGCAGAGTCGTTGAATTGCCAGGGAAAATCGCATCGGACGAAACATCTACCCAGTCCGACTTCCATTCCGTATGTTGAAACTGGTGAATGCTGCAGCCCCCCAGCATTGGCAAGAGCAGCACCGCTGCACGCAAGATGCCAGCCTTCGGCATAGACATGAGAGCCCCAGAATGGGCCGGCCAAATGTCAATTACCATCTGGAACCCGTTCTGCAAAACGATTCAGGGACTGTACCTCGTGCCGGAGTTGCTGCACATGCCCATCTATTGACATACGACCGGTAGCCGCAAGCCCACGCCCATCCTCTGCGCACTATGTGAGCCTGGGGACTTAGTGGGTAGCTGGACGTTGCTAGCCCTCAATCGGCAAGTGACCTCTCTCTCCCTATCGTTTACTACCGCATCGTTGAGCTGCTATGCGGGCCGCTTGCTCAAGTTCAGAGTCCGCGGCTCTCACCCCGTTCAACGCGGCAATCTTGAGCCATGCGTATGCCTCACTTGATGACGCGCAGTCCTTCTTGTCCTTCAACATGAAGAACACGTTGTACTGTGCAATCGGGTGCCCCAGTGCTGCGGCATAGACAAGCCACATGTGGGAGCTGCCAGCCGTGCCTCTGCCCTCGAAGTGGCGTGAGATTCGAAACGCTGCCTCAGCGTCGCCCGCGTCTGCGCGGCCAGTCAACGCAAGTAGCTGCTTATCATCAAGCTCAGCGCCACTATCCGTCGCGATCGAGCCGTCAAGCTCAACCACCGGCCTTTCCGGCTGAGGGGGCACCTGCGCATTTACATACCCTGCACCCACCAGATACAGGAGAAGCCCAGTCTCCTTGAACATGCTCATTTGACCCCACCCTCTTTCATGAAATTCACCCACTCTCCAGGATTGCTTTTGTCTTTTTTCCCTTCAGGTGTTTTTCCATAGTTTCCTTGACCCGGATACAAAGGATCGTTCTTTGCCCAGGTGTACTCGGTAGGCGCCTGAATCTTCATATTCAGCGCCTTAGATAGCTGCTGAGCCGGGATCGGCCCACCATTTACCGACTTACCTGTTCGACAGGAATAGAGCCTGATATACAGATACTTTGAAAGATCTGCATCGCGTCGAATTGACTGCGCCAGCGATTCAACAGACATGCTCCTGCCATCCGGCCCTATGAAGTTATTTCCGTTGTGGTGAATGCTAATGGTAAGCATATCCGGGGGCGACGGAATCATTTTATTGCCCAGATAAGAATCAGGATTGTCGTGGGGTGGAATATAGTTTAGGTCGGTGAGCCCGTGTGGGTCGACCCGCCTTGCCGGGGAAGCGCTAGCGTACCCATAGGTCGAGATCCCCCCCATCAACCCAATCGGATCACTCTGCGAATACCGCCCCACCGCCGGGTCGTACTCGCGCTGGTAGTTGTAGAACAACCCACTCGCATCCGTCGCCTGCTGGCCCGGGAAGCGCAGTGTCAGCTCGAACGCCACACCATCGCCGTCCGGATCGGCACTCGCAATCTGGTTACCGAACACCTCGCTCTTGTTGGTCCACCCCCAGATCGCCACATCACGCACCGGATCAATCACCACGCGCGGCGTACCCAGACGATCCGGCTGCACGTAGGCCAGCTCCGGCACTCCAGCGCCTGGCGCGTTAATCAGCGCCCCCGGGTAGTTGTCCAGCCAGATGGCCTGCTGCTGCGCCTGCCCGGTCGCCGAGTAGTTGCCAACCCATTGCCCGGCTTCGTCATAGATCGTGACCTGCGCATCGCCACCAGCCGGGGTGCGCAGCACGCGCTCGCCGCGGTGGTTGTAACCGTAGCTCTCCAGTGTGGCGTCACCCTGCTTCACCGCATTCATGCGGTTGGCATCGTTGTAGGTGAAGGTCTTGCTGCCGATGCCGGTGGTGTTGCCCGCTGCGTCATGGGTGCGCGCCTCGCCATCCACCGCAGTCAGGCGATGGCTGGTCGCGGGACAGGTTTAAATGGCGGGGCCGCCGAGGCCCTGTGCATTCCTCAGCAGGCGTCACCGCACCGACGTGCCCTGCCATCACTGTGTCTTCCCAACCTGGCTAGGCTACGCCCTGGCCCATATCCAACTAGGTGATTCACGCAGTGGCAGCTCCTGTTTCGCCACAGTCTCCAGCTTGATGATCTCAGTTTCGCCTCGTTTGTTAATTCTAGTCCGCGCTCCGCGCGGTTTCAGGGCAGGATGGCCTCCGGTTTACTGTTGCCCTTAGCTCTCGTATTCCATCCCGCACATATCCTACGTGACCCAGATGGCAAACCTTCAGCACGTAAAGAGTCTTGTCCGGATAAACATATCCAACAACCGGAACCGGAGTAGTACTTGTACCAATTACGGCCCCTCCCTCTGCCGAATCATAGACTTCGATCACTCCCTCCGGCACAACTTCCCTGCCCTTGTGTTCGCAGGAGGTGGCAGTGAAGACTGAGCAGATAAAAAAAATGCCAAGAATGAATTTCATCATCCTTTCCCGCGATGAATGGTTGAGTCATCAGACATCCACCAAAGTAGGTGGTTTATTGATTCCGGAAGAATCATGTTCACAGGCTGAAGCTCCTTACCAATCTCCCGCATGCAGTTCTGCAACGGCGTCCCGCAGTTATTATTTATTGCACTGTACTCCCCCTGCGGCCTCGCGAGACATGCCGATAGCTTTGACTCCTGCTGCGGTGTAAGTTCTATTGTATGCTTAATTCCAGTGCGCAAATTAAGCTGAAATGAAACGTAGTTTGTACTTATTGAGTTGCCCGCAGGGCCAAATGAGTAATCGACACCATTTGAAGTTGTCGATATGTGCCCGAAAGAGGAATGCAGCTTTCCATAGCTCGGCAGCCCTCCCTCATAGGGGAGCGGCATCCATACCCAGACGTCGACCAGCCCCTTTTCATCGACCTTCGAAAGAGGCTTCCCGGAAGCATACAGGTACGTACCAATCCCCTCCGTCAACCCAATCGGATCACTCTGCGAATACCGCCCCACCGCCGGGTCGTACTCACGCTGATAGTTGTAGAACAACCCACTCACATCCGTCGCCTGCTGGCCCGGGAAGCGCAGTACCAGCTCGAACGCCACACCATCCCTATCCGGGTCCCCACTCACAATCTGGTTACCGAACACCTCGCTCTTGTTGCTCCACTCCCAGATCGCCACATCACGCACCGGATCAATCACCACGCGCGGTGTGCCTAGATGATCCGGCTGCACGTAGGCCAGTTCCGGCACGCCGGCGCTCGGCACGCTGATCAACGCCACCGGGTAGTTGTCCAGCCAGATGGCCTGCTGCTGCGCTTGGCCCATGGCCGAAAGTTGCCCAGCGACTGCCCCGCTTCGTCGTATAGGGTGACCTGCGCTGCGCCACCGGTCGGGGCGCGCAGCACGCGTTCACCGCGATGGTTGTAGCTGTAGCTTTCCAGTACGGCATTGCCTTGCTTCACCGCGTTCATGCGGTTGGCATCGTTGTAGGTGAACGTGTTGCTGCCGGTGCTGCTGGCCATGTCTTCAGGGACCACCTCTTATCGCCGCAAACCGAAATTGGCCCGGAGCAGGGGTGAAGGCGTTGCGCGCGGACATTGAATCCACCCCACTTATCTCATCTTCAGCCATATTGCCGCCAACGCGATGGAGAAGAACTGAGTCGCGACAACCAAGAAGACCGGCCATCTGCGAAGCGAAAGCGCCGAAACTGTGCCAGCGATCAAGCAGGCGCATCCTTCCAGCAAGAGCAATGACACAAAGGTCTCGCCAAGAATCGCCGATGGCCGCGAAAATGCCGTATAGATCGCAAGGACCAAAAACGAACACGACGACGCCAGTCCCAGCCTCTTTACATAGCCCACGAAAGTTCCCTATTAAATAGCTATCCGAATCCTTCAATGATCCACAGATGGACTGGAGCAGGTCTCGGCCCCCATTGAGAAAAAACACGATCACAATCGAGAGAACCTGCGAAAGAAGCAACATCAACACCGGCCTATCCTTGATCAGCACGGCCGAAACTGTACTGGCAAGGAAGCAAAGGAAACCTTGCCCGATGGATTTCATCGCGAAGTCGAGGGTGAGGACGCCTTGCAAGTTCTGCGCCCCCACCAGGCCATCAGGATTACGGTCGAACACAGAGTCGCCAGAACGACCCTCTCTATGTAGCTCATTTCGGCTCGCCATTCATTGCCACGCTCTCCGAAACGACTGACGATTACCCACTCCTTCAGCGATACCAACGGATCGCTCTGCTGGGGCCACCCCACCACAGGGTCGGGTTTCCGATATTAGTTGAGGAAGGGGCCGCCAGAATTTTACGAATACTGATACGGGAAGCAGAACGGCAGCCCGAGAACGTTGCGCGCCAGCTTTGAATCCACCCAGTGCCAACTATTCTTCCCTCAAGAATTTCCTCGGCCGAGCTCCAAGCCTGATGATTTTTCGCGCAGGACCAAGATAGATATCACCGAATACAAATGAGAATGCGACAGCTGTATAGAAAACAAGTAGTGCACCAGGAATGGGAATCGCGCGAACGAAGCTATCGCATTCGAGGTTGCGGGCGACCAGCAACCCAATCATCAGCATCTCGGCCAGGAGCGCTATTGCGAACGCGAAACGCACCCGCCCAACCTCAATCGACAGAATTCCCCTTCTCGCCAGTTCGAACTTGGAATATACGAGCAACATCAGCAACGCGAAAAAAAGAGCAAACATAACATCCGGAGAGTACCTAGCGACTGGACAGCGCATACTCAACATGGACGCGATCAGCGCGCAACAGATCCCCAGCGCTCCCGCCGCAGCTGCACCCTTCATGAACCTTATGAAAATCACTTCGCCGGACATTGGCATTTATTGTAGTTTGACCTGTAATTCACGATTGCTCCAAGGGGCCCCAGGATCTTCGACCCACCCCGCAAGAGATTGGCGTTCCCCGCATGCGCTGCAGCTCGATTAAGTCGACCGTTGGCAACCGAGTAGTGAATCCCGCGCTCTGCCGCCCCGCGCGTCCTTTTTGCCGCTTTGGCATCCTGACGCGACGCTGCTGCATCCAGCATGTGGCCCGCCGCTGCATACGGCGTCTTTGCGCCATACTCGCCAAAATGAACACCGGGATTCTCGTAGAAGTTTATGTCAACACCCACAGAATCCATTGCAAAGGACACCATAGAAGTAAGCGGAACGAGATCTATGAGCAGATCGGCAACAGCCTCCCGCTCACAATTGTTGGCGGGAACATAGCCGGTGACGTTATTCATTTCACCATTATTCCACGGCCCAATTCCCTCGAGCCCTTCTGGATCAATAGCCATTTGAGGATTGCTTCCAACATATGTGAACGTGCTGATTCCCCCTATCAGCCCAATCGGATCACTCTGTGTGTACCGCCCTACCCGTGACTCATACTCGCGCTGGTAGTTGTAGAACAACCCACTCGCATCCGTCGCCTGCTGGCCCGGGAAGCGCAGCGCCAGCTCGAACGCCACTCCATCACCATCCGGGTCGGTACTCGGAATCTGGTTGCCGAACACCTCGCTCTTGTTGCTCCACTCCCAGATCGAGACATTCCGTACCGGATCGATCACCACGCGCGGCGTGCCCAGATGATCCGGCTGCACGTAGGCCAGTTCAGGCACGCCGGTAGCCGGCATGTTGATCAACGCCACCGGGTAGTTGTCCAGCCAGATCGCCTGCTGCTGCGCCTGGCCCGTGGCCGAGTAGTTGCCCAGCCATTGCCCCGCCTCGTCATACAGGGTGATCTGAGCCGCGCCACCGGCCGGGGTACGCAGCACGCGCTCGCCGCGGTGGTTGTAACCGTAGCTTTCCAGCACGGCATCACCTTGCTTCACCGCGTTCATGCGGTTGGCATCGCTGTAGGTGAACGTCTTGCCGCCGATGCCGGTGGTGTTGCCCGCCGCGTCATGGCTGCGTGCCTCGCCATCCACGGCAGTCAGCCGGTGGCTGGTTGCGGGATAGTTATAGCTGACGGTGCCTGCCGAGGTGGTCAGCGCGGTGCGATTGCCGGTGGCGTCGTAGGCATAGGTTTCGATCGGCGTACCGGCCATGCCGTCCTGGGTCTGGGTCAGGCGACCCAGCGCGTCGTAGGCGTACTTGGCCAGCACCGTCGAGCCTGTGCCGTTCTTCAGCTCGGTGATCGAACCGACCGGATCATAGCCGTAGCCCAGCGACAGGCCGCCCGCGGCCGGGTCGCGCACCGTTTGCGGGCGATAGTCCAGGTCCAGCGGACGCTGCAGCTGGCGGCCATTGCCATAGGTCCAGCCGGTCGCCGGGCCGAAGGCCGCATAGGTCACGTTGTTCACCACGATCTGGCGCGCCTGGCCGGGGCGGGTGAGGCCGATCTGGCTGATGCGGCCCTGGGTATCGCGCACGTAGTCGGCCGCGCTGCCGTCGGGGTAGGTCAACGCAGCCAGGCGACCCGACTTGCTGTAGGCATAGCGCAGCGTGCTGGCGACACCATTGACGGTCTGCACCTTGCGGGTGACCTGGCCGAAGCGGTCATGGCAGTACTGGGTGCTGCCATTGGCGTGCAGCACCTGCCCGAGGCGCCCCTTGGCAAAGCGCTCCTCGGCAGTACACGCAGCAGGCGCCACGTCATAGCTGTAGCCCACGTCCAGATTGGGGTCCGGGTAGGCGATGCCGATCAGGCGGTTAAGCGCATCGTAGTGATAGGTGGCGGTGACGCCGCGCGCATCGGTGGCCGTCTTGCGGTTGCCTGCCGCATCCACGGTGAAGCTGCTGGTGCCACTGTCCGGGCTGACCTGGCCAGTCAGATCGCCGAACCCGTTGTAGGCGTAGGTGGTATGCAGACCCTTCGGGTCAGTGACCTGGGTGACCTGGTCCAGCGCGTTGTACTGTCTGCGGATCTCCGCCGCGACGCCGCCGACGTCCTGCAGGGTCTGGGCGAGTCGGTTGAGCGGGTCGTACTGCTGGCTGGTCACGCGCTGCAGGGCGTCGGTCACGGTCTGCGGGTTGCCGTTGGCGTCGTAGGCAAAGCCGGTGGCGTGATCGCCTGCGTCCTTCAATGCGGTCAGCTGGCCAAGCGTGTTGAAGGTCCGTGCCAAGGTGCGACGAAGGGTGCCAGCAGCATCCAGCGTGTCTTCCTTGAGCCGGTTGCCGGCGTTGTCCAATGCGTAGTGGATCGTGTTGCCGCTGTTGTCCGCAATATCGGTCAAGCGCTGGGCGGCGTCGTAGACATAGGTAACGCTGCTGCCGTCAGGCTCGGTGACCTGTTGCACCTGACCGGTCGGCCAGTAGCTGATCTGGGTAGTCCGGTCCTCGGCCGCGGTGGCACCGCGCACGGTGACCGAGGTCGGCCAGCCACGGGCATGGTAGGTGTAGGCCGTGACCACGCCGTTGGCATCCTTCGCCGACAGGGGCCGCCCGATTGCGTCGTAGGCCAGGGTCTCAACCGTCTGGCCGAGCGCATTGGTCACACTGCGCAGGTCGCCCTTGCGATAACTGCAGGCACCATTGGCCGCGCATCCCGTGTCGTCCGCGGTGTAGTAGGCATAGGTGGAGACATCCGCCACATCACTGCGCGGACCATCCACGCTACGCAGCAGTCCCACCAGCGGGCACTCCGGGCCCTCGGCCTCACAGTAGGTCTGCGTGGTGACGCGGGTGTCACCGGTCACCATGTCGCGCACGGTGATGGTGGTCGGCTGGAGGCGCGCATTGCGTGCGATGCGGATCTCACGGTTACCGACGGTCTGCTGCACCGGCCGATTGCTGTCCATGGCCACGCGCGTTTCGCTGACGCGCTGATCCGGGGTACCGGCCGCTTCGGTGGTGGTGGTCACGCTGACGGCGCCTGCGGCAGGATCGCTGGCCTCGGCATAGGCATACTGGGTGACAAAGCCACGGCGATCGGTCACCGACTGCAGCCGACGCCGGAAATCGGTGCCCTCGGGCAGATAGGCACGAGTGATACTGCCATTGCTCTCGGTGATGCCATTGACCTTGCGCGGAAGGCCACTGCTGCCGGTGGCAGTCAATGCGTACGTACTCTGCTTGCCCAGCGCGTCGGTGACGATGGTGGTGCCTGCCGGGGTGTACTCCAGGCGCACGCCATCAATGCCCACGTCGGCTTGACTGCAATCACCGGAATGGCGGCTGCAGCTGACCCGCCCCTTGGCGTCATAGCCAAACCAGCTGTAGCGCCGGGTGTCTTCGGCGGTCACGCCGGTCAGGTAGCCCGGGAAGCGGGTGTCCTCATAGTGATACGTACGGCTGGCACCGTCGGCATAGGTCGCGGTGATCAGTTCCCCGGCCGGAGAATAGGCGTAGCTCACCACAGGCTGGCCGGCGACCACCAGGGCCGAGATCAGTGAATCGTCGCCCTGCACCAGGTACTGGACGTCCACGCGCCGACCGGTTGAATGGGTGATGCTGAGCAGGCGGCCGCGGCTGTCGTATGCATAGGTCAGCGACGTTCCGTCTTCGAAATCGCGGCGCTGCATCAGGCCAGCGGCATCAAAATAAATGCGCTCTCCGGCACGTGAAAGTTGCCAGTTGGTGCCCTGCTGGACCGCGCGATCGCCGCTTCCGTCCATGGCTTCGTAGCTTGCCCCCACTTTCTGGAATGCGGTCTGCCCGCCATCGGCGCCGATCAGCCCAACTTTCAGTTCGGGGCTGGGAGGGAAGGTGGAATCGTCTACGCCTGCGGTAAGCCGCAGATTGTGGGAATGGGTCCAGCCCGTGCCCAACGCGCCGCCCGCCGTGCTTGTCAGGGAATGATAGTGGCGTTGGAAGCTCACCCATCCAAGGTTGAAATCCGGCTCAGGCTGGGATTTATCGCCAGTGGTCGGATCACATGGGTTGCCAACAGGACACTGCTGCGGCGGCAGCGGCGCGCTTGTGTAGGAGAGCATGGGCGACATGTGCGGCTCGTCCTGCTGGACCAGTGAGCACATCTGCAAGGCGTCATTCCACGTCAGGGACGGTCGATTCGGGCAAAGCGCCGTTCTGGCCCGGCGTACATGCTCCCACCCCACTATCGACGAGCATTCTTGAGTGCTCTGATGATAGAAGTTCAAGGTGTAATGGAAATCCTTCTCCTCGTTGGTGACACTACCATCGTCACCCCTGCCAAGCCCAAGGAGCTCGACCCACGGATCCTCCGTGAGTGAAGTCGCCGGGCACTGCGGGTCGCTGACGCGGGTAGCGAGGATCACGCTACGAATCTGATCTTCGGAGGAGTACTCCTGCCCTGAGTGGATGTAGACCCAGTCGGTAGTAACGATCTTCTCGGGTCTCACCCGGTAATCGTAGATGACCTTCTTTCCAAGGACGCGTTGGCGTTTGACATGCCAATTGAAGGGTTTGTCCTTTTCGTACTGGGAAAAGAGCGACTTGATGTCCTTCTGCACCGCCGCTTCGGTGGCTCGCGGCTGGCCCATCGACAGGTAGCTCTCCCACTTCTTCTGCACCTCCTGCGCCTGCGCAGCCCAAGGAGCCAAGCTCCCCAGCGCGATCATCGCCAGTGCGGCACACGAAATGGTCTTCAGTCGTTCCAACATCCCTGTTCTCCTTCCTGGACGAACGCAGCACCGGCAGGAACGAGAACGTGGGGCTAATGCCTCGCCACGTCATGCTTCGGATCGTCCCTGGTCCGGAATGCGGCCTGACCGCACGGTGAACGTTATCTCCGATGTGGTTTACACATTCAAGTCAGAAACTGTGGAGTGGGTCGGATTTCAGAGTTTTCTGATAAAGCGAGCGACCGACCGAACAAGCAGCCGGGCGTGGGCTCGGCTCTACAAGACGAATGCTTCCAGAAACAGAAACACCGGGCAGTGCCCGGCGTCTCCGTCACAGCGTGGAAGGGTGTAAACCTCAATACTTCCCGTCGAACGCGAAGATCGGCTTGCGCGTCTTCCACGCACCAGCAGTAAAGTCCGGGAACTCCAGCGTCTGGAAGCTGTTGGCGATCGACTGCTCGCTCAACGGGGTGATCGCACTCCAGGTCACCGCGTCGTAGATGTCGATCGGCATCGGTGCCTTGGCCTTCAGTGCTTCAACAAATGCATGGATGACGAACCAGTCCATGCCACCGTGGCCGGCGCTGGCGGCGGTGTCGGCATTCTGCTTCCACAGCGGGTGTTCGTACTCATCCTGGTACTTCTTGAACTCTTCCCACTGGTGCGGCGGGCTGCGGCCTTCGATGTGGATCGAATGGTTCACGTCCATCCACAGGCCCTTGGTGCCCTGCACGCGGAAGCCCATCGAGTACGGGCGCGGCAGCGAGGTGTCGTGCTGCAGCAGGATGGTCTCGCCGTTCTCGCAGGCCAGCGTGGTGGTCACGATGTCGCCGAGCTTGAACTTCACCTTGGTGCTGGGGTGGGTGGTGCCGCCACTCTTGGCCACGGTGTATTCGTGCAGGCCGCGTGCCTTGGTCGCGAAGGCGTTGATGTGGGTGAAGCGGTTGCCACGGTTGATGCCGGTGTACATCGCGCACGGGCCGATGCCGTGGCTGGGATACAGCTCGCCGTTGCGCTCCACCGAATGCTCGGTGCGCCAGCGTGCTTCGCTCCAGCCCTTGGGACCGAACTCCACGCCGCTGTCGTAGGGCTGGTTGGGATCGCCGGAATTGAACTTCACGCCGCGCAGGTCGTGCTGGTAGCCGGCCTGCAGATGCACCAGTTCGCCGAACAGGCCCTGGCGCACCATCTGCAATGCCGCCATCACGTCGCGGCGATAGCAGACGTTTTCCAGCAGCATGTACGGGGTGCCGGTGCTCAGCTGGGTCTTCAGCACATCCCAGTGGTCCTGCAGGGTGATGCCAGCCACCACTTCGCAGCCGACGGCCACACCGGCCTGCATCGCGGCAATCGCCATCGGTGCGTGGTATTCCCACGGCGTGGCGATGATCACGCCATCGATGCCCTTCTGTTCCAGAAGTCGCTTCCAGGCGTTGGTGTCGCGGTCCTGGCCATAGGTCTTCGGCGCGGGCTTGCCGGCCTTCGCCACCATCTCTGCGGCACGGCCGAGCATGATCGGCTCGATATCGCAGACGGCAACCACTTCGACGTCGTCGCGACGCACCAGTTCCTTCAGCAGCACCAGCCCGCGCATGCCGGTGCCGATCATGGCCAGGCGCACCTTGCGCCCGCGTGCCCAGGCGGGGGTCTGCGGCAGCAGGCTGCTGGCGGCGACAGCGGCGCTGGCCGCGATGAATTCCCTACGCTTCATGGCAAACATCTCTCCTCTTGGCAGCGTGCCGGCCGCAACCGGCACGCCAGGTCACGCAAACGGAATTACTTGAACCGGTAGCCGATGGTCACACTGTAACCACGGCCGAAGATGGTTGCGTAGTCACTGGAGTCACCCAGGAAGCTGTTCGGGTCGTAGAACGGCAGGCGGTTGAACAGGTTCTTGACGGTGAAGCTCAGGTTCCACGCATCATCCGGGCGCCAGGTGACGCTCATGTTGGCGGTCCACCACGACGGTGCACCATCGCACTTGCTCTTCTGCAGGGCCAGGTAGCCGCCGGTGCAGGTTTCCTTGTTGTTGCTCTCTTCGTCGATCTGGTCGGTGGCCCACTTGGTGCCGCCGACATAGTTGACGAACATGCTGGTGGTCACCTGCTTGTAGGTCCAGTCGGCATTGAGCGTGGCACGCAGGCGCGGGTTGTTGTAGTAGCCCACCACGTCGCCGTAGTACCAGCCGTTCTCGGCGTCCATGTAGAAGCGGTTGCGGTTGGCGATGGTGGCGGCCAGGCCGATGTTCAGGTTGCCCCAGTCACCCAGCGAGAAGCGGCTGCGCGCGTCGATGTCGAAGCCGTCGATCAGGGTCTTGCCGCGGTTCTTGTACTGGCCCACCACGCTGGCCACGTTGCCGGCGGAGTAGCCCGGCAGGTTCGCCGGGCAGCTCACACCGCCGGCCGGATCGGCGCACATCGCCGCCAGCTGCGCCAGGTTGGCGCGGTCACTGTCGGTGATCGGCGAGCGCGACATCGAGATGATGTCTTCCATGCGGCGATAGTCCGGCGCGACGATTTCATTGTTGCGGTAGATGAACCAGTAGTCGGCCGACACCGACAGCCAGCTGGCCGGCTCGTAGACGAAGCCGAGGGTGGCGATCTTCGCCTTCTCCGGCTTCAGGTCCTTGTTCGGCTGGGTCATGCGCGCCACGGTGCGGCTGCAGTCGACGTTCAGCAGGGTCTTGCCGAGGTCGACGTCACCCGGCCGCTGCGACTTCAGCAGCAGATTGGCGATGGCGTTGGTCTCGCCGCAGCGCAGTTCGTCACGGAAGCCACCGAGCTGGGCGAACACGCCGCCGTTGCCGGACTCGGCCAGGCTCGGTGCGCGGAAGCCGGTGGAATAGGTGCCGCGCAGCATCAGCTGATCGAACGCCTGGTACTTGAAGCCGATCTTCGGCGCGATGTTGGCGCTGAAGTTCGGGTACTTGTCCACGCGCACCGCCGCATCCAGTTCCAGCTTGTCGGTGATCGGCGCCACGGTCTCGGCGAACAGCGCGTAGGTGTTGCGCTTGCCGTCGAACCACGAGCCGCCCTGCTGGGTGATCAGGCCATTGGCCGCATCGGCGTTGCCCGGTGTGTAGAAGGTCTCACGGCTGGCGTTGAAACCGAACGCGGCGCGCATCTCGCCGGCCGGCAGCTGGAACAGCGGTCCTTCGATCTTGCCGTCCAGGGTATGCAGGCGGGTCCACGACTGGATGTCGAAGGTCGGGAACGCTTCACGGATCAACGCGGCGTTGGCTTCGCTGATCTCGCCGAACTTGTAAGCCGGGTGGTCGGAGATGATCACCCGACCGGTGCCCGGATCGATCGTGTATGGGCCGAAGGCCTTCTCGAAGCCCTTGGTGTTGACGTTGATCGTCTGGTAGGTGGTGGAGTGGGTACCCGCGCTGGCGAAGGCGGTTTCCCAGTTCCAGTCGCCCCGGTTGCCACGCGCACCGGCCAGCACGCGGTAGCTCTTGTCGGTATTGCGCTGGCCGAAGTAGTTCGGGCCGGCATCCTGCAGCAGGTAGTTCAGGCCGACCACGCCGCCCATCATGGCCCTCAACTGCGGGCTGGCGTGGTTGTACTCGTTGTTCGGGCCCAGGAACGGGTACAGGAACTGGTTGACGGTGTTGCCGGTGTTGCGCGAGAACCAGCTGGTCGGGTTGCCGGTCGTGGTGCCATAGGTGCGCGGCGTGCCGCCGTTGGCGCGCAGGTCGATGTCGGTATAGGTCGCCTCGGCGAAGATCTCGGTGTTGTCACCGACCAGGAAGGTGCCGTTGAGGTAGGCGGTGTTGCGCTCGGACTTGGCGCCGGCATCGATCTCGTTGTTCATCCAGGTTTCCCAGACGCAACGCGGGCCGGCCGCTTCACTGGTCAGCACGTTCCTGCAGCCCGGCGCAGCTTCCTGCACGCGGCGGCCGGTGACCGGATCGAAGGCGAAGTAGGTGCCCGGATTGAATTCACCCGGCTTGCTGCCCACGCCCAGGCGCAGGTTGTTGAGGTAGTTCGGATTGTTGACGTAGTACTGGTCGGGCCGCTTGTCGTAGAAATCGCTCAGCGGGATCGCGTCGCGGCGGTACATGTTCACCGCGCCGTAGATGTTGAAGCGGTTCTCGGCCAGGTCGCCGAAGCCGGCGGTGATGCTGGCCTGGCGTTCGCCGTAGGAGTCGATGCGCGAGGAGGTGTCGTTGGTGAAGCTGACCTCGGCACCCTGGAAGTTGCGCTTGGTGATCACGTTGATCACGCCGGCCACCGCGTCGGTGCCGTACACCGCCGAGGCACCGTCGGTCAGCACTTCCATGCGCTCGATGGCCGCGGCCGGAATCGCATCGATGTTGACGAACTGGGTCTGGAACCCGGCCGGTGCACCGTAGTACGACAGGCGGCGACCGTTCAGCAGCACCAGCGTGCCCTGGGCACCGAGGCCACGCAGATTGGCCTGCGAGGCACCGTCGGAACCGGTGAACAGCGAGCGCGCGTCCTGCTGCGCCGGGCGGGCGGCCGGCAGGTTGTCGAGCACCTGCAGCAGCGTGCGCGCACCCATGTTCTGGATGTCCTGCTTGCTGATCACCTGCACCGGCGAGGCGGTTTCAACGTCGGTGCGGCGGATGTTGGAACCGGTGACCTCGATGCGGGCCAGGTCGGTGGCCTTGTCCTTGCTCTCTTGGGCGAAGGCGGGAACGGCGACCGACAGCAGCACGCCGGCGATGGCCAGCGTCAGCGGAGCGATCGAGCGACAGGGGGGGCGGTGGTGGCGGGCGGGCAACATCGGGGTTCTCTCCTGGCAGGGGTGCGGCGCAAAAAGTGAGCGTGTGGGCGTTCGGCGGGCAAAACGCTCCCGGGCCACGGCCATGAGGGCCGTAGTCGGATTGGGCGGGGGAGGAGCGGTGTTACGTAGGGGTCATGGGGCGACGATGCTGGCGGAGTCGCCCTCCTGGCCGATCAGTACGGCGTTGGCCCAGTTGGCGCAGACCTGGGCGGGTTGACTGCCCTGCGCACCCAGCGTGCGCAGGCTCATGGTGGAAAGGCCACGGATGTCCAGCTCCGGCTTGACCACGCCGGGTGCCTTGACCAGGCCGCTGTCGTACAGCAGGCGGTTGTCACCCCAGACCTGGAACTGCAGGCCGCCGGCGCTGCGGCAGGCGTCGTCGATGCCGAGGTCGGCACGCAGCAGGTGCCAGCCGCCCTGCAGGCGCAGGTCGATGCGGCTGCTGGCGCCGACGCCCAGGCCACGGCGGAACTGCAGGCCGTTCATGCGCATGCCGGCGTCGCCACGGAAGGACTGGTCGGTACGCACCTGGCTGGCCAGCGCGGCCGGCACCGGCAGCTCGGAGAGATAGCGCTGCCGGGCCGGTCGCTCCGGTTCCTGGTGTTCGAGGATGTGGAAGGTGGACAGGGCGATCGGGCCGACATCGCGCGGCTGCAGTGCATCGAACGCGCGGGCGCTGCCCTGTGCGGCGGTGACCATCGGGTCGGTGCTGCTGGCGCCGTCGCCTTCGGGGTTCTGCACACTCAGCACGCGGAAGCGCAGCAGGCGGCCGGCGTGGGCCGGGAAGTCGATGCGCTGCACGCCTTCCTTCAACTGCAGGCGGCCGCGGGCGATCGGCTCGCCCCACTCACCGTTGCTGTCGCCCAGGTAGACCTCATAGTCACGTACCTGCCCGTGCTTCCAGTTCTTGTCATTGCGTGGCGCGATGTCGATGCCATCGATCATCTTCCGCTCGCCGAAGCCGATCACCCACTCGTGGGCGCCGGTGCGCACGGCCTGGTTGCGCATGCTGCGGAACCAGGTGGCCGGATCGTCGTCGAAGGCGTTCTCCAACGCATGGCCAGGCTCTTCGGCCGGGCGGTTGACCACCAGCAGGCTGTCGGCCGGCAGTTCGCGGCCCAGCACCGGCGCGGCCGGATAGGCATCATCGGCGGCTGCGGCAGCGACTGCGAAGTCCAGCTGCAGCTGCAGTGGCTGGCGGATGTCCTGGGTGGCGGTGCGCACATGCACGGTGCCGCGGCGGTCCTTGGCATCGAAGTACCAGCCCTCGTTGGCGCTGTTGAAGGCGGCAGCATCGGCCAGCGCCGGCAGCGCGCGGCCACCGGCCTGCACCGCACGTGGTGCCTGCCGGCTGAGTACGCGCAGGCCGTAGCGGCGCTGCGCCAGCTGGCCGTTGTACTGGCCCTGCACGGCGTCGATCTGCACCTGCACCGGGCCACTGCCCTGCGCCGGCGCCTGCACGCGGATTACCTGCATGCTCGACTCGCCCTGCTGATAGCGGCGCGTGTTGCCATCGTCTTCGTACAACGTGTACTGCGAGTCGCCCTGCGGGTACAGGTCGAAGGTCACTTCATCGAGCGGTTTTTCGCCATCGAACAGCATCGACGGGTACATCGGCAGGATCGCACCGGCACGCACGAACACCGGCAGCGTGGCCAGGTCCACCTGGCGGTCGAGCTGGCGGCCATCGGCGGCGGCCTGCACGCGACGGCCATCCCAGTAGTCGATCCAGCCGCCGGCCGGCAGGTGGATGTCGCGGCGCCAGCCACGGCTGGCGGCCTGGCTGCGGTACACCGGCGCCACCAGCAGGTCGCGGCCGAGCAGGAACTGGTACTTGTAGGTTTCATCCTGCGCATGCGGGTCGCGCGGGTTGTCCCACATCAGGCCACGCACCGGCGGTGCACCGGTCTGCGCGGCCTCGTGCACCAGCCCATACATGTATGGCGTCAGGCGCATCTTCAACTTCAGGTAGTCGCGGTTGATGCTGCGGTAGGGCTCGTCGTACCACCACGGGTGCTTGCGCGCGTTCGACGACCAGCCGCTCATGCCCATCAGCACCGGCGTGAACGCCTTCCACTGCAGGTCGCGGGTGAAGGTCTCGGCGCTTCCGCCGAAGATCGCATCCACATCGCCGCTGGCGTAGGCCATGCCGGACAGGCCCGAACCGACCAGGGTCGGCACGTGCCAGCGGATGTAATCCCAGCTGCTGCTCTGGTCGCCGGTCCATGCCACCGCGTAGCGCTGGATGCCGGCCCAGCCCATCACCGTCCACAGGAACGGGCGCGAATCGGAATTGTCGAGGATGCCGTTGAATGCCTGGCGGTTGGCGTCCATCGCGAACTGGTAGCCCTTGCCGGTCCAGGCCACGTCCAGCTTCTGCACGCGGCTGCCGGCCTTGCCCACTTCCCACGCGATCTTGTCGACGCCGTTCTCGGTCCACAGGCCGGTGCGGAAGCCGTAGCCGGCCAGCCCCTTCACCGTTTCCGGCAGCTGCTTGTAGCCGCAGCCGTAGCCATCGTTGGGCAGGATCCAGCCACCGGGCATGTCGTGGGCGCGGTACTGCTTGGCCACGCTGTCGATCACATCGGGCGTGGTGCCGGTCGGGCCGTCGCTCCAGCCTTCGGGCACGGTGCCGGGCTTCCTGCTGTTGTCGCCGTCGTTGTAGCAATCGGCATCGCCGTAGGACAGCGCCCAGCGCGCGACCATGTTGGGGCGGCCGGTCAGCTGGGTGTAGCGTTCGATGAGCTTGGGCAGGTCGGCGCCCACGAAGTAGTACGCATCGAAGCGGTCTTCGCGATGCAGCAGCGTGGCCTGGTCGCTCTGGCGCAGGTCGTAGCTGCCATCGCTCCATGTATTGCGCAGCATGCCCCAGCCACGGCTGCTCAGCAGCATCGGCGCCGGGCTCGGCCGATCACCTTCTTCCCAGCCACCGGAATAGGACACCTCCAGCTCGCGGCCCTTGAACTGGTAACGGCCGTTCTGCTGGCCACCACCGAAGTAGCCCTCATCGGCCTGCGAGGACAGCACCTGCACGCTCTGCGTGGCATCCAGGTCCAGCGGTTGCAGTTCCTGCCACAGCGCGGTGGGCTGGCCATTGTCCAGCCGTTCCAGGCGCAGGCGCAGCGGCTGCCGCTGTACATGCAGTACCAGTGCCTCGGTACGCACGCGGATTTCCTGTGCGTCTTCTTCCAGCTGCGCCTGCACGCTCGCCTTGGGCTGCGGCAGCACGATCGGCGCGGCCTTGTCGCCGGCGCCGGTCAACGTGCCGTTGCGGCCGGCCTGCACGCGGATGATGTCGGTCGCCGGCAGTTCAATGCGGATGCGCGCGCCCTTGTCGGTCTGCAGGTCCCAGCCCTGCACGCCGTCGCGGCTGGCGCTGGCGCTGACCGTACGCAGGTTGCCGACCGGCTCGGCGCGGGCCGTCATGGACGCCAGCATCAAGGCCGGCACCAGGGCCAGCATCAGCGGCGAGCGACGAACGCAGTTTTCCACGCGGACTCCCAACCCGTTCACCGGGCGTTTCGAAAGCGGTTGGGCCGACTCTAGGGCAGCGATTCGAAAGATGTCAACAAATTGAAAGGAAAAAGGAAGATATATTCCGTTGAAACGAAAGTTGCTGCGCCGCAATACTTTGTGTAAACGCTTGCAGTTGCCTGTTAAGCATTGTGCGATACGGCATTCAGTCGGTCCTTTCGTTTTTCCCGGCATCGCGCGCAGGGCAAAGCCACCCAGCTTTTTTCTTTCTTTTTACTTTCGATGTTTGACATTTCGAAAGAAAACGCAGATGGTGCGCTGGCCCAACTGGAACCTCCGAATGGACGTCACCCTGCTTTCCGATGTGTCCGCCTGGCAGCGCCTTGGCGGAGCCGATACCGCTACCGAAATCGCCCAGCAGCCTGCGCTGTGGGACGCCCTCGCACAGGACCTGTCGCGTGCCCGCGACCGCCTGCAGGGCTTCCTCGGCGACAGCCTCAACGATCCCAACCAGCGCGTGCTGTTCACCGGCGCCGGCAGCTCCGGCTTCATCGCCGAAATGGTGGCCGACGCGATCAACGCGCAATGGCCTGCCGAGGTGCGCGTGGTGCACACCACCAGCCTGCTGACCCACCCGGCGCTGTACCTGCAGCGCGACCGTCCGACCCTGCTGGTCTCGTTCGGCCGCAGTGGCTCCAGCCCGGAGAGCGTGGCGGCGGTTGACCGCGTGCGCAGCGACGTGGATGACGCGCGCTTCCTCGACATCACCTGCAACGCCGATGGCGAGCTGGCCCGCCGTGGCGCCGGCCGTGCCGACACCTGCACCCTGCTGATGCCGTCGGCCAGCTGCGACCGCGCCTTCGCCATGACCAGCAGCCTGACCTGCATGCTGCTGGCCGCGCTGACCGTGTTCGATCGTTCGCCGTGGGATGCGCGCGTGACGCGCCTGAAGCAGATCGCCGCGCTGGCCCGCGAAGGCCTGGCGCAGTGGGATGCACCGGTGGCGACACTGGCGCAGCGCCCGTTCAACCGCATCATCTACCTCGGCAGCGGACCGCTGGAAGCACTGGCACGCGAGTGCGCGCTGAAGGTGCTGGAGCTCACCGCTGGCCGCGTGCTGGCGCTGGCCAACACACCCCTGGGCTTCCGTCATGGCCCGAAGTCGACGCTGGATGGCAACACCCTGGTGGTGGTGCTGCGCAGCGTGCAGCCGCTGGCGCGCCGCTACGAACAGGACCTGCTGGAAGAACTGCGCCGCGACGGCGTGGCCGGCCAGGTGCTGGCGATCGGTCCGCATTCGGACATCGGCGCCGACGACGAATACACCCTCACCGTGCCGGCACTGGACGATCCGTGGCTGGCACCGGTGTGGCTGGGCTTTGCGCAGCTGTTCGCACTGCAGCGCTCGGCCGCGCTGGGCCTGACCCCGGACAACCCGTTCCCGGACGGCACCGTCAACCGCGTTGTCAAGGGCGTCACCATCCACCATGGCTGAGCTGATCGCCCACGCCTGCTACGGCATCGACATCGGCGGCACCAAGATCGAGCTGGTGGCGTGCGATGCGGCGATGCAGGTTACCTGGCGCCGCCGCGTGGCCACCCCACAGGGTGACTACGACGGTTTCCTGCAGGCAGTCGTGGCGCTGGTCGCCGAGGCCGATGCCGCACTGGGCCGCAGTGATGCGGCGATCGGCATCGCCCTGCCCGGCGTGCGCGACCGACGCAGCGGCCGCCAGCTCAGCGCGAACGTGCCTGCGTTGACCGGCCACAGCGTGGCCGCGGATCTGCAGGCGCGGCTGCAACGCCCGCTGCATTTCGGCAACGACCTGCAGTGTTTTGCCCTGTCTGAAGCACACGGCGGTGCCGCCGACGGCTACCCCAGCATGTTCGGCGCCATCCTCGGCACCGGTGCTGGCGGTGGTTTCTGCGTGCAGGGCCGCCTGCTGACCGGTTTCAACGGGCTGGCCGGCGAATGGGGCCACTGGAGCGTGCCCGGTCATCTGCTGCAGCGCCACGGCCTGCCGCTGATCGACTGCGCCTGCGGCCTGCAGGGCTGCGTGGAGCGTTATGTGTCCGGCAGTGGCGTGGCGATGATCGAGCGCCACCTTGGTGGCAGCGCCGCCGACGCCAGCGCGGTGATCGCCCTGGCCGAAGCCGGTGATGCCCGCGCGCGCAAGGCGCTGGACATCCATCGCGACCTGCTCGGCCACAGCCTGGCCGCGCTGGTGCTGGCGCTGGACCCGCACGTGATCGTGCTCGGCGGCGGCCTTTCGCAGTACGCGCCGCTGTACCAGCACCTGCCCGCCGCCATCGCCGCCCACCTGTTCAAGGGTGTGCAGGTGCCACCGATCGTGCCGCCACGCTTCGGCGATGCCGGTGGCGCACGTGGTGCCGCCCTGCTCGCCTGCCAACCCTCGTTTTCCTGATGTCCGGAGCCTGACCATGTCCCCGTTGCAGACCCTGCTTGCTTCCCACCGCGCCGGTGCCAATGTCGGCCTGTACAGCGTCTGCTGCAGCAACGAGCAGGTGCTGCGCGCGGCCATGCACGTGGCACAGGCACATGGCACCGTGCTGCTGGTCGAGGCCACCTCCAACCAGGTCGACCAGTTCGGCGGCTACACCGGCATGACCCCGCCGCAGTACCGCGATTACGTCGGCGCCCTGGCCGATGAGGAAGGCTTCCCACGCGAACGGCTGATCCTGGGCGGCGACCATCTCGGCCCGAATGCCTGGCAGAAGCGCCCGGCGGCCGAAGCGATGACCCACGCGCGCGTGCTGATCGAAGCCTACGTCGCCGCCGGTTTCCACAAGATCCACCTCGACTGCAGCATGTCCTGCGCCGATGACCCGGTGCCGCTGCCCGATGCCATCGTCGCTGCACGTTCGGCCGAGCTTGCCGAGATCGCCGAACGCACCGCCGCCGAACACGGCCTGCCGCCGCCGGTCTACGTGATCGGTACCGAGGTGCCGATTCCCGGCGGCGAAGCCTCGCTGGCCGAAGGCCTGCAGGTGACCACGCCGGCTGCCGCCGCGCAGACCCTGGCCATCCACCAGCAGGCGTTCGACACGCCACAGCTGCGCGATGCGTGGCAGCGCGTGATCGCGATGGTGGTGCAGCCGGGCGTGGACTTCGACCACAGCAGCGTGCATGAGTACAACCCGGACGCCGCCCATGCGCTGGCCGACTTCCTCGAGCGGCAGCCGCGCATCGTGTTCGAAGCACATTCCACCGACTACCAGCGCGAAAGCGGCCTGCATGCGCTGGTACGGGACCACTTCGCCATCCTCAAGGTCGGCCCGGCGGCCACCTTCGCCTACCGCGAGGCGCTGTTCGCGCTGGCCGCGATCGAGGCCGAACTGCTGCCGGCCACACAGTGCTCGCGCCTGCCGCAGGTGCTGGACGAGGTGATGGTGGCGCAGCCGAAGTACTGGCAGTCCTACTACCAGGGCGATGCCGCCGCGCTGCGCCTGCTGCGCCGTTATTCCTTCAGCGACCGCTGCCGCTACTACTGGGGCGAGCCGGCGCTGGTACAGGCGGTGCAGACCCTGTTCGCCAACCTGGAGCAGCATGCGCCGCCGCTGGTGCTGCTCAGCCAGTACCTGCCGGAGCAGTACCGCGCCGTGCGCGAAGGCAGCCTGGCCAACACCCCCACCGCGCTGGTGCAGCACCGCATCGGCCTGTGCCTGGGTGAGTACGCCCGTGCCTGCAGCGCCAACCAGGCCGGACCCCGCACGCAGAACGCAGGTTCGGCTGCCGGCGTTCCTGCGAACGGCTAATCTCTACCTTTTCCCGCAAAACCGAGAATGGCCATGCGCAACACCCGCTCCCGCCGGCAACAGATCCTGCAGCTGCTGATCGAGCACGGCTCGGTGCAGGTGGCCGATCTGGTCGAGCGCTTCGGCGTGTCGGCGGTGACGATCCGTGCCGACCTGACCCACTTCGAATCGCAGGGCCTGGCCAACCGCACCCACGGCGGCGCGACCCTGGTGCGCACGCCGCCGCAGGAACAGGACATCCATGAGAAGGACGCGCTGAACCTGCCACTGAAGGAATCGATCGGTGCGCGCGCTGCGCGCCTGGTGCAGCCGGGTGACAACATCATCATCGATTCCGGCTCGACCACGATGACGCTGGCCCGCCACCTGCGCGCGCATCGCGACGTGACGGTGATGACCAACGGCCTGAACATCGCTTGGGAACTGGCCAATGCCGCGGGCATCACCGTGCTGCTGACCGGTGGCCTGCTGCGCCAGCAGTCGCTGTCGCTGCAGGGCAGCCAGGCCGAAGCCAGCCTCAACTCGTACAGCTTCGACACCCTGTTCCTGGGCGTGGACGGCCTGGACCTGCAGTTCGGCCTGACTACCCACGACGAGGCCGAAGCCCGCCTCAACCACCGCATGGTCGAGCGTGCGCGCCGCATCGTGGTGCTGACCGATGCCTCCAAGTTCGGCCGCGTCAGCCTGCACCGCATCGCCCTGCTGGATCAGATCCACGCCATCATCACCGACGCCGGCATCGACGATGCAACCCGCGAAGGGCTGCAGCGGCTGGGCATCGAGGTGATCATCGCCGAGCCCACCGCATGACCGAGACCCGCACCCTGCATGGCCGCATCCTCACCCCGCTGGGCTGGCGGCGCGGGCACGTCCACTTCGATTCACGCGTGCGCCAGCTGCAGGTGGACGACCACAGCGGCGCCGACGACCTGCAGCTGCCGGTGATCCTGCCCGGCTTCGTCGACCTGCATGTGCATGGCGCGGCCGGCGTGGACCTGATGCAGGGCGGCGACGTGGCACGCACCATCGCCCGCACCCATCTGCGCTTCGGCACCACCACGCTGCTGGCGACCACCATGACCGCCGGGCTGGACGAGATCGAGCACGCGCTGCACGGCGTCGCTGCGGCAATGGCGGCGCCCGATGCCGACGCCGCCAGCATCGTCGGCGTGCATCTGGAAGGACCGTTCATCAGCCCCCAGCGGCTGGGCGCACAGCCCAATCGTACGATCGAGGCGACGGTGGCACTGGTGCAGCAGCTGCACGCGCTGGCGCCGATCCGGGTGATGACGCTGGCGCCGGAGATCGGCGAGCACACCGCGTTGATACCCGCGCTTTCGGCGATGGGCATCCGCGTGCAGCTGGGCCACAGCGCCGGCACCTACGAGGAGGGCGTGGCGGCGCTGCAGGCCGGTGCCTCCGGTTTCACCCATCTGTTCAACGGCATGACCGGCGTCGACCACTATCGCCCGGGCATTGCGGCGGCGGCGCTGGCGCATGCGCAGTACGCCGAGATCATCCCCGACCTGCAGCACATCCACCCCGGCGTTATCCGGCTGGCCGCGCGCGCGATCCCGCGCCTGTACGCGGTGACCGACGCGACTGCCGCCACCGGCATGCCCGACGGCGAGTACGCGCTGGGCGAGCAGCGCGTGCACAAGTGCGGCGGCTGCGTGCGCCTGGCGACGGGTTCGCTGGCCGGCAGCGCACTGACCATGGACCAGGCGCTGCGCAACCTGGTGCGCGTCGGCCTGGACCTAGCCGACGCCTCGCAGCGGGTTTCCACCTTCCCGGCCGACTATCTGGGCCTGGGTGATCGCGGCCGCATCGCGCCCGACGCCCGCGCCGACCTGGTGGTGCTGGACGCCGAACTGCGCCTGCAGCAGGTGGTCATTGGTGGGCGCGTGGTCGATCTGACCTGACGCAAGCGATGCGGCCCGGATGCCGCGCGGGCTCCCTGTAGAGCCGAGCCATGCTCGGCTCACCGCGCGAAGCGCGGCATGGGGAACCTCGATATCGGAACGGAAAGCAGCCGAGCATGGCTCGGCTCTACAGAATGCACTCTGCGACGAACCGCCGCCGGGCCTGGCCCGGCGCTACCACAGGAACTGCCGATGACTGCAAGCACCGCCCCGCGCTGGCCCGTACGCTACCTGCTCTTCATCGGCGGCCTCGGCGGCCTGCTGTACGGCATCGACATCGGCATCATCGCCGGTGCCCTGCCCTACCTGGAGGCAACGGCCAGCCACGCCTGGCAGCTCAGCAGCCAGCAACTCGGCTTCGTGGTGGCGGCGGTGCTGCTGGGCAGCGTGCTGTCCTCGCTGTTCGCCGGCATGGTCGCCGACCTGATCGGTCGCCGCGGTGCGATGCTGCTGGCCGGCCTGCTGTTCACCGCGTCGATTCCGATCATGGCGCTGGCCTCAGGCTATACGCCGCTGCTGCTCGGGCGGCTGCTGCAGGGCATCAGTGGCGGCCTGATCGGCGTGGTGATTCCACTGTACCTGGCCGAAGTGCTCAGCCCCGAGCGGCGTGGACGCGGTGCGGCGATGTTCCAGCTGCTGCTGACCATCGGCCTGGTGTTGGCGGCACTGATCGGGCTGTACCACGCACATGCGGTGGATGCCGCCGCCGAAGCCGTGCGCTCGCTGCCGCTGGCGCAGCAGGCGCAGGAACTGTTCACGGTGAAGGATCATGCGTGGCGCACCATCTTCTGGAGTTGTCTGGCGCCCGGCCTGCTGTTCTGTGCCGGCATCTTCTGGCTGTCCGAATCGCCGCGCTGGCTGGTGCGCCGCGGCCGCGTCGATGATGCCCGCCGCAGCCTGCAGCGGGTGCTGCCTGCTGCCGACGTGGAACCCACCCTTGCACAGATCCAGGCGCCGGAATCGAGCAGCAGCGACGGCAAGCGCGACCCACTGCTCAGCCGACGCTACGTGGTGCCGTTCGTGCTGGCCTGCGTGGTGCTGGCCTGCACCCAGGCCACCGGCATCAATTCGGTGCTGGCCTACGCGGTGAACATCCTCAACCAGGCCGGCCTGTCCGGCTCGGTGGCCAACGGCGCCGACGTGGCGATCAAGCTGCTCAACGCGGTGATGACCGTGGTCGCGCTGCTGCTGGTCGACCGCAAGGGCCGCAAGTTCCTGCTGATGCTCGGCAGCGGCGGCATCTGCGTGGCCCTGCTGGCTGCCGCCACGCTGTTCTTCCAGGCCGAGCGTGGCCGCGCCGACGTGCAGCCGCAACTGCACGCGGCGGTCAGCGGCGACGGCCTGCGGCTGGTGCTGGACGACGCACAGTGGCAGCGCCTGGGCGGTGGCATAAACAGCGAAGGCCGGCCGATGCAGCTGACCGTGTCGTACGCCTACGGTGACTTCACCAATGTGCGCGCCCTGCGCAGCGACAGCCTGACCGACCGCGAGCTGCGCATCGAGCGTGCCGGGACCGTGCAGCCGGACAGTGTGATCGGCGCGTTCTTCCGCAAGCTGCATCTGAACCCGTTCGCCGACCCGGCCAAGGCCGCACAGGCACCGCTGCGCATCGAGCAGGCCCGCATCGGCCCGGTGCCGCCGCCGGCGCATGGCTGGGCGGTAGCCGCCTGCATCCTGGTATTCGTCGCGTTCTTCGCGGTCGGCCCCGGCGTCTGCGTGTGGCTGGCACTGTCGGAACTGATGCCCAATCGCATCCGCTCCAACGGCATGAGCATCGCCCTGCTGATCAACCAGTTCGTGTCCACGACCATCGCCGCCATCTTCCTGCCCACGGTGGGCCACTACGGCTACGCCAGCATGTTCCTGTTCTGGGCGGCGTGCACGTTCGTGTTCTTCCTGGTAGCCGCGTTCTGGCTGCCGGAGACCAAGGGCAAGTCACTGGAGGAGATCGAGGCACGGTTCGCACGGTAGCGGTCGACCTTGGTCGACCTCCGCGCGTAGCGCGGTGGTGTTGGCGCGCCCGTCACTGACCGGTGATGTGCCTGGCCAGCGCCTGCGCCTCGGCAATGCTCGGCAGCCCGCTCAGCATCATCGATTCCCCGAAGGGGCCTTTCACCGTCGCCACCATCAGCACGCGGCCGTCCACGCTGATCGCCGCGCGCTGGCCCACCAGGGCCGAGGTGCCATCGTGGATGCGCTGATGCGCTTCTGGCCGATAGCGGATCTGCAGGCCTGGCTGCTTGGCATCGTCCAGCACGTAGCGCACATCGGCGATGTCCGCACTGCCGGCAATCGGCGGCTCGCGCAGGGCCAGGGTTTCACCTTGCCAGTGCGCCGGAGTGCCGTTGCCAGCCGCATCGACCGCGCTCAGGCGCACGTCCACGCCGGCGCGCGGCGCATGATCCTTGCCTGCCAGCGCACCGGGCGTGGCACCCGGCATGCATCCGGCCAGCACCAGCGCCGCGCCCAGCAGGAGCGGAAGCGCGCCCCTCATTTCAGCTTCCGCAGCTTGAACGCCACCAGCACCTGCAGCAGCCCGTACAGCAGGCTGCCAATGCCGATCCACAGCGTGGTCACCGCCACGCCTGCGTATGGATTGGCCGCGAACAGCAGCCCCAGCACCACCGCCAGCACGCCACTGAGGATCAGCAGCCACTCGCCCTGGATCTGCTTGCGCACGCGGATCGCGAAGACGATGCGATAGATGCCGGCTACCAGCAGCCACGCCGCCAGGAACAGCACCAGCACGCTGGCGGTGGCCAGCGGGTTGATCACCGCCAGGATGCCGAAGCCCAGCGAAGCGATGGCATACAGCGCCAGCCAGCCGCGCGAGGCGCCGCTGCCACCACTGATCAGTGCGAACAGGCTGATGACCCCTTCGATGATGGCCATCACGCCCAGCGTCCAGGCCAATGCCATGGCTGCGGACAGCGGCCAACCGATGGCGATGATGCCGAAGCCGAGCGCGACCAGGCCATACAGCAGCAGGATCCACCAGCTGCGGCCAACCGCTGACAACAAGGGAGACAAGGGGGAATTCATGGTCACTCCTTCGATCCGGAACCGGGTTCATCCTAGCCCGTTGCGATGAAGGGAGCGATCACGGCACCCGCGCGCACACCCATACCCGCACCTCTCTGGCGCCCACGCAGCGCAGGGTTTCGGCGATTTCCATCACCGTGCTGCCGGTGGTCATCACGTCGTCCACCACGGTCAGATGCGTGGGCACCGGCCCGTGGACATCGAACGCATCGAACAGGTTTTCCCTGCGCTGTTCGGCCGTGCGTTCGGACTGAGGTGCGGTGTGCCGCCGCCGGTACAGCCCCTGCCAGACCGGCAACGGCAGCAGCCGGCAGAGCTCGGCAGCCTGGTTGTAGCCGCGCTGGCGCAGGCGCCGGCGGTGCAGCGGCACCGGCACCAGCGGCGGGCAGGACCAGGGCGGTGGTGCGCGCTGCATCAACTGCGCCAGCAGGCGACCGGCCGCCAGGTCCTGATGGAACTTGTAGCGCAGCAGCAGCTGGTCCACCGGCGGCAGGTACAGCAGGCTGGCGTGCGTGGCCGTCTGCGGTGGTGCTTCCTCGCGGCAGCTGCCGCAGACGATCAGGCCCTCATCCGGCAACGGCAGTGCACACCGCAGGCAGGCGCGACCGGCCCAGGGCAGTCCGGCGAGGCAGGCGCGGCACAGATCGAGATCATCATGGCCCGGATCGCCGCAGACCAGGCAGCGCAGTGGCAGCAGGACACCCAGCAGTGCGCGGGAGACACGGGTTGCCGAACGCAGGAGATCAATGCGCATTGCCCATGCTTCATCGCGCTGCCCATGTGCGGCCATCGGCGAAGCACCGATCGCAGTGTCGGGACTGCCCGCAACTGCAGAGGGTGCTGCCGATCAGGAAAGGCGTCCGCCCTGCCCAGGCCCGGTTGATGCAACGGCCGACGCCGTCAACACCTCCGCCAACCCACGATAGATCGGCACCCGGCATACCAGACCGGACACGCCCCGCGCGATCAGCACCGTGGCCAGGATCGGCAGGAGCAGATCGCCGCTGTCGGTCAGCTCCAGCGAGATCACCGCCGAGGTCAGCGGTGCCTGGGTGACGCCGGTCAGGTAGGCGCACATGCCCAGCAGCACGAACGCACGTGGGTCCACGCCCGGCATCAGCACCGCCAGGTTGTGGCCCAGCCCCGCACCGACCGCCAACGCGGGCGAGAACAGGCCGCCGGGTATGCCGGCCACGTACGATGCCAGGTTGGCCAGCAGCTTCATCAACCCGAACTCGTGGCCGACCAACGCCTGCCCCTGCACCAGGCTGCGCGCCTGTTCGTAGCCGGTGCCGAACGCGCCGTCGCCGAACGTCAAAGCCAGTGCCACCACCGCCAGACCGCAGCCTGCGGCCAGCAGCACCGGATGCCGCTGGCGCAGCTGGCCCAGCCAACGCGGGCGGCCCGCCGCACTGGCCAGCACCGCGCGCGCGAACAGGCCGCCCAGCAACCCGGCCACCACGCCGCACAGCAGGATCGCCAGCCAGCCCTGCCCCAGCGGCAACCGCGCGCTCACATGGCCGAAGTAGGTGTAGTTGCCAAGCAGGCCCAGCGACACCACGCCACCGACGATCACCGCCGTCAGCAGGGTGCCGGAGAAGCGATGCTCGAAACGGCCGCTGAGCTCCTCGATGGCGAATACGATGCCGGCCAGCGGCGTGTTGAACGCCGCGGCAATGCCCGCTGCACCACCGGCCAGCAGAAAGTGCGAGAGCTCGCGAGGATCCTTGAAGCCGAACCAGCGGCCGAACAGGTACATCAGGCTGGCACCCACATGCACCGTGGGACCTTCGCGTCCGACCGACGCGCCGCCGAGCAGCGACAACGAGGTCAGCAGCAGCTTGCCGGCTGAGACCGCAGGCGAAAGATTGGTCTTCCGGAATGGCTCATCGGGCTTGTCCAACGCAGCGATGACCTGCGGAATGCCGCTGCCCCGCGTGGGCTTCAGCACGCCACTGGTCAACCAGGCCAGCAGCGCGAAGATGCCCGGCGTGAGCAGCAGGGCCCACCACGGCGAGTGCGCGGTGATGCGCTGGAACAGATGGAAGGCCGCGTCGCTGGCCTTGGCGAACAGGATGGCCACCAGCGCTACGGCCACAGCGCCGCCCCAGAGCGCGGCGCGGCGGCGCCAGGCCTCGCTGAGAACCAGCGCGGTGATGCGGCCGCGGAGGCGATGGAGATCGGTCATGGGGCACAGTCTGCGCGCCAGCGCTTGCGTTGGGCAGCGGTTATTGTGGCTGCAGGCCTTGCAGGATGCGGTGAAACGCGCGAGTGCGGGTGCTCGCCGATAGCACCTGCCCTGTGCAGCTACCTATGCGTGCAGGCGCTCCCGCCACCGGCGCTTCTCCACCGCTCGCACGTTGGGCTGCTGCCGCAGCCACTCCAGATACAGCTGCAGATGGGCCAGCTCGTCATCAGCCGGATCACCGGTGAACTCACGCACCGCGACCAGATTTCCGTAGTTTCTGGCGTACTTGCCGGGCGTGTCATCGATACCGATCATCTGCTCCAAACGGAAGCCGTGGCGCTTCAGCTTGCCCAGCCGCTTCTGCGAGGTGTAACCGCCGGTTTCCCAATCACGGGCCGTGCTGCACCGCGGCGCGGACCACAGGAACGCCAGCGGACGCCCCGGCATCAGCCGGTCCACCAGCGGTTCGGCGTACAGTTGCCCGGACGACGTCCACACACCCACCGTGAAATGGGCAAAGGCATAGTCGAGGAATGCCTGCAGATGGGGCCGCAGGTAGACGTGGTAGCCGACGAGGCGGAAATCCGCGGCTCGCTCCAGTTCACGCTCGCTGGCATGCACCAGCGTCTCATCCAGATCGAGTATCAGCAGCTTTCCGCCCTGCGGCATCGTGTCCGGTTCCATGCGCATCCTTCTTTCATTGCCTCAGATGCCGCCATCTTCTGGATGGACTTCAGCATGTGTCCTTCCAGCAGGTAGATGTAAGCACAGTTCCAATGAGGTCCTGGTAGGCGCAAGCCTACTGCCGGACGCGCACTTCGCAACGGCCCATCCGCGTGAGGTCGCCCTGCGCCTGCAACATGCCCCGTTCCACCAGCATGCGTATACGCCGTGCATAGAACACATCGGGAATTCCCGATCGGCACTTCGGCTGCAGCGACATGACCATGCCCACAATGTAGGCGATCTTTCGGAACTGCCCGTCGCAGAGGGAGAACAGCTGCTCATCGATCGAGGCGATGTCCTCGCTGGTCAGCGCGGCGATGTTCTGCCGCGCCAGGTCAGTGAGATGGGCATCGTTGTCGGAGCGCTCGTCCGTATCGCGCAGGCAGCCATTGATGGCCAACAGGCGAACCAGCACATAGTGGCCGAAAGCCTCGAGCTCCTCCTTGGGCAACGTCGCCGGATCGAGCTGCCCTGCCGGGTAGTCCTTGAAGGTCACGAAGACGTGGTTCTTCCACTGCCCTGGCGTGTCGGACTGGCGAAGATCATCCAGCACCACGCGCAGGCCGCCGTCGGGCAGTTCGGCAAGGCTGCACAGCACCGCGTCGCGGCGGATCGGGTAGGACTGATAGCTGTTCATGGCACGTGCTCGCGCGTCCGTATGCAGCAATGAACTTACAGCGTAGCGCCCATTCATGGCGGTCAGTCGATGTAAACCACATGGGAATCAATCAAGTTGACAGGACTCACCAACCCACCCACACTGCCGCCCTCGCTTCACTCGTACCCCAAGGTCCCGCCATGGCTGCTGCCATCCGCCACGACTGGCAACACGACGAACTGCAGGCGCTGTTCGATCTGCCGTTCCCCGAGCTGCTGTTCCGCGCCGCCGCAGTCCATCGCGAGCACTTCGACCCAGCGCAGGTGCAGGTGTCCACGCTGCTGTCGGTGAAGACCGGCGGCTGCCCGGAAGACTGCGCGTACTGCCCGCAGGCACAGCGCTACAGCACCGGGGTGAACGCGCAGAAGCTGATGGACACCGACGCGGTGCTGGCCAAGGCACGCCAGGCCAAGGCTGCCGGCGCATCGCGTTTCTGCATGGGTGCCGCGTGGCGATCGCCGAAGGACCGCGACATCCCGAAGGTGGCGGCGATGATCGCCGGGGTGAAGGCACTGGGCCTGGAAACCTGCGCCACGCTGGGCATGCTCAGTGGCGAGCAGGCGCGTGCGCTGAAGGATGCGGGCCTGGACTACTACAACCACAACCTCGACACCGCGCCGGACTACTACGATTCGATCATCCACACGCGCCAGTACCAGGACCGCCTGGACACGCTGGCGCACGTGCGTGATGCCGGTCTGAAAACCTGCTGCGGCGGCATTGTCGGCATGGGCGAGACGCGCGCGCAGCGCGTGGGCCTGCTGCTGGCGCTGGCCACGCTGCCGGCGCATCCCGATTCGGTGCCGATCAACAAGCTGGTGCAGGTGGCGGGCACGCCGCTGCATGGCAGCGCCGAGCTGGATCCGTTCGAGTTCGTGCGCATGATCGCGGTGGCACGCATCGCCATGCCGCGTTCGATGGTGCGGCTGTCGGCCGGTCGCGAGGCGATGAGCGACGAACTGCAGGCGCTGTGCTTCGTGGCCGGTGCCAACTCGATCTTCTACGGCGACAAGCTGCTGACCACCGGCAACCCGGAGAGCGAGCGCGACCTGGCCCTGTTCGCGCGGCTGGGGTTGCAGCCGATGGCGGTGCAGGTGGATGCCGAGGGCCACGACCACGGCGGCACCGTGCACGCTGATATCAGCGCCGATGCGCCCGCCTGTGGCTGCGCTCACGCGGCCTGAGACGGGCCGCAAGCAGGCGCCGCGGCAACGCGCTACCCTAGCCGCCCCGTCGCCGCATTCAGCCGCCATGGCCCGCCCCGACCTGACCGCCCGCCTCCACGCCCAACGCGCCCTGCGCGATGCCCAAGGCCGTCGCCGCACGCGGCGCACGGTCAGCCGTCGTGATGGCGTCCGCCTGGAGGTAGACGGCCAGTGGCTGACCGGCTTCTGCAGCAACGATTACCTGGGCCTGGCCCAGCAGTTCAGCGTGGTCAACGCATTGCAGGATGCGGCCGCACGCGAAGGCTCCGGCGCGGGCGCCTCGCATCTGGTCTGCGGCCACCACGCTCTGCATGAGGCGCTGGAGCGCGAAGTGGCGGAGTGGCTGGGCTACCCGCGCGCGCTGCTGTTCGGCAGTGGCTTCGCCGCCAACCTGGCCGTGCAGCAGGCGCTGCTGAGCGAAGAGAACGATGTGTGCGTGCAGGACAAGCTCAACCACGCCAGCCTGCTCGATGCGACGCGGCTGGCGGGTGCGCGCCTGCGCCGTTATCCGCACCTCGACGCCGAAGGCGCGATGCGCCAGCTCAAGCACGCGCCCGACGGCGCGGCGATGCTGGCCACCGACGGTGTCTTCAGCATGGATGGCGACATCGCACCGCTGCGTGCATTGTCGCTGGTGGCACGCCTGCAGCAGGCGCTGTTCTATGTGGACGATGCACACGGCGTGGGCGTGGTCGGTGATGGCCGTGGTGCCGTGGCCGCCGCCGGGCTGGGCGTGGATGATGTGCCGCTGCAGCTGGTCACGCTGGGCAAGGCACTGGGCGGTTCCGGCGCGCTGGTGCTGGGCCGCGACGACCTGGTCGAGCACCTGGCCGAAACCGCACGCCCGTACATCTACACCACTGCGATGCCGCCGGCGCTGGCCGCCGCTGCACTGGAAGCGGTGCGCCTGGCGCGCCGTGACAACTGGCGGCGCTCGAAACTGACCGATCTGATCGCGCTGTTCCGCGGCGAAAGCCGCCGCCATGGCCTGGACCTGATGGCCTCGGAAACGCCGATCCAGCCGCTGCTGTGTGGCGACGACCATCGCGCCGTGGCGATGTCCCAGGCGTTGGAACAGGCCGGTTGGCTGGTCGGCGCGATCCGCCCGCCCACGGTTCCCGAAGGCAAGGCGCGCCTGCGCGTCACGCTGTCCGCGCTGCACACCCCCGAGCAGGTGCGTGGCCTGGTCGAAGCCATTGCCAGCGCGCGCGATCGCGTCGACCTGGCCGCGCGTGAGGCCGCGCCACCGCCGCTGCCTGTCTTTGCCTGAGCCAGTTGCCGTTTCCCCATGCATATCGACGTCACCGGCCAGGGGCCGGACCTGGTACTGATCCATGGCTGGGCCCTGCAGGGCGGCGTGTTCGCTCCGTTGGTGCAACGCCTCGCCGATCACTTCACCCTGCATCTGGTTGATCTGCCGGGCCATGGCCACAGCCGCGAGGACACCACGCCGCTGCGCCTGCCGTTCGTGGTCAATGCCATTGCCGCGGCCACGCCGCCTGCGGTGTGGTGCGGCTGGTCGCTGGGCGGCCTGTTCGCGCTGCACGCCGCCGCGACACTGCCGAAGGTGCGCGGGCTGGCGATGATCGCGGCCACGCCGCGCTTCGTGCGTGGCGACGACTGGCCGCATGCGGTGGAGCCGGCGGTGTTCGAGCAGTTCGGGGGCGAGCTGGCCACCGACTTCGGTGGCACCCTGGAACGCTTCCTGGCGCTGGATGTCATGGGCTCGGCACACGCCCGCGAGGAGCTGCGCACGCTGCGCCAGCGCCTGGTCGAGCGCGGTGCACCCACCGAACGCGCCCTGCTGGAAGGCCTGCGCCTGCTGGAAAGCACCGACCTGCGTGGCGCACTGCCGACGCTGGCCAAGCCCAGCCTGTGGATCGCCGGCCAGCGTGACCGGCTGGTGTCTCCGGCGGCAATGCAGGCCGCCGCGGCACTGACCCCCGGTGCGCAGGCGCTGACCATCGCCCACGGCGGCCATGCGCCCTTCCTCGGCCATGCCGACGAGGTGGCCGCCGCCCTGCAACACTTCGTTGCCGGCCTGTCACCGGCCGATGGCGGACAATGAGCGCCTTCCTCATTCCGCAGGATTGATGCATGGATCTGGGTATCAACGGCCGCTGGGCACTGGTCTGCGGCGCAAGCAAGGGGCTGGGCCTGGGCTGCGCGCGTGCGCTGGTGCGCGAGGGCGTCAACGTAGTGATCGTGGCCCGTGGTGAGGCTGCGCTGCAGGCCGCCGCCGAAGCGCTGCGCGCCCTGCCCGGCGCCGCCGAAGTCCGCGTGGTCGCCGCCGACGTGACCACCGAGGCCGGTCGCTCCGCAGCGCTCGCCGCATGCCCGCAGGTGGACATCCTGGTCACCAATGCCGGTGGCCCGCCACCGGGCGACTTCCGCAATTTCGAGCGCGACGACTGGATCGCCGCGCTGGACGCCAACATGCTGGCGCCGATCGCGCTGATCCGCGCCACCGTGGACGCGATGATCGCGCGTGGCTTCGGCCGCATCGTCAACATCACGTCCTCGGCGGTGAAGGCCCCGATCGACATCCTGGCACTGTCCAACGGCGCGCGCAGCGGCCTGACCGGCTTCGTCGCCGGGCTGTCGCGCCGTACCGTGGCGCACAACGTCACCATCAACAACCTGCTGCCCGGCCAGTTCGACACCGACCGCCTGCGCGCCAACTTCGCCCACAGTGCGGGCAAGGACGGCAATGCTGCCGAAGTGGCCGAACGCCGCCGCCAGCAGATCCCGGCCGGCCGCTTCGGCACGGCGGATGAATTCGGCGCGGCCTGCGCCTTCCTGTGCAGCGCACAAGCCGGTTACCTCACCGGGCAGAACCTGCTGATCGACGGCGGCGCCTACCCCGGTACGTTCTAAGAGACTTTCGCAATGCCGTCCCATTTCGATGCCCGCCATGTCCGCCGCGCGTTCGCCCGCGCCGCCAACAGCTACGACGCCGCCGCCGCCCTGCAGCGCGAGGTACAGGCACGGCTGGTGGAATCGCTGGACTACCTGGAGGCACGCAAGCCCGAGGTAGTGCTGGACATCGGCGCGGGTACCGGCCACGCCAGTGCGCTGATGAAGAAGCGCTGGCCGAAGGCGCAGGTGATCGCGCTGGACGTGGCGCTGCCGATGCTGGACCAGGCCAAGCGCCAGGCCGGCTGGTGGAAGCCGTTCCAGCGCCTGTGCGGCGACGCCGCCGCGCTGCCGCTGGCCGACAACAGCGTGGACGTGATCTTCAGCAACCTGTGCCTGCAGTGGGTGGACGACCTGCCGGCGGTGTTTGCCGGCTTCCGCCGCGTGCTCAAGCCCGGCGGCCTGCTGCTGTGCTCCACCTTCGGCCCGGACACGCTGGTCGAACTCAACGAAGCGTTCGCAGCTGCCGATGACCGCCCGCACGTGAGCCGCTTCGCGCAGATCGCCCAGTTCGGCGATGCGCTGATGATGGCCGGTTTCCGCGACCCGGTGCTGGACCGCGATCTGTTCACCCTGACCTACGACGACCTGCCCTCGCTGATGCGCGAGCTGCGCGCGATGGGCGCGACCAATGCGCGGGTGGACCGCCGCCACACGCTGACCGGGCGTGGCCGCTTCGCCGCGGCGGCAGCGGCGTATGAACCGATGCGACGCGCCGACGGCAAGCTGCCCAGCAGCTGGGAAGTGATCTACGCCCACGCCTGGGCACCGGACCCGGGCGCACCGATCCGCGAAGGCGGGCATGACGTGGCCTCGGTGCCGGTGTCGGCGATCCCGATCCGGCGCAGGCAGACCTGATCGCCTGGTAGTGCCGGCCGCTGGCCGGCAACCTCACGATTCCACGGTGGACC